>DASYHQ010000061.1 GCA_035998445.1 Tepidisphaeraceae bacterium | reverse complement strand
AGGGCGTGCGCACGACCGGCGTGGGCGACGCGGCGGAGTTCGTCGTGAACTTCGGCGTGAACGGCGGCGCGATGACGACGATGAGCGTCGGCGCCGCGGGCGGCGCCGGCGGCGCGGCGCAGCCGGCGAAGATCGCGGCGTAGAGGCGACGTCTGACGGATGAAGTCTGAAGTGAAGACTGGGGCGCGGCCTGTGTGGCGCGCCCCTTTTTGTTGCGCGCCGAGATCGGCCAAGGGGGGTGAAGAGCCGGGTGCCACGGTTTGGTACGCCAAGCCGTGCTCTGCCTGGGCAGCGGAAGACACGGCACGGCGTACCGTACCGTGGCACCCGGCGTTGACATCGATCGGCGGGTGAACCGGTCGTCTTCACTTCGGCTTTGGGCGTCATCGTTCGGACTTCGCCCCTCCCCTTCCTAATGACATTCCGGGCGTGCTCCGGTATATCAGTGGTGTGCCCCGTCCCGATTGCGAGGGCGGGCGCGTGGAGAGAGGCCTCATGCTGATGTCGTACGCTGCTCAACGCGATGGGTTTCGCCGCCGGATACGGGGTGGCGCGGTGTCGTGGGTGGGGGTGGCGGTGGCGGTGCTCGGGCTGCTGGCCGGGTGCGCGCAGGGGCCGCGGATGTACGGTGGCGATGCGGCCCGGACGATCGACCGCAAGTACGTCGAGTACCCGGCGGGTTACGAGCTGACGCTGGTGGCGGACCGGTTGACGGCGCCGAGCGCGATGACGTTTCTGCCCGATGGGTCGATCGTGTTGGCCGAGACGGGGGCGGGGCCGATCGAGCCGCGCATCTACGGGTGGCGGCCCGACGGCACGTACTTCGACGTTTATCCCAAGCCCGATTCGTCGCCGTTCGCGTTCCTGAAGAAGCGGTTCCACATCTACGCGCCGATCGGCGGGATGGTCTACCACGACGGTGGGCTGTTCGTGTCGCATCGCGATGAGAACCGGATGGGCGTGATCACGCGGTTCGGCATCGACGACGGCTCGACGCGCACGGTGGTGGCGGACCTGCCGGCACAGGGGGACAACAGCGTGACGGACATCACGCTGTCGCCGACCGGGCGGTTGATTTTCGGCGTGGGCACGGCGACGAACAGCGGCGTGGTGGGGTTGGACAACTTCAAGGTCGGCTGGGTGCAGGAGCACCCGTTGCTGGCGGATCAGTCGTACGTGCCGTTGAAGCTGTACGGGTATCGCTTCAACACGCCCAACCCGCGGGCGGGCCTGTTCGTGGGAGAAGACGTCGCGGTGACGGCGCCGTTCCAGCCGTTCGGGGTGAGCAACCAGACGCGCATCGCGCCCAGCCCGGTGGCCAAGCCCAACGGGGCCATCTATAGCATCAGCCCGACGGGCGGCGATCTGCGCGTGGAAGCGCACGGCATCCGGTTGCCGCGCGGGTTGCGCTACAACGAGTTCGGCCGGCTGTACGCGACGAACAACGGCATGGAACTGCGCGGCACACGGCCGGTGCAGGACGACCCCGACGCGCTGCTTCGCATCGTCCCCGGCACGTGGTACGGCTGGCCCGACTATACGGCCGACGTGCGGCCCGTGGGCGAGTTGGAGATCAGCGACGCGACGAAGGCGATGATCGTGAAGAGCGGCTATCCCGACCTGGCCTTCCTGATCGACCACGGCGCCAGCGGCCTGCTGGCCCCCAACCGCGACACGCTGGTGAGCGCGGCGTTCCCGTCGCTCAGCGGCGCGGCGAAGTTCGACTTCGTGCCCGAGGAAACCCCCTTCCGCGAGTTCCGCGGCAACGCGATCGTCGGCATGAGCGGCGACCGCGCCCCCTTCGCCAGTGGCGGCCAACCGCTGCGCGGCACGGTGGGGTTTGAGGTGGTGCGCGTCGACATGGACACGCGGCAGGTGAAGCAGTTCATCTTCAACACCAAGGGCAAGCCCAAGAGCCGCATCGACAAGACCGAGGCCGGCGACGCCATGGAACGCCCGATCGACATCAAGATCGCCCCCGACGGTTCGATGTACATCCTGGACTTCGGCCAGATGCGCCTGCGCGGCGGCAACCCCGAGATCACCCGCCGCTCCGGCCGGCTGTACCGCCTGACCCCCCTGCCCACCACCCAACCCGCGGCGATGCCGACACAGCCGGTGACGTCGTGGGTGGAGTAGCCTTCAGGAGAAAGTGAAGAAGTGACATGCGGCAGGTCGGCGTCTACCTCATGGCCACGCTCTACGGTGCGGTCATGGGATTCGCGGCACTGCTCTGCGTCGCGATGGTCTTCGGGCAATCAGCGCAGGGATTGAAAGGCTGGCTGTCGATCGTCCCGACCGTTGGGACGTTTGCCGTAATGATCGGCGTTGGAGCGATCGCGTTTCGATCGGTCGTCCGACGGTTCGAACCCCAACAAAGCGACTCCAATCCTTAGCGTCCATCTCATGCCTACGGACCCTCCCGAACCGCTCGATTACTCCAGCCCCGGCACGCCGCACCCCGAGCCGAGGTGGTGGAACGTACTGCTGGTCTTTGGATGCTTGCTAGGGATTGCCATCATCTGCATCTGCGTGCGCAGCCGCTAACGCTTTGCGGTCGGGATTGTACTAAGCACACACACTCGCATTCTTGTCTGCCATGCGGCGCTAGACACGATTTCATCAAGGGGAGCCACGAAGTCACAAAGGCGCGAAGGGGAACACGAAGGAAGAACAGAGGCGTCGCGGAACGCCGCGCGACGTCCTCCCTCTCCCTCCGGGGGAGGGAGGGGGTGAGACCCCGAAGACGCGGAGAGCGTTCCCGGAGGAACGGAGGCGCCCACCGCGCGTCGCGGCAGAGGAGTGATAGCCCCCCGCTTACACCGTCAACGAATCCACGTTCGCCCCACCTGCGGTCGTGGTGGCGGTCAGGCGGATGATGTTCGTGCCGGACTGCAGCGTCGCCAGGATCGACGTTACGTTCCACGTGGTCCAGCCACCGGTCGGGGCGAAGGAAAGCGTGCCGATCGCGACGCCGTTGACGGTTACGCTCAGCGGGCGGTTAACCGTGCCGCCGTTGGCGTAACGGAAGGCGAGTGACTTCTGCCCGGCGGTGGACTGCGCGACGGTGAACTCGGCGTACGACCCGTTGCCGGCAAAGTCGGCGTAGCCGGTGCCGGTAAAGCCACCGTTCTGGTTACTGGGGGCGGTGCCGTTGCCCAACTTGGCGGACTCGCCTTGGTAGACCGTCATCGTGGGGGGTGGCGGGTTGGGCGTGGTGCCGGCGACCGTCAGTTGATCGACGTTCGCCCCGCCGGCGCTGGTGGTGGCGACGAGATTGATCGTGTTCGTGCCGCTGTTGAGCGCGACGTCGCTGAGCGTTGCGGTCCCCCAGGTGGTCCAGCCGCCCGTTGGACCGAAGGCCAGCGTACCGGCGCTGGCGCCGTTCACGTAGACCGCCAGCGGCCGGTTCGCGGTGCTGCCGTTGGCGTAGCGGAAGGCGAGCGAGGTCGCGCCGGCGGCCGACCGCGTCAACGTGAACTGGGCCGATGACCCGTCGCCAGCAAAGTCGGCGAAGCCCGCGCCGATGTATCCGGCATGCTCGGCGCTGCCACGCGTGCCGCCCGCCAGCGTCGCCGACTCGGCCTGATACACCGTCGTCGACGGTGGTGGCGGAGGAGGCGGCGGCGGCGCGACGACGGAACCGACGGTCAGCTGGTCGATGTTGGCCCCACCCGCGCTCGTGGTCGCGGCGGCGCGTATAGTGTTTGCCCCGCTCGCGAGCGCGACGTTGATCGACGTCGTGCCCCACGTGGTCCAACCACCGGTGGGGCCGAAGTTCAGCGTGCCGGCGCTGGTGCCGTTGATGAAGATCGCCAGCGGGCGATTGGCGGTCGACCCGTTCGCATAGCGGAAGGTAACCGTCGCCTGCCCCGCCGCCGCGCGGTTGACCGTCCACTGCGCCGCAGAACCGTTGCCACCGAAGTCGGCATAGCCCGTGCCGTTGTAGCCGGCATTGTCGTCTGCCACGCCGGTGCCACCGCCGAACGTGCCGCCTTCCCCTTGCAGCGTAACGGTCTCCGGCGGTGGCGGGTTAACGATGACGTCGTTGTCGACCTCGGTCGCCGTCACCGTCGTGCTCGTGAGGTTGAAACCGGTGAGCGAGAACTCTGCGGTTCCATTGGCGGCGTCGGCGTCTTCATTGGCGCGGAGCTCGACGTTCTGCGGCGTGTTCCAATTAGTGGTGGTGAACGTCACGAACTGCGTGTAGTTGAACAGATCGATGTCGCTCTCGTGGTTGCGGGAGATCTGGACGTCCACGTTGCTGGCCGGCTGCGACGACAACTTCACCCCAAAGGTCGCCGACGCCCCCTCGTTCACCGCCAGCGAACTGGGCGTTGCCACGATGTTCACCGGCGCGACGACCTTGATGGTGACGGTGTAGTCGGTGTAGGCGCCGTCCTTATCGCTGATCCGCCCGCGCACGACGTGGTCGCCGGGCGTCGTCAGGTACTTTGCGGGCACGGTGGCAGTGCCACTGGTGCTGTTAGTGACGTCGAATGCTTCGTCGTTGTCGAAATCAAAGCTAAACCGGAACCCCGCCGCGGAGTCACCGGCGGCATCGCGCGTCGACCGGAAGTACACGGTCGTGGTATCGCCTGCCGTCACCGTTGGCGTCGGCGCGACGAACTCGCCGGTCGGTGCGGCGTTGCTAATACGCACGAGCGGCGCGGGGAGGTACTTGGCGAGGAAACTGTAATAGCCCGGCGTCCCGCCCCCTTCGATCGTCACTAACGATCCGTCAGATTGGAGGACCGCGTCAGTCGGATAGAGGTACTGGCCTACCGGTCCCGGTGTCGCGGCAACGCCGTTGGTGCCAAAGCTAGTGTCGAAGGATCCGTTCGAGTTGAGGCTGACCAATAGCCCGGCCGTGGCGCTGCTACCAGGGCTGACGCCTGTTGCGAGGATCCGTCCATCGGCTCTCAGTAGCAACCGTGTCAGGTAGTCGCTCGCACCAAAATTGACGACACGTTGGCCACTGACGCCAAAGGTTGAATCGATGCTGCCGTCGGCATTGAAGCGAGAGAAGATCGCATCGTTTACGTTGCCGCTGGGGTTGGTCGTGCGTCCGAAGAGCAGTTTGCCGTCGGGCTGAATGACCAGGTCGCTCGCGTACTCAGATGCGGTAAAATGGACTTTCCCCGCTGTGCCAAAATTCGCGTCAATGATGCCACTCGAGTTCAGCCGCACCAGCATCGGCTTCGAGGCCGAATTCGTAGTAGCCGTTTCGGCAGCAAGCACAATGCCACCGTCCGGCGCGATCGCGACCGCGGTGCCTTGGTCCGTTGCATTGACGTTGATCGTCGCGACGCCTGCGACGCCGAACGTTTCGTCGAGCGCACCGTCGGCCGTCAGCCGCAGCGCCAGAATATCGCGGTCGGTATTGACACCCATCCCGACGACCACAATTCGTCCGTCGCCGTCGATCGCCGCATCGCGGGTCCAGTACGAGAAGAGGCCGGCTGGGTTGAAGGTTAATGCTGGGATGTCGGCGATGCCGCCAACGCCATAGGTTGTGTCGAGCGTCCCGGCGCTCGTAAAGCGGGCGGTGAACACGCCCCGCTGGTCGTTCCTGTACCACGACGTGCCGACGACGAAGATGCGGCCCTGGCTGTCGACGAACGCGTTGGTGACATCCAGGCGAGGCTGCCAGGAATCGTTGAGGGGAATGATGGTTCGACCCGCAGTGGCCCCGTCCCCAAACGTGGCGTCGGGGGTGCCGTCCTTCAGGAAACGATGCAGCACCAGCCCCTGCGGAATGAACGGATCAGTCATGCTCGGCGGTCGTAGGCCAGCGCTGAAACCGGCCGTAACAATTCGGTCCTGAGCATCCGTCGCCACGCCTTTCAATATGTCGGTGGTATAGGCTCGAACTCTCTCGTGCGCCTTCCCAAACGTGGTTACGTTCTTCGCAAAGTCAGCGTCAATCTCCGCCGACGGCTCGCCTGATCCGATGCGCACCGGCACCGGAACCTGCCCACCCGACGCGTTGGCCTTCACGGTAATTCGGTCCGTCGCGGGGCCGTCGGCGAAGAGGTGCGTGACCGCGGGCTGGCCGAACCACGCGCCTGAGGTCGTGCCGTCACCCCAATCGATGGCAAATCCTGAGACGCCGGTCGCGTTTGGCACCTCCGTCGGCAGCGTCAGCACGTACGGCTGCCCCTCCACCGCCGTCGCGGGCCCGGTGGCGGCAACGGAAAGCAGTTGGCGAGCTTCCAGCGATTCGATCGTGAACGTGCGGCGCAGGCGCGGCTGCGACTTCCCCTTGCGGACGGACATGTTGGTTTCCCTCTTCCCTTGAAAACTGGCGCGGCGTGAACAAACGCCGACGCAAGGGCAATGGTAATCGGCCGCGCGACGGCTGCAAATCCCAATGTCCAATGAACAAAGCTCCGCGTCGACGTGCTCCCCTTTCACATGAATCCCGCTTGCCCCCCATCACCCGCCCGTTTACAGTCATCGTCAATGCGTCACACCTTGGTGGGGTTGGTGCTGTTCGTCCTGCTGTCGCCCGCAGCGGTCCTTGCACAGATTCGCGGCGAGGTCGAGAGCATCGGCTTCGGTGGTTACTACCGTCCCGATGCTTGGACGCCCATGGTCGTGCGCATCCGCACGGCCGGCCTGACCACCGGCTTCCATAAGCTGCAGGTCATCCAGGAAGACCTCGACCGCGACCGCCCCGCGTACACGCGCGACATCAGCATCGACACCAGCCAGGCCGAACAGCGGTTCTGGATGTTCTTCATCCCCCAACCCAGCGGCCTGCCCGACGCCCGGGCCAGCGGCTCGCTCGACGAGCTGCGCCAGCGATTGCGCGTGCAGCTGCTGACGGCCGACAACAAACCCGCCGGCCAACTGGCGCAAACGCAGGTGCCTGAATCGCTCGATGGCCCACCAGCGCGCGACGGTGCGTTGCTGCGCGGCCGCAAGCTCGTCCTCTGCATCTACGACGGTGACAGCCGCCCGGCGTTCCGCGAGTACGACCGCGCGATCGGCATCAGTGAGGACGTCGCGTTCGTCGCGATGCGCCCGCGCGACTTGCCCGAAAATGCGTTGGCCTACACCGCCGTCGATTCGATCCTCTGGCTGAACGCCGACGCCAACGCACTGGATGAGGGCGGCGCCCGCCGCACCGCCGCCATCGAACAATACGTGCGAACCGGCGGACGACTGATCGTCTGCCAGTCGCCCGAGCGCGACCGTCTGACGCCACTGGCGCACCTGCTGCCGATCGAGTACGTCGCCGCCGGTGGCACGAGTCTGGTGGAGATGAAGGAGACGCAGCAGCCCGAGCCGCTGCGCTCGCTGGCGCGGTCGAACGACCCGCGCGACGCGTGGAGCACCGTGGTCGGCCCGTTCCGCATGGGCGCTGCCACGCCGAAGCCCAACGCGATGGTGGAAGAACGGCTCGCGATCGAATGGCCTGACGGCACGACGTCTCCCTGGATCGTGCGCGGCGTGCTGGGCCTGGGGGGCACCACCTGGGTCGCACAGGACCTGGGCGACCCGTCCCTGACGGCCCGCACCGCAACCGCGGGTTGGGCGCACGTGTGGGACACGGTGTTCGCGTGGAACAACGACACGCTGCCCGCCGCCCGCCGCGGGGACGACGACAACGGGTACAGCGACCCGTCGAGCGCCATCGACGTCGGCTACACGCTGCTTACCGGCATGAACCACGCCGGCCGTGGCGCGGCGCTTGTGCTGATGGCGGTGATCTTCTTCATCATCTACTGGCTGGCCGCCGGGCCGGGCAGCTACTTCGCGCTCATCAACTGGCGCAAGAAGGAGCTCAGTTGGCTCGCCTTCGCCGCCGCCGCCGTGGTGGCGACGGCGATCACGCTGATCATGGTGCGCCTCGTGCTGCGCGGCCCACCGGTCGTGAAGCACGTGACGGTCGTGCAGTCGGCCGTTGGCCAACCCGCGATCGCCACGAGCAACATCGGGTTGTACATCCCGAACGACGGGTCCATCCCCGTCACGCTCGGCCAGACCGCCGAAGGATCGCTGCCGTACGTCGCGGGCTATCCGCAGCACCCGCAGCAGCGCCCCACTGATACCGATCGCCCGCCCGTGCAAGGCGAGTACATCGTGCCCGTGCCGGACGATACCGAGGCCGGCGCGCCGGTCGTCGCGTTCCCCTACCGCAGCACGCTGAAGAAGGTGCAGGCCCGCTGGTCGGGCGATCTGGCGGGCCGGGTGGACGGGTTCGCGAAGCTGTCGCTCAACCAGTTGCGCGGCGTGGATGGCGTGCTGACCAACAACACCGGCGCCGATTTGCGCGACATCTACATCGCCTACCGCAACGCCAACGGGCAGATGCGCGTCCTCTATCGCGAGAAGTGGGTGAAGGGCACCACGATCGACTTCGCACGCGACGTGGCCGACCCACCGTTCCAGGTGACGCCGCCCGGCCTCAACCTTGAGACCGAGGCCGAACGCCGCCGCTATCGAGTTCCGCGCGAGGACCGGTTGGGTGGCTGGCCGATCATCGACTTCATGGGCACCGGCCGCGGTGATGCCGGCTGGACCAGCTGGTGGTACGGCGGGCTGCGCAACCAGGGCCTGTCCGGCATGGGCAATATTGCCACGCTTGACGACTCGACCAACGGTTACGTGCGGTCGCTGCCGCTGATGGCGCTCTACGACCTGCTCCCCACGCCGCGCGACCAGACCCGCAACGAACGCAGTCGCTTCGAGATTTTGCGTCGCGGCGTGCGACACCTGAACATGTCGCACATCGTCAGCAACGGCCAGATGCTCGTGCTGGCATCCACGGCCGAACAACAACCACTGCCCTACCCGTTCCTGGTCGACGGCGACCCGTACGGTGGCACCGGCGACCTGCTGTACGAGTTCGTCATCCCCCTCGACCGCACGCCACCGGAACCGCCTGCAACCCAGCCGACGACGGCGCCGAGCGAGTGAAGGCGGCGATAGTTCGACCGTGACGCGGGCCTGCGGCCCGTGTAGGCAACGAAGTTTACGCAGTACGGGCCAGAGGCCCTTGTCACGAGAATCACATGGCCGCTGTCATCAAAACCGTCAACCTCACCAAGCGATACGGCACGCTCGTGGCCCTGTCGAACCTGAACCTCGAGATCAACGAAGGCGACTGCTTCGGCTTCATCGGGCCCAACGGCGCCGGCAAGTCGACGACGATCAAGATCCTCGCCACGCTGCTGCAGCCCACCTGGGGCGAGGCGCGCGTGTGCGACCTGGTCGTCGGCTACCAGAGCCGCCAGATCCGCCCGATGATCGGCTACGTGCCCGACTACTTCGGCGCGTACGAGGACATGGTGGTGCAGGAGTATCTGGACTTCTTCGCCGCCGCGTACAACATCAACGGCGCCCAGCGGACCAAGATCTGCAACGACGTGCTGGAACTGACCGATTTGGGCTACAAGCGCGACGCCCCCGTCGACGGCCTCAGCCGTGGCATGAAGCAGCGGCTGTCGATCGCCCGCGTGCTCGTGCACGACCCCAAGGTGCTGCTGCTCGACGAGCCGGCCGGCAACCTCGACCCCCGGGCCCGCATCGAGCTGCGCGAGCTGCTGAAGACGCTGCAGCGCATGGGCAAGACGATCATCATCAGCTCGCACATCCTGCCCGAACTGCAGGACCTCTGTAACACCGTCGGCATCATCGAACGCGGCGAACTGCTCTACAGTGGCCCCTGGACGGAAATCGTCCGCCGGGCGAGGGGCGGGATGAATCTGCTCGTCGGCGTCCTCGAAAACCAACGGCAGGCGGAAGCGCTGATCAGCCAAGACCCGAACGTTGAATCGGTCACGCCGAAACCCGGGCATTTCGAAGTGGCATTGAAGGAAGGCGTGAAGGACTACACGTTCATCCCGCATCGGCTGCTGTCGTCGGGCTTCAGGCTGACGCTCTTGAAGGAAGAGGAAGTAAACCTGGAAACGGCGTTCATGCGCATGACGAAGGGCATTGTTCAATAGAAGCCCGATGGCGAACCTGAGACGACGCATCGCGGCCGCGAGATGCCGATGTCATCCCGATGGGAGGCTTGCCAACCTGAGGGATCTCCCAAGGCCGAGAACCGTCCGTAATTCGAGATCCCTCAGGTCGGCAGGCCTCCCATCGGGATGACAACTAACGTGACGACGGCGGTCGTTCGTCATTTAGCCTTCGTCATTCATTGGTCACTCTGGTTTGGTCATTGGTCATTACCCATGCTAGGCATCACCGACTACCTCTGGCGTCTCATCCCCGCCAACCCGATCCTGCTCCGCGTCATCGAGGCCGGTGGCAAGCGGCGGCGCGATTTGTTCATTCGCTGCATTTACCTGGGCCTGCTGATCCTCGTCGTGGTCTTCTCGCTGAACACGCAGGCGACGCAGCTCGACCAGCTGACGAGCATCAGCCGGCAGCTCTTCGAGCGCATGAGCTACCTGCAACTGGCGCTGGTCGCCCTGCTGTCGCCCATCTTTACCGCCGGGGCGATCACGCAGGAAAAGGACAGCCAGACGTACGACATCTTGCTCGCCACGCCGTTGACTAATGGGCAGATCGTGCTGGGGTCGCTGCTGTCGCGGTTGTTCTTCGTGATCGCGTTGCTCATCAGCGGCATCCCGATCTTCTCGATCACGCAGATCTTCGGTGGCGTGGCAATCCGCGACATCATCCAATCGTTCAACGTGGCGGCGGCGACGGCGTTCGTGACCGGTTCCATGGCCATGGCGATCGCGACCTTTAAGGTCGGCACCCGGCGGACGATCTTCAGCTTCTACTTCTTCATCGTCCTCTACCTCGTCGGCACCGCGCTGTTGGACCAGCTGGACGCGTTCAAGATCAACCTGACGACCGGCGCGCTCTCGACGACCAGTTGGATGACCGGGCTGAACCCGTTCCTGGCGCTGCAGACGATCTTCGGTTCAGAGCTGTATGCCCCGCCCGCCATGACCGACCTGCCGCCCGACTTGCAGGGCTGGCCCTGGGGCTGGTACCTCGCCCGGCCGGCGGGGTTCTACATCACGTTCATGTTCTTCCTGAGCTTCGTGCTCGTGGTGCCGTCGATCGTCATGCTGCGCCGCCTGGCGCAGTCGACCGTGTCGCTGCGGTCGTGGATCTTGCAGAAGCTGCACGTGTCGAAGGGCGCCACGACGCGCAAGCCGCGCTTCGTCTGGAGCAACCCGATCGCCTGGCGCGAGGCCAAGACCAAGGCATCGGCCGCCCGGGCGACGCTGCTGCGCTACGGCTTCATGCTCGCGGGCGTTGCCGGCGCGGTCGTGCTGCTGTGGTTATATTCGTCGACCACCACGCCGGCGATGTACATCGACCGCACGAGCTACGACAGCGCCACCGGCATCTTCACCGTCTACACGCCCGACTCGGCCACCAACTACGAGATTCGCGCCAATCAGCCCGTCGACGTAAAGGTGAACGGCCAACCCGGCACGCTGGAGGACCTTCGCCGGCGGATGGCGGTCGACGTGACCACCAGTGGTGGCAACGCCCGCGTGCTGGCGAGCGTGACGGCGACCGAGGTGCCATCCGCACTGTCGGCGACGGCGCTGCAAGGCTACCTGCTGGGCGCCACAATCGTCGAACTGGCGATCATCCTGCTCATCGTCACCAACGCCGCCGCCAGCACGGTGACGCGCGAGAAGGAGGACGGCAGCCTCGACCTGCTGCTGACCACGCCGATCACCAGCCGTTACTACATCTGGGGCAAGCTGCGCGGGCTGGTGAGCTTCGTGCTGCCGTTGATCGCGGTGCCGCTGGCCAGCGTGGCCATCTTCATCGTCTACGACATGTACCGCTTGCTGAGCGGTTCGGGCGGTGTCGGCTTCCGCTGGATCGTGCTGCCGGAAGCGCTGCTGATCTTGCCGGGCATGTTCGTCATCGTCTGCGCGTTCGCCGCCATCCTGGGCATGCAGATGTCGCTGCGCATGCGCACGACCGTGACGGCGGTGATGGCCAGCGTCGGCATCGTCGCCGGCGTCACCGGCACGCTCGGCTGGTGCGGCTACACCTTCCTCGAAAGCGGCCGCGGTTCGGACATCGCGGTCGCCATCGGCAGCTTCAGCCCCTTCACGCTCCTGGGCCTGCTGATCAACCCGCAGGCCGTCAGTTACAACTTCAACCCCGCCAACCCCACCTGGGCCAGCGAACTGGCCGATGCCCGCGTGCTGATCTTCATCGGCAGCTGGATCGCGATCGGCATCTACACCGCCGTGGTGTGGGGCATGTATACAGGCATGGTGAAGAACTTCGACATGACGATCCGCCGGCAGTCGCGGTAGACGCGTTTTTCGTCCATCGTCTCCGCGCGTACCACGGGCGGCTCGCCCGTGTTTTAGCCACGAAGAAACGGGCGGGCCGCCCGTTGTACGGGGTTCTAAACCGCGTGGCCTTATTGAAACCATTCTGAAATGAACGCCAGGACGCCGAGAACGCCAAGGTAGGAAAGAAAGGGGATAAAGAACTCCTTGGCGTTTCCTACCTTGGCGTCCTTGGTGTCTTGGCGTTCAACTCTTTTCCTGACTCTGTCATCCAGTCCGTCCGTTCCGTTCTTTGCAACTTGCCGCCGCCTCGCTTATTCATGCGTGCATCGCATGACGGCCATCGCGTTTCCGACGCCCCCTAACCGCATCTTGATCATTAAGCCCAGCGCGGTGGGCGACGTCGTGCATGCGCTGCCGATCCTGAACTTGCTGCGCGACCGCTGGCCGGCGGCGAAGATCGACTGGCTGGTCACGCCGGCGTGCGCGGGCATACTCGACAATCACCCGCAGTTGGACAACGCGATTTTGTTCGACCGCAAGCGTCTCGGGGCCGCGTGGAAGAATCGTGAAACGCGCCACGAACTCTTCGCCTTCGGCCGGCGGTTACGGGACGCGCAGTACGACCTCGTCATCGACCTGCAGGGCCTGTTTCGCAGCGGCTGGATGGCGTGGAAGACGCGGGCGGCCGTCCGCATCGGCTTCAGCAAGGCCCGCGAGATGGCGCCGCTGTTCTACACGCACCGCGTGGACGTCGGCACGCCCGAGCAGCATGCGATCGACCGTTACCTGAAGATCGCCCAAACGCTCGGCTGCCCCGATGAACCCGTGCGGTACGTCTTCCCCACCGACGACGCCGACCGCGCCCACATTCGGTCGCTCATCCCAGAGGGCACGCGCTACGCCGTCCTGTTGCCCGGCACGAATTGGGTGACGAAGCGCTGGCCCGCCGCATCGTTCGCGGCGTTGCGGCAGCCGTTGCGCGACCGGTTCGGACTGGAAACGGTGGTCGCGGGCGGCGCGTACGAGAAGTCGATCGCCCCCCTCATCGGCGGCATCGACGTGACCGGCCAAACCACCCTGCGGCAACTGGTCGCCCTGCTCGAACGGGCCGACCTCGTCATCGCCAACGACAGCGGCCCCATGCACATCGCCACCGCCCTCGGCCGACCGCTGGTGACAATGTTCGGCCCCACCAACCCCATCCGCACCGGCCCCTACGGCCGATTGGACAGTGTGGTCCGCGTCGACATCCCCTGCAGCCCGTGCTACTCAAAGCAATGCTCGCACGTCAGCTGCCTGAACTGGCTGAGCGTGGACGCGGTCCTGCGCATGGCGGAGATGCAGTTGGAGCGCAGGCCTCTGGTTCCCTCTCCCGGTACGCCGGGGGAGGGCTAGGGTGGGGGTTTTCATTTGCCGAGTGCCTTTGGGCGTAGCGGACGGAACCCTGTCGCATCGCGCCCGGTTGTCATCCCGAAGGGAGCCTCAGGCGACCTGAGGGATCTCGAACGACGGACGGTTTTCGGTCTTGGTAGATGGGTCCGGTCGGCAAGCCTCCCATCGGGATGACACGTCCGCGAATAGCGACATAGTTTCGCCCGCACGCCTGAAGGGGAAGGCCACCCCATTCCCCGACCCTCACCCCTGCCCTCTCCCGGAGGGAGAGGGAGAGGTCGCTCGTGCTGTTTTCACTTGGCGGCTTCCTTCGCGTCATAGCGCCTTTGCGTTCTCTTCCAACACCGAACGCGCCCCGAACGGGTGAACCTGATATAGTCTTACGCCCGAACGGACGAGCCGGAGCGACGTTTTGCAGACTGCCGACGAACTACTTGCCGACCTTACCGACGAACAGCGGGCCGCCGCCATGCACATCGATGGGCCGTTGCTCATCATTGCGGGCGCGGGGTCGGGAAAGACGCGCGTGCTCACTCGCCGGGTGGCGTACATGATCGCCCAGGGCATCCCGGCCAACGCGATCTGCGCGATCACGTTCACGAACAAGGCCGCCGGCGAGATGAAGGCGCGCGTCGAGAAGATCATGGATCGGCCGATCCGTGACTTCGGCAAGCTCGACCAGCGCTGGCCGACCATCTGTACGTTCCACTCGCTTTGCCTGCGCATCCTGCGCCATTACGCCGAGCAAGTGGGCCTGCCCGCCAACTTCAGCATTTACGACTCGGCCGACCAGAACAAGGTGCTGAAGGACGCGCTGAAGGCGTTGGACATCTCCAGCACCAACTTCCAGCCTGCCGCCGTCCATGCCGCCATCAGCAAGGCGAAGAATCAGCTGCTGACGCCGCAGAAGTTCGCCCAGACCGCCGGGGATTTTTATCAGCGGACGGTCGCCCGGGCCTACACGAAGTACCAGGCGATGCTGGATGCCAACGGCGCGCTCGACTTCGACGATCTGCTGCTCCGCACCGCAGCGGCGTTTCGCGATCATCCGGACGTGCTGCGCGAGCTGCAGGACCGGTTTCAGTATCTGATGATCGACGAATATCAGGACACCAACCACGCCCAGTACATCATCGCGCACGCTTTAGCGCAACGGCACCGCAACATGTGCGTCGTGGGCGACCCCGACCAGTCGATCTACGCCTGGCGCGGGGCCGACATCCAGAACATCCTGGATTTCGAGAAGGACTACACCGACGCCACGATCATCAAGCTCGAGCGCAACTACCGCAGTACGAAGACAATTTTGGCCTTGGCCGACGCCCTCATCGCCAACAACAGCCAGCGGAAGGACAAGCGCCTCTGGACCGAGAACGCCGACGGCGAGATGGCGCGCGTCTTCTTCTGCCAGGACGAGCGCGACGAGGCCGAGATGGTCACGCAGCAGCTCAAGAGCCTGCACGACGAGCAGAAGATCGACTGGAGCAAGATGGCCATCTTCTACCGCATGAACGCGCTGTCGCGCGTGATGGAAGATGCGCTGCGCAAGAACGCCGTCCCGTACACGATCGCGCGCGGCGTGGAGTTCTACAACCGCAAGGAAATCAAGGACGTACTGGCCTACCTGCGCGTTATCGCCAACCCGAGCGACGCCGTCAGCCTCGCGCGCGTCGTGAACGTGCCCACCCGCGGCATCGGGGACAGCAGCGTGAAGCTGATGGACGCCTACGGCATCTCCAACGGCATCTCGCTCGCGCAGTCGATGGCGCAGGTGGAGAAGGTGACCGGCCTGTCGAGCCGGGCTGTCAACGCGACGAGAAACTTCGTCCAACTTTTACGACGCTGGCGCCAGATTGCCGGTTGCGCCCCCGTGGCACAAACACCGCCCGCAGCGTCGCCCACTTCAGTGGGCACCGAGAGCACGCCGAAACCAACTTACATCGAGCCGACAAACGGACAGCTTTTCCCCTCTCCCGGTACGCCGGGAGAGGGCCAGGATGCGGGTGATTCCGAATTGGGTGCTCCGTCAGCAGATCAAAATCACCCTCACCTAGCCTCTCCCGGCGTACCGGGAGAGGGACAGGAGATCGCCTCGCCTAAGGGCCTCGTTCAACGCGTGATGGAAGATGTCGTCCGCACGAGCGGCCTCGAAGCGCTCTACCGCAAGACCGGCGACGCCGATTTGTCTGAACTGGCCAACGTGAACGAACTCATTTCGTCGGCCGCCGAGTACGACGACGAGAACCCGGATGGCACGCTGGAGGATTACCTCGCGCAGGTCAGCCTCGTCAGCGACGCCGATCACATGAAGGGCACCGGCGGATCGGTCACGCTGATGACGCTGCACGCCGCCAAGGGCCTCGAATTCCCTGTGGTCGCACTCATCGGTCTGGAAGAAGGCTGCCTGCCCCACTCCCGCTCGCGCGGCAACCCGATCGAACTGGAAGAGGAACGCCGCCTCTGCTTCGTCGGCATCACGCGGGCCGAGCAGCACCTCATCATCACCAAGGCCGCCTACCGCACGATGCGTGGTTTGCGAGAGCGTACGATCCCCAGCCCGTTCCTCAACGAACTGCCGCAGGACAAGCTGGCGATCATCGACCGCACCTCGCTCAGTTTCGACAGTGGTACCTATCCCCGCAGTGGCGGCACCGGGTACGGCAACTACAAGTCCACCGGCGCCGGCTCGTACGGCGCCACCGCCCCCAGTGACCGCCGATACGACACGCAGCCCACCCTCGGTGGTTTCCGCGCCGGCCAGCTCGTCCGCCACCCGAAGTTCGGCCTCGGCCGGATCTTCGAGCTCGCCGACGCCGGCCAGAACACGCGCGCCATCGTTGACTTCAATACCGGGGGGCGCAAAACCCTCATCCTGGAGTACGCGCGGCTCGAAGCGGTGGGCTAAGCGACGGATCCCAAACGAATATCCAGAGCCTAAAGGCTGGCGGACTGTACCCCTTCGTTGGTCAGGGACGTGTCATCCCGAGGGGAGGCTTGCCGACCTGAGGGATCTCCCGAGACCGAGAACCGTCCGTGGTTAGAGATCCCTCAGGTCGCTACCGCTCTCTTCGGGATGACATCGAGTTTGCTCCGTCGATGACGTTCATGGTCCAAAGTGTCGCGGTCCACACGTCTGGAGCATCAATGGAAGGTGCCGCAGGCCACGATCGCACCCGCATCAGTCCGCTTAAGCGGGTTGAACTTCCTGTAATCTCATCAATGTTACTCCATCTTACATGACAAAAGGGAAAAACCGCGCGGCATGGCACAGGTGTTGAAAGACACTCCTACGTCATCTGATTGCTTTCGCGTAGGCGTGAAGCGGTACAACACTGGACGCCATTCGCGCTGGCCCGCGTGTCGCAGTTGCTGAGGGGCGAGTGCCCCTTCGGCCACGTCGTCTTGATCCATTTTCGGTGAAGGAGCCGTACATGTTCAGCAGACTCTCCCTTTTCGTGGTGCCGCTCGCCAGCGTCACGCTCATCAGCGTACTGCCCGCCAGTGCCAGCGATGCGTCGTCCGCGTTCAACTTGCCGGCGCCCGAGCGGGTCGCCGACACGTCCTCGGCCGAGCGCCTTGTTGACGCCGCTGCGGTACCGATGGGTGACACCGTCGGCGAGGTTAACCTGCAGGCGGTCGACGAGAACATCGGCGGCTACGGCTTCTTCAAAGGCGACAACGAGTTCACCCTGACGGGTGCCGGCGCAGCGTCGGACGACTTTGACGTCAACGCCTTCGGCTTCGCTGCCCAGTATGGGTACTTCTTCGAGGATAACATCGAGGTGGGCGCCCGCCTCAACGGCGCGCTCTCCAGCGGTGAATCGTCGTATCAGCTCGGCATCGGCGCCGCGATCGACTACCACTTCCGCCTGATGAACGGCCGACTGAACCCCTTCGTCGGCGCGGTCCTCGGCTACAACTTCGGTGACGACGTCAACGACTCGTTCGCTGCCGGCCCTGAGGTCGGCGTGAAGTACTTCGTCAACGAAACGACGTTCCTGTTCGGCAGCGCGTCCTACCAGTGGTCCTTCCGAGACGGCGGCGACTCCGACGTGGCGTCGGACGAAGGCCAGTTCGTCTACGCGGTCGGCGTCGGCTTTAAGTTCTAAGCGAGGTCGCTAAACGGCATTCCGCCCTGACAAACAAGGTCGCGGAAGTCAGTCGACCCATTGAGACGCGGAACGGGCGACGCTAACGCGTCGCCCGTTTCCTAGAGGGTGTTCATCGACTCGGGCGACGTCGTTCCGGTTCCTCTCCCGCGTTGCCCACGCGAGCTCGCGGCGAACCGGCAATCGGATTAAGGTGTCCAGCTATGAGTTCGCCTTCACGCGCGAGAGTGGCAACCGTCTGCCTGTCGGGCCAACGTCGGCCGACTCTGGGCGAGAATCGTGCGATGGTGATGGAACTGGCAGACCTGGCGCTGTTCGTCAGGCCGGACCTGCTGGTGCTGCCTGAAACGTTTCCCAGTTGCGGCGTTAGCCATCGTCAGGTGACGGAGGTCGCCGAGGCGATCGACGGGCACACCGTTACCGTGGCGGCCGAGCGGGCGCGGCGAGGACGGTGCTACGTCATCTGCCCGTTGTTCTTGCGGCGCGGCAACGATGTCTTCAACTCGGCGGTGGTGCTCGGCCGCGACGGGAGCCTCGTCGGCACCTACGACAAATTGCAGCCGGTCACCAGCACGCCCGATTACACGATCATGGAAAGCGGCGTCACGCCCGGCGCGGCGCCACGCACGTTCGACCTGGACTTCGGGCGCATCGGCGTGCAGATCTGCTTCGACCTTTGTTTCCCCGATGCCTGGGCCGAACTGGCCCGGCAAGGCGCGCGGCTGGTAGTTTGGCCGTCGGCGTACAACGGTGGGTTTCCGCTGCGCGCGCTGGCGGCGCTGCATCACTACTACGTCATCTCGGCGGTGGGCACCGAGCGGGCGAAGATTATCGACCCCTGCGGCACCGTGCTGGCCGAGACGCAGGGGTTGACCAACGTGGTCTGGCGCGACGTGAACCTCGACTTCGCCGTCTGCCACACCGACTTCAACTACGCCATCCCCGACCGCATCCTCGCCACCTACGGCGACCGCGTCGAGGTGCGCATGCACCAGGACGAAGGCTACTTCCTCGTCGAGCCGCGCGACCCGGCCATCACCACCGACCACCTGCGCCAAACGCTCGGGTTCATCGACCGAGCCGACTACTTCGCCCGCCACCGCGCCGCCTACGCCTGCCTGCAGCACCACGGCACGGCGGCGCCTCAGGTGCCGCCACACGGCGCACGGTCGCAGTACTCGAAGCGGTGATCGTCGCACCGCCGGGCGCTGTGCGAGCGGGCGGGGTGCGCAGGACGAAGACGGTCGACGCACGCGCGTCGCCCGTCCCCAATCATGTTGATGCACCTCATTGCCAGCAGCTTCGCCATGCTGCTATCCGGCGCGGACGACGGGGAAGTCGATCTCGGGCTGGGCGACATGGTTGAAGTAGTTCGTGTAGAACGCGATCGCCACGTGAGCCACGACCTCGGCGACGTGCGCATCGGTCAGGCCGGCGGCGCGGGCGGTGGTGAGGTCGGCGTCGGACAGGTGGCCGCGGCGCTCGACCAGTTGCCGAGCGAGCGTGACGAGGGCGTCGAGCTTGCCGTCGCCCGTCTGCCCGTGCCGCGCGCCGGTGAGCTGCGCGTCGCTCATCCGGTGCATCTTCCCGATGGCGGTGTGGGCGCTCAGGCAGTAGTCGCAGCCGTTCCGCTCGGCAACGGCCAGCGCGATCGCCTCGCGCTCCTGCCCGTTCAACACCCCGCCGCCCAGCGTCTTGAACGCGTCGAGGAACACCTTGGCGACCACGGGCGAATTGGCCATGGCCCGGACCATGTTCGGCGTGGCACCGAAGGTCGCCTTCGTCGCCTCCAACACATCCTTGGCAGCCCCCGTCGCGGTGGCGGGATCGATTAAGGTCAGTCGTGACATACGGTTCTCCAATCGGTTTAAGAGGTTAACAGTTGCTGAGCACACGCCAGCAAAATATAACCTACTAGCAGATAGACATTGCAAACGGAACTGAGCGCGAATATAAGCAAAAGGAATCCAGACTGTTCCGAAGTTAACGACGTTTCAGGAGGCGACCATTACGCCTGCAGTGACCGGATGACCCAATCGCCCGCCAGTCGAATGCGCGACGCATCACTGAACGCCCGAGCGGCCAGGATGGCGCCTTCGATCGTTCCGAAAATCGTCTTGGCCTCTGCCTCGGCATTCGCGACTGGTCGAACGTTGCCCTGCGACACGCCCAGTTTCAGGGTGTCAGCGAGCCACGCTTCGTTCTCCTCGAAGAATCGGCGGACCTCCGCCTGGACGTTCTCGGGAAGCGTGCCGCTCTCGGCGGCCATCATTCCAGCAAGGCAGATACGGTCGGCCGAGCGATACCCGTCGGCCAAGCCTGCAAATAGCCGCCGAATCCGCGCAATTGCCTGGGCTTCGCTGCGGTCGATCTCGACGCGCGTCGTCTCAAACGCCTGCCGATACCGCACGACCAGCGCTCGCCCGAGATCGGCCTTCGTGGGAAAGTGATAATGGATGCTCGCCGACTTAATCCCCACCACCTCAGCGAGGTCGCGGTAGCTGAACCCGTTGTACCCACGGGTCTGACAAAACTGCTCGGCAACATCTAGCAGTTTGGTCAACGTAGCAGACATTTCGTTCATTCCGACATAGTAACCTATCAGTAGATAGGTGTCAAGTTCGGGTGGTTTATCGCCCGCGGCACCTGGCGCCAATCGTACGATACTTGCAATTTCACATGATCCGAGTCGATAATGTGCAACTGTTGCGACGATGATCGCCCTGTTCAGGGTTAATCGACGGGCAATATCGGGAGGCTTCCTTCACATGCTTCGGGCAATCACGCTTACCACCGTGCTGTATTTCGCCGTGCCGGTTATGGCGCGGGACAATTCCGTCGACATGGTGCCGTTCAATTTTGACCGGTACAACGGGAACGGCTTGGAGCCTAATAACAATGACCTGCCCGGCCTGATCTACGTGCCGTCCGACGTCGAGCCCGGCGAACGATTGCCGATCGTCCTCAACTTGCACGGGTTCGGTGAGCGGGGATCGAACAGCCAAGTGCAGGTCTCACCGGGCGTTTTCCAGCCGGACAACAGGTCGCAGGCCAACGGGAACATCGACAACCTGATGACCGCCGCGAAGAACAACCGGTTCATCCTCTACACGCCGCAGGCGTGGAGCGGTTGGGGCGGTGGTGGGGACGCGCTCGACAGCGCGATGAACCAGGTCGCCAAGGCGACCCGGCAGTACGCGGTCGACCCGGATCGAATCTACCTCGCTGGGCTGTCCAACGGGGGTGGCGGGGTCTTTTCGACGCTGAACAGGTACGCGCACGTCTTCCCCGCCGCCGTCGCGATTTGCGCGCAGGACCTTGGCATACCGCTGAACACCGACGCGGTGAAGGACGTGCCGCTGTGGATGTTCCACGGCCAGTCGGACACCACCGTACTGCCCAGCGCATCGCGCAACCGCATCAACGCCCTTCGCGCCGCCAAGGGCCTGTCGGCGCAGTCCTTTCCGGTGGCCGGCAATTTCTACGACGACGGCGTCATCCGCTATACCGAGTATCCCAACGTGGGGCACAACTCGTGGTCGAGGGCCTACGACACGTCGGCGCTGTACAGTTGGATGCTCGCCAAGTCCAAGCCCATTCCGACCCTGCAGGCCGGTCAGACCGCTTTGTTCGACCTTGGCGCGTCGCAGGTCTCGGGGACGCCCGGAGGCACGACGTACAACACGACGGCGTACGGACTGTCCTCCGTGATCGGCCCCGCCAAGTCGTTTGCCAAGACGACGACCGGCATCGGGACGCAGGTGGCCCTTGAGGTCACCGATCGCTTCAACGGCGAGACGTTCAACTTGAACGCGCCGCTCAACGACTCGTGGACCGTGACGACGAGCGACGCCGGTCAGATCCGCATCTTCGGCCTCACGCCCGGCGACAGCTACGACCTCGAGTTCTTCTCCAGCAGCACCAGCAACAACGGCTCGACCCGCTTCGTCGTCGATGGCCTGACCCAGGACCTCAACCACTTCAACAACACGGCCACCACCCTGCTGTTCAACGACGTCCTCGCCGACTCGACCGGCGCGCTGCTGTTCGACGTGCTCGCGACGCCCGGCTCGTCGGGCACTGGCTATCTGACGTGGTTCGGCATCACCGCAGTGCCCGAACCGACCGTCGTTGGCCTGCTCGCCCCGCTTGCCATCGGATTGGCGTCCCGTCGGCGGAGAAATTAACGGGACAGGTCGGATCTGACTCGACCCCTCGTTTCCGTCATCATCCTGTAGTGGCGACGCAGGCGTCGCCACTACAATTGAAGGTATTGCGGACGTTGGATCGTATACCGGAGGTCTGGGTGCCAGGGGTGGTACTCCGATCGCATGCGACAGCATGCAAAGTTTACGACACCTACTAGAGTACCGCGCCCCTTCGTGTAGCGAACTGTTTGGGCGCCACCGGTCGCGGTGCACCGCAACCGGTGGCACCTGGACGACGAGCCCATCACACACCTGAATGGCCGGATAGTCTTCATCCCGCGCGATAAATCATCGGCGGATAAACGAAAACGGGCCACGCATGCGCGTGGCCCGTTCGAACAGTCTTCTGAGTTATTCGATCTACACCTTCACACTCGCCGGCTGCGTGCCGGCAGCCTTGGCGGTGAAGTATTTCTTGGCTTCGCCGACGAGGTAGAAGCTGCCGGTGATGCAGATGAGGTCTTCCTTTGTCACGGCACGGTTGGCGATGGCGAGGGCCTCTTCCAAGGAACCGGCGACCTGGGCCATCTTGCCGTACAGCTCGACGTAGCGGGCGGCCAGTTCGTGCGGGTCGGCGGTGCGAATGTTGTCGACCTTGCAGAAGATGACCTTGTCGGCGCCGCTGGTGATGCGCTCGAGCATGCCGGGCACGTCCTTGTCGCTGCAGCAGCCAAAGATGACGACCATGCTGTCGTACGGGATGTGCTGACCGATCGCCCGCATCATCGCATCGAGGCTGGCGGCGTTGTGGGCGCCGTCGACGATCACGCGCGGGGTTTGGCTGACCAGTTCCATGCGGCCGGGCAGTTGCACCTTGGCCAGACCTTCCATCGCGCGGCTGTCGTTGATCGCAATGCCGCGGGTCTTGAGGCGGTCGATGATCGACAGCGCCAAGCCGAGGTTGATCGCTTGGTGTTCACCGACGAGCGGGACGGCCAGGTGTTCGAACTTGCTGTGGGGCGTGGTGAGGCAGACCCGGTTGTGCGGGCCGTGCAGACGGCTGGATTCGAAGCGATAGCTGAACTCGATGCTCTTGCCGGCGATGTCGAACGGCGCGCCGACCTTGTCGGCGGCGGCCTTCAGCACGCGCTCGACCTCGGGGTCCTGCTGGACCGTCAGTGCCGGAATGCCCGCCTTGTAGATGCCGCCCTTTTCCTCGGCGATCTTGGCCAGCGTGCCACCGAGCTGGGCCATGTGGTCCTTGCTGATGCTGGTGATGGCGGCCACTTCGGGCTTCAGGACGTTGGTGCTGTCGAGCCGACCACCGAGGCCGGTCTCGACGACCGCGATCTCGACGCCCTGCTCGGCGAAGTACTTGAACGCGACCGCGGTCAATACATCAAAATAGCTCGGAGTAGGCTTAATCTTCGTTAAAAGCGGCTCAATTAGCTTCACGAGCCGCGCGAAGTCGGCCTGTGGGATCATCTCGCCGTTGATGACGATGCGCTCGCGAATGTCGACCAAATGCGGGCTGGTGTACAGGCCGACCTTATAGCCCGTGGCCTGCAGCATGGCGGCGGTCATCGCGCAAGTGCTGCCCTTGCCCTTGGTGCCGGCAATGTGCACACTACGAAACGCCTCGTGCGGGTTGCCCAACTTCTTGAGCAGCCCACGCATGCGATCGAGATCGAAATTGGCAGCGGTGTACCGAACGATGCGCATCCGTTCGAAGTCGGCCAGCGTCGCGAGAAAGCGCAACGCCTTGGCGTAACCGGTGGCCCCCGGGGCTGCAGAGGGCTTTGGTTCGGCCTGGCGCATCTTGACGTCGTGGGTGCGGTTGTTTACATCATTACGCAGCGTTCGCTTCCCAGTCTTAGGACGAGTGGCAACAACTGCGGTCCGCCGACGCGTGCTTTGACGCGCCTTTGCTCGAATTGGCATGGTCCAATTGTATCACCACCCGCATTTCTTCGCAAATTTCGACCTTTAATCTCAACAGGGATAACCAGTTACGGCCGATCACGCCGCAGCCGCAAATGCCTAGTTTTTGGGCGATAGCGGCTGGCGGCAAAGTTCTTTGGAGGCTGGAGGGGCGTGGCGGAGGGCTCAGGGGTCGGGAGGCGACTCGGACGTTAAGACGGCGCCTGCCTCCATCGCATCCTTAATTCCAACCCCTAACCCGTCATCCCTGACCCCTCCTTGTCGTTCCCCGATCTTTCCAGAGCGCAGTACGTATGATAGTTTGATCGACTTTCCCATTCGGAGTGCTTTATGGCCCGCAGGCCCGTGAAAAACGAGATCGAGACCGTGGCCTTCGTCAGCTTGGGGTGCCCGAAGAACCTCGTCGACAGCGAACGCATGCTGGGATTGCTGGCCGGCGACGGCTTGGCCGTCACGCCCGACGCGGAGTCCGCCGACGCGATCATCATCAACACCTGCGGCTTCCTGGAGGCCAGCAAGGAGGAATCGCTTCGCGAGATCCGCGACGCCATCGCGCTGAAGAAGGCCGGTAAGGTGAAGCGCGTCGTGGTTGCGGGCTGTCTGGTGCAGCGTCACAAGACCAAGCTGCTGTACGACGTGCCGGAAGTCGACCGCTTGGTCGGCGTGTTCGATCGCGAGCACATCGTTGAAGCCGTGCGCGGCAAGGCCAACCCGCGGCAGGATCACGGGCACTTCCTCGGCAAGTATCACGATCTGTCGCGCGAGCTGGCGACGCAGGCCGGCATTATGGCGACCGGTCCGGAGACCAAGACCAACCGCCTGCCCGTCTTCGAAAACGATTCCGCCCGCCTGCGGCTAACGCCCCGCCACTACGCGTACCTGCGCATCAGCGAAGGCTGCAACCAAGGGTGCAGTTTCTGCACGATCCCCAGCATTCGCGGGCTGATGCGCAGCAAGCCGGTCGAGCAGGTGCTTCTGGAGGCCAAGGAACTGGCCGCCGACGGCGCGGTCGAGCTGAACCTCATTGGCCAGGACACCACCAGCTTTGGCACCGACATCAACTATGCCGCGGGTCTGAGCGGGTTGCTGCGCACGCTCGACAAGCAGTTGAAGGACGTTGCGTGGCTTCGGCTGATGTACGCCTACCCAAGTTGCTTCACCGACGAAATGATCGCCACGATCGCAGCCAGCGACCGCATCGTGAAGTACATCGACATGCCGCTGCAGCACATCAACGACGAGGTGCTGACGAAGATGAAGCGCCGCGTGAGCCGCCATCAGATCGAGACGCTGCTGACCAAGCTGCGCAAGATCCCCGGCATGGCGATCCGCACCACCTTCATCGCCGGCAGCCCGGGCGAAACCGACGCCCAGCACGCCGAGCTGGTGCAGTTCGTGAAGGACTTCGGCTTCGAGATGATGGGCGTCTTCCCGTACAGCGCCGAGCCCGGCACCCCCATGGCCAAGCTGCCCGGCCAACTGCCCGACGACGTCAAACAGGCCCGCGTCGAGGAACTCATGCTCGCCCAGCAGGAAATCGCCTTCGCCAAATCGGAAGCCTCGGTCGGTGAAACGATCGAGGTGCTGATCGAACGACCCGCCGGCCGCGATGTGGAAGACGGCTACGTCGCCCGCAGCCGCAGCCAAGCCCCCGACATCGACAGCGTCGTCCACGTCGACGGCAACGGCTCCGAGCTTTATCCCGGCCAGCTCGTGAACGTGAAGGTTGTGGACTACCAGAACTACGACCTGGTCGCGGAAGTGCCGCGAAAGAAGTCGCGGAGCTTGAAGGTTGTGAAAGCGTAGATTGCGCCAGAGTCGAAGCTGACCCGTAGGGGCAGGCCTCCGTGCCTGCCCTCTTTCTTTGGCAGGACCGAAGTTTGGATACGTCGATATGCGTTACCGCGGAACGCGATCGACGCACATCACCTACAGAAGAACGCTCTCCTCACGTCGCCTCATCGAGGAGTTGGTCGCGAAGAAAAAGAAGAACGTGGGCAGGATCAGGTAGGCGGCGGTGCCGATCACCGAGCTGGCCACATAGTACACCATATGGAATGCAGGCGTACCAGCAGCGCCACCTTGGTAGAACTGCGACCATCCATGCGCGACCTCGAGCAGGTAGGTCGTGCCGACGCAAATCGCACCGTAATACATCGATCGGAGCGCATCCGGGTTACCAATTTTCACTCCACGTCCCCCGACTGCAAGCAAGCCAGCACCAACGATGCTACCGCCGGTGTACAGCAGGTACACCAGGCGTTCGGTCACGTTGGCGATACCGAAACGGCTCCAGCCTGGGCCATCATTCATCAGGTATCTGGCGGCTGTTTCCACAAGTATCGAAGCGCCGGACAACAGGCCATACCAGAACGCCAACCGCCCCACGAGCGACGCGCCAACCCACCAACTGTCGCCGGCATCACCCGTGTGATAAGCCAGCGAGGCCAAAGGGACCGCCGTCTCAGCAGTCACGGTTTGTTCGATCGTATCGCTCACGGTCCTCCACAACGGTAGACGCAAATCACCCGCACCGGCCATCCCGTTATTCGATCGTGCGCACTTGCGGGCGCGAGACGAAGTAGGCGATGAACGCGGGCAGCAACAGAGAACTCAGGGTGCCCACGCTGACCTGCAGAAGGTAGTAAGGCGTGTACCCGATGGCTGCGTAGGCCCCACTGCTGACTATGGAGTACATATTCAGCGCGGCGTAGAAAATGCCCGCCGCGCCGATCAAAACCATACCCCAGAACAGCAACTTCGCCGCGGCGGTATGACCCCCGGCCAAGCGACGTCCGGCGATTATTGCGAGGGTGCAGCCCGCAAGTATAGCGAGCAAGTAGAGGCAGGCCGGGACCACCTGAAACAAAAGAACTGAGAAAGTGCCCGTCTGGGAGACAGCCCGCCACCAGTTGCCTCGGCCGATCAGCACACCGCCTGAAACTTCGAGGGAGAACTGCACCAGCCGGAAGACGCCGTACCAGAACCCCAACCGCCCTACCATCTTTGCCGTTGCCTGCCACCCTTCGTCGGCCCTATTGGTCTGGTAAGCTAACGTCGCAACGGGCAGGTCGGATGTTTCGATCATGATTCCCCTCTTGATCGCGGTGCGTTACCCGATCGTCCGCACCCAAGCGCGGAATGCCTTCATGATCGTCGAATCATTCGCGCCAGGCCACATCGCCAGAAAGCGGTTCAGCTCCGCGACGCGCAGGAAGGGGAAGGCGACGCTGAACTCGACCGGGTGGTATTGGCCGGCGTCGCCCAGCGACAACGCGGCCAGCGCGCTGCCGTCGTGCCGCCACAGTTCCGGTACGCCAAGCGTGGCGTAGATCGGCAGGCGGTCGATCGAGCGGTGCGTCACGTCGATCTCGATCGCGAGGTCGGGCGGGGGAACGACGTCGAGATCGAGCTTGTCGGTCTGGTCCACGCGGTCAACGTTCTGGACGTAGAAGCACTTGTCGGGCTCCAAACCGCGATCTGTGCCTTGGCGGCGAAATGTCGTCGAGCCGTACGATGAGATCGGGATGTCCCGCTCTTCTGCCAGCACGAACACCATCGAATTTAGTAGCTGGCTGGCCTTCTCGTGCTTTGGCAACGGCGACATGATCTCGATCCTTCCCCGGTCGTAGGTCACGCGGATCGGGCGGTCGCCCACCTCGCGCAGCACCGCGTCGTAGAAGCCCCACGACACGTCCTGCATGTAGGCGTAATTGTCGATCGCTGGAAACGTCTTGGTGGTCATGGTGAACCTCCCGTCAACGGAAGTATACCAGAGCAGGGCAACGGCGGGGACGCCAGCCACTAAAGTGGCAAGCCCTTGGAGGCTGGCGAATCAAAATTGGTCGCCTCGCGCGCACGTGTCATCCCGCTGGGAGGCTTGCCGACCTGCGGGATCTCCCAAAGCCGAGAGCCCTCCGTCGATCGAAATCCCCCAGGTCGCCTTAAGGCTAGCGGACAAAACCCCCGTGTCATCCCGAAGGGAGCGGTAGCGACCTGAGTGATCTCGACTGACTGACGGTGCCGGCCGTGGGAGATCCCTCGGGTCGCTACCGCTCCCATCGGGATGACAAGGGCGCGCGAGGCGATAGGGGTTTTCTCCGCCACCTTTCAGGCATCGTGCACCCAGGCGAACCTGCCTCAGTTCTGCTCTTATTCGTGTGGCTTCGTGCCCATTCGTGGGCAGTTCTTCAGGCAGGATCGAACGCCCCTACTTCCCCGTCTCGTTCTTCTTGATCATCTTCACCCTGCGGCCGTCGCGGTCCCAGGAGACCTTGTTCATGTAGGCCTCGATCAGCAGGATGCCGCGGCCGCTGCACTTGTCGATGTTTTCTTCGAGGGTGGGGTCGGGAACGCTGCTGCGGTCGAAGCCGGGGCCCTGGTCTTCGATCTGGATCTCGCACTGGGTGGGGGTCACCTTGGCGTTGACGGTGACGGTCTTCTTGGGGTCGAGCTTGTTGCCGTGCTTGATGGCGTTGATGAGGGCTTCTTCCAAGGCCAGCTTGATCGCGAAGGTGCTCTGCTCGTTGAAGCCGTTCTGCGCGACGCCGTCGAGGATCTGCTTCTGCACGTCGCGACCGGCGGAGTAGTCGGAGGGGATGGTGAAGCGGAGCGCTGTCGACAAGCCGTTACCCTTCCGTAACCCGCCCTTGTGGTTCGCGTCGGCCATAGCAGCCACCCGCCGTCACGGTCCGTGCCCGAATCTCCGTCCCAACGACGACGACGACGCGTGCCGCCGGTCGACTGCCCGCTCGCTAGTTGGCGAAGCTTGCGGTGGCCTCGTTGCGCGTCGGCAGGATGCGGAACAGCTTGTTGAGCTTCGTGATCACGAAGACGTCGTAGATCTGCGGCTGGATGTTCGCCAGGCGCAGCTGCCCGTTCTTCTGCTTCACGCGGTTGTTCACGTTAATCAACATGCCCAGCGCCGCCGAACTTAAGTGTTCGACGTTCGCGAAGTCCAGCAACAGCTTGGGCTGGGGGCGCTCGTCGATCAGCGCGTTCAACGTCGCGCCGATGTCGGCGATGTTGGCCTCATCCAGGATCTTGTTGTTCGTGAACTCGACGATGCGCACATCCTTGAGATTCACGACGGAAACCGGTGGCGTGGCTTCGGACATGGCGCTAATCCAAATCAGTGAAACCGGGCGGGCACTTCAGACAAACAAGGCCGCAAAACCAGGACCTCCGTCCCGCTCCTGCGACCCACGTTCATCGACATTACGAGGGGTCGCCAGACCTGTCAAGAGACGCTTTGCCGGAGTTAAAGGCGCGTGAAACCGATGGTTGCGGATCGGGTGACTCGGGCGTCCCGGGCTCAACGAGCGGTCGACTGGAATAAGCCGCTGCGCCGCCCCACCAACGCGCCGGCAGCGATCAGGCAGATCAGCGCCAGTAGCAACAGCACCGGTGCCAGAGACGTGCCACCCAGCCGCGCTTGGACGATTGACAACTGCGCCGGCCAACCGGGCGACGCAGCGGCCGCGCGGGGTTGAACGTCAGGCGGATTGATCGCGATGAGGCGACCGTCGGCGTGCTGGAACAGGCCGGGCCACAACCCAGGCTCGACGGTCGCGAAGGGATCTTCATTAAGCGGCCGCCATCCGCTTCCCAGCACGTGTGGCGATGCCGCGGTGAACGTTTCGCCACCGGCGCCCCCTGCCGCGCCCACGTGCTCGAACAGCCGCGTCCAGAGGATGATCCAGTCGATCGACTGCTCACTCGCGGGCAATTGCAGACTAATCCAAGCGCGGGACGCCGCCTCATCGATCGCCAGCACCGGTCGTCCTCCCGCATCGGACACAAGCACGCGATAACCGGCCGGCGGGTCGCCCGAGAGCGTCGCGGACACCGCCATCGCGGGCCAGTCGATCAAACGGGTCAGTGGATGATCGACGACCACGAACGGTGCCGCGGCCCGCACCGCTGGCCCCTGCCCGACAAAGATTGCCGGCCCGGTGGGCGGTGCATCGGTGGTCACCAAGACCCGCTGCGACACCGTCACCTCAGGTGGGCGGGCGACCGTGTACGCCGCGATGACCCGGGCGATTGCAGGCGGCAAAAGTCCGACGGCTTCCACAATGGGCGCCGCCGATTGTCGTGAGAGATACGCCTGCTGGCCTGGTCCGATGCCGACCGACACCGCTATATTGGTGCCGAGCGAATCGACATCAATAAAGTAGTCACGGCGTTCGCTCGCGGATGGCAAATCAACGCGCGTCGTTCTTGTCGTGCCGCCGGTGGCTAACGTGAGGTCGGCGATGGTTGCTTCCGATTCGTTCCGCAGCCGCACCATCACTTGATTAGCTGGGGTGGTCGTGGCGGCGAGATGGGTAATTGATACGCCACCAGTCGATGGTGCGACGGCCGCTCGAAAAATGCGGCCGCCCGGTGACGCGGGCAAATCGCGATCGCTGACGACGACTACCGATTCGCCGGCACCGATGGCCTGCGCAATCGCGGCGTGCAGTGCTACCCGCGTATCAACCGCGGTGGGTGGCAGGTCATTGAGGGACTCATTCCACACAGTCGCGGTCGCGGGGACCGGCACGATGCGGGCGGCAAACTCGCGATCAGCCAGTTCCCGCAGCGCCGCGGCGCCGGCCAAGCGGTATCGCAGTTCGACCGACATCGTCGCCCCGCGATCGATGATCACCGTGACCGGCGCTGCCCCCCGCGTTGCCGGCCCGGCAGCAGCCAGAATTGCCAGCAGGATGCTCCCCAGCATCAGCAGCAGTGCGCTGGGTGGGGCTCGCCAGCCTCGCCGCGGTGTGGGCGTGGCACTGGTCTGCCACAGTTGGACGAACGGCACCGCCACCGTCCTGCCCCGCTGTACCAGCGACCAGACCGCCAGCGCCGTCCAAGGCAACAGCGCCAGCAGCCAGAGCGGGGAAAGCAGAATCATGATGAAAGTAGCAGAACGTGGCGGACGCGTTCAGAAGTAACGGATGGCCCATGAATGGGCACGAATCGACACGAATGGAAGACGCAGAATTGGCAGATCGCTTATTCGTGCTCGTTCGTGCCCATTCGTGGGTAATTCTTCAGGCGCGACGCGTGGGTAGTTTGAAATCACCTGATCTAACCTTATCCCATGAGTACAGGGTAGAGGGACCAGGCTATCGCAAGTCGGTCAGGCTGACGACTTCACCTTCTTAAAAACGCCCCGCGGCCTGCGGCACCACGACGACCTTGTCCAACAGGACGTAATTCCGGCTACGGTACTCGGTCACCATGCCCGTAATGCGGAACCGCAGATCGCGGTTGGTGCCCAGGGCGGCCTGTTCCATCGCCATCAGCTTCAGGTTGGGCAGGATGATGACCGGCGGGTCCTTCATCGCCTCGCCATCGGTGTCGAAGACGAACTCGACCTGCGAACCGTCGGCGCTGCGCACCACGCGTCCCGTGCGATCCACGATCAACGAGCCCTCGCGCATTACCGCTTGCGGCGGTGATCCTGGCGCGATGCCTGGGCGAGTGGTGGCGGCATCGGTCGGGACGCTGGTGGTGTTCGTCAACGGAAGCGGTTGCGCAGCGGTGCCCTTGTTCAGCATGTCGTCGAGCCGCTTGCTGGCGGAGTCAGACGGTGAGTTTCGGTTGTTACCCCCGGGCGTTTGCGCCAGGACGGAGGTCGTGATGAGGACGATCGGAAGAAGTTTGGCGAGCATATCGAACCTGCCTTGTGCTGGACGCAGCCGAACGGCGCCGTCAATCCACTTATCGGTAATAGCGACCGCCACAATGTCGCCGATTTTAGTCCACTTGAGTATGTCGGCGGCCGCAAATTGCGTTCGTTTAACGGACGTATACCGAAACTGGCCCAATTTCATGGATGAGTACGCAAAATTACGGTTTCGCTCGCTTAAATGCGCGTGGCTGGCCTCGTTGGAACGGGTCTTGCGTTACGTAGTTTATCGCGAGCCGGGCCGTCCGGCTTGATGGACCGTCAAATCTCATTGCGGAGGCAATCATGGCCACGAACGACAACATTAAGCGTGACGACGACAAGGCAGACGCCAACCGTGACCCGATCAGTGGATCGCCCGGCGCGCATCCCGTGGGTGTCGGTCTCGGTGCCGCAGGTGGTGGCGCGGCAGCGGCGGCGGCGGGTGCAGCGATTGGTGCGGCGGTATCCGGACCTGCGGCGCCGATCGGTGCCGTGGTTGGCGCTGTCGTGGGCGCCGTCGGTGGTGGCTACGCCGGTAAGGGCGTCGCCGAGAGCATCAACCCCACCGAGGAAGACAACTACTGGCGCGAGAACCATCGCGGCCGTAACTACGTCGATCGTGACGCCGACTACGATCGCGATCTTGCTCCGGCCTACCGTGCCGGCTATACGGCTGCCCCCCAACACCAGGGCCGTCGGTTTGAAGACGTCGAGAGCGACCTTGGCCGTAACTGGGAATCCAGCAAGGACCAGTCACGCCTGAGCTGGGACCGTGCCAAGCACGCCAGCCGCGACGCGTATCAGCGCGCCAGTGACAAGCTGGGACAGGTCGCGTCGAGCGATACGAATCGCAACGTGCGCTAAGCTGGTCTGGCCACCATTGAAGTTGTAACGACGAAAGCCGCCTGCGTGATGAACGCAGGCGGCTTTCTCGCTTTCATCGCAGGAGCGTTTGCCACCTGCGCCGGTCAAAGAAAAAGGGCTTGGGAACATTGCTGCTCCCAAGCCCTTCTCGCGTTATCGCGTCTATACGATTCGCTTAGTTGCCCGCGACGCGGGTCGAGAGCAGCGGGAATTGCCGTTCCTCGACTTCGCGCTGGATGATGATCGTCGGCTTGACGAGGATCAGCAGGACCTGTTCGTCCTTGGCCATCGAGCGATTGGTGAACAGCCGCTTGAGGAACGGGATCTTCGAGAGCACCGGCACGCCGGCCTCGCGTTCGATCTCACCGGCAAGCGTCTGGCCGCCCAGCAGCAGCGTGCCACCGTCCGGCACGCTGACCGTGGTGTTGATCTGCGTCGTCTGGATTTCCGGCTGCTGCACAATACCCGTGCCGGCAGTGGTGCCACCGGTGGGGAGACCGGTGACAGGATCAATGGTGCCGCCTGACGCGCCACCCGTGGTAAAGGCAAACTGGAAGATGTTGATGAGGGTCGACAGTTCCGGCCGCAGCGTAAGCGTGACGTACTTGCGGTCAGAGCTGACCGTCGCCTGCACGTCGAGCTTCACACCGCTCTGGATCACGTCGATCTCCGGATCGAACGCGACGGCGTTCTGCCCGACCGTGGGGGTGAGATCGCTGACGTAGGCCCGTTCGGTCGCAACGATCACGAACGCGCGCTGACCGTTGAACAGCGTGAGCCGCGGCGCGGTGAGGTTCGTCGACGTGACGGCCGCCTGCGTGGCGCGGATCAGGAAGTTGACCTGGAAGTCGTCGAGGAACGTGAACGAGATCGGCGCTCCGGTGAGCGCGTTGCTGTTGGCGGTGAGGCCGTTGGCCGAGTCACCGATGGTACCTGGGACGCCCGTCTGCGGACCTGCCGTGAAGTCCGACGTACCGTTGCCGATGCTGACCGACGTCAGGCTCTCAGACACGGCACCCGCGGTGTTGAACGTGAAGTCGAAGTCGACACCGATGTCTTCCAGGAAGTTCCGCTGGACCGTCAGGAAGCGCGTTTCCACGGTCACTTGGATGGCGCGCTGTTCGCGCAGCTTCTCGAGCAGCGCGGCAACGCGGTCCTGATTTTCCGGGGTCTGCGTGACGATCAGCGTACCGTTGAGTTCGCTGAGGGTGCCGACGGTGCCGCCGTTGATCTGCCACGTGTCGGTCGCAACGTTGGTCTGGATGAGCGTGGTGATCTGCTCAACCAGTTCCTCGCGCGTCGGGCCTTCTTCTTCCTCTTCGTTGCCACCACCGCTGTCGCCGAACAGGCCACCACCACCACCGCCGCCGCCGCCACCGCCACCTTCACCACCACCACCACCGCTGCTGCTGCTGTCGAGGCTGAACGTGGGGGCGTTGCTGAAGTCGGGGACGTTGATGATCAGGTCGCGGATGTCGTAGGTCTGCGTGGTCGTGTTGGTCGCCAGCTCGTCGGCGGTCGAGATCGTGATGACCCCTTCGTCGATCGTGTAGGCCAGCTTCACGACGCCGCCACCCACGTCCTGCAGGATGATGTTCAGGGCCTTGCGGAACGGCACGTCACGCAGGCGGGCCGTCACCGGGGCGGTGCGGTCGATGCCGGCGGCTTCCAGGGCGCGCCAGTTCACGAAGATGTTCGACCCGGAGACGTCACGGAGGAAGTCGATGACGTCCGTGAAGCCGACCGCATCGAAGCGGAGTTCGGGCAGCCGCTTGTCGAGCTGGGCCTGCACGGCGGCATCTTCCTGTTCGATGCCGCGCTCCGCGTTGACGGTCCGATCGCGGACGGCCGTCAGGTCGGGCCAGTTGTCCGGGTAGCGGATGATGTCGTCGTACGGGATCTTCTGCTCTTCGGCGCGGTTGAGGATCTTGGTCAGGTTCGCGTCGAACTGCTCGCGGTAGCCGCGCTGCTCAGCGAAGTTGGCCTGATCGCGGATGAACGGACGCACGCCGATCGCGTAGTCGTTGCGCGGGTCGAGCGTCAGGATCTGCTCGATCAAGCCTTGGGCAGCCGCGTAACGGCCTTCCTTGATGGCGGCCTGCGTCTGGGTGATCAGGCCACGGATCGTGCGTTCCTGCTGGTCGGCCGCGGCGCGCTGTGCGGCCTCTTGGCTACCGATCGTCTCGGCAATCTGACGCTCTGCCTCGGCCCGACCGAACGCATCGCTGGCGCTCGCCAGCCCAGCGGTCGTGTTGGCGATGCGGGCATCGAAGGTCGCCAGCTCTTCACGGCTGAAGATTTGGGGGTCGGTCGAGCGGGCTACGCGGGCCCGGTCCAACGCCGTGCGGGCGGCGTCGAAGTTGTTCGTGCGGACGGCCTCGTTGGCGTCGCCCAGCGCGTCCTCAAAGTTGTACTGGATCGCGGCCCGGCGGGCCTCGATCGCGGCTCGCTCGCGAGCGAGCAGGTTACCACCGCCCTGTGCCCCACGGCCGGCGATCTCACGCATGCGGCGACGACCTTCCTGGGCGTCGGCGTTCTGCGGGTCGAGCGCCAAGGCACGCTCGAACAGCGTGGTGGCCTGGTCGTAATCGCCAGTGGCAACGGCTTGGTTGGCCTGATCGACCAGCGACTGGGCCGTCGGCCCTGCGGGGGTCTGCTCGGTCGCAGGCGCGGTGGCGGCCGGCGCTGCCGCTGCCGCCGGTTCTTCGGTGGCTGGCGCGGTCCCGCTGGTGCCGTTACCGCCGTTGTTGGTGTTGACCGGGACGGGCGCGATCGGCTCGGGCGTCACCTCGTTCACGGGTTCAGTCGCCTGAGCGACGGCACCATTACCAACGGTCGGGGCACCCGTGCTGGCGGCTTCCGATTCAGCTTGCGCGGTCGCCTCGTTCCGGGCGGCCAAGCTAGCAGCGGCGGAGGCGTCGCGACGCTCCTGATCGGCGCGGGCGGCCTCGGCGGCCTGCGCACGCTCGGTGCGGGCCGTGTCGGTCTGTTCCTTGCGGTCCATGCGCGACAGGTACCGCTGGGGGCTGTCTTGGAACGGGCGGGCACGATACCCACCGGCCATCGCGGCGTTGAAGTTCTCGCGGGCGGCGATCCAATCGCCACTCTTGTACTGACGGACGGCGGTGTCGTAATGCTGACGCGGCGACATCGACGGATCGGCGGCGGCCGTCTCGGCAGGCGCGGATTCCGCGGCTGCACTCGGCTGGGCCGTCGCAGCGTTCGCATCGGTGGCCGGCGCAGCGGCCTCAGCCACTGGGGTGGCGGCAGCGGCGGCGGCAGGAGCAGCGCCCCCACCGTTGCTGCGGGCCAGCTCGATCTGCTCACGGCTCTTGTTCTTCGTTCCCTCGTCGGCGAAACGGTTGGCGATGGCAGCTTGGTAGTGCGTAACCGCTTCCGCGTTCCGACCCTCGCTCAGGGCCGTCTGACCCAGCTCGAACTGGGCCCGGGCAGCGCGACGCTCGGTGGCGGCGGACTCGGCCTTGTTCAGCGTGTCGGTCAGTGCCCGGCGATCGCGATCGGACAGGTTGCTCGCGTTCACCTGCTGCAGCGCCGTCTGGGCGGCCTCGTAGTCGCCGGCGTTGTAGGCGTCTTGGCCGCGCTTCAACAACTGGGCGTCATCGGCGGCGGCGGCCTGAAGGACCGTGGCGATCGTGGGGATCGGGGCGGCGACGTTCATCGCGCCGGCCGCGGGGAAGTCGGCCCGCAGGTTGCCCACGGGCGCGAAGTCGGCTCGCAGGTCGGGGTTGGCTGGCCCGGTCGCGTCCGGTGAACCGGCGAATAGCTGTTCCGACCGGAACGCCGTGGTCGGCGTCGCCATGGCGACGGCCAAGCCCAGCAGGGCCAAGCGCTTGCGCCGCTGGGGCGTATCGCTGGCAGCGGGCGTCTGGGGCGCGCTGGTGTTGGAACAGGTGGGGAGAGAAGAAGACGACGGGCCGGTACGCTCGAAGAACACGGCGTTCCTCCTAAGGGCGGGCAGCAGAGAGACTGCCGAGCCAATCCGATCGCGTGCCACCGCGATCAGGCGGGAATTGCGCCGCGTCGGGAGGACGACCCCGACGCGTCGACGTCATGCGTCGCTTGCGACCATGCCATCCCACCGGCCGCTAACGCGGCAAGCGGGTCGGCGTCGGTCCTGGGCGTGTCGTCGGGGCATGCGCGTGTGATGCAATGTTGATGAACCCTGATGCGTGTACGCTACTGCTGATGCCGCTCTGCCTTTGGAACCCTGCTCCAACCGTCGCGCGGCAACGTCGTTCGCTGACGCTGCCACCTCGACGTCGTACAAAGCCACCTCGGCCGAAAACCACCGCCGGTCTAACCACCGCGCGGCGTTCGCACTTGCGTGCTGCTGCCTCACTACTAACGTCGGTCGCACTCGCGACCCTTCTCATGAACAGACCACGTTCGCTGGACGACGCGGGTGACCCTGTTCACCATCGTGTGCCACGCTCGCCAAGGCAACGGCGACGGTCGTACGACGCTGACCGAACGCGATCGCCCCACCGCCACGGGTAACGCTGACGGTCTGACCATTATCGGTCGACCGGTCGTCACTCCGCCAATGCATCTTTACCGTACAGCGGGCGTTCCGCGTTAGTTTGCACGGTGTTCGCGCCAGGGTCGATCTGATCCACCCGGACAAGGTTGCATTGGGATGACGGTGGCTGGCGCGTCGCTGAAAACCGAAAACGACTCGGACCGCAGCAACGATACCGACTTGGGACGCCTTGCGATAGGCTCGTTCCGCGCCGGCCGCACGTTGAATCGAATCGGACTCGGTCGAACTCGTTCGATCGCAACTCGATCGAAGCTGCCTCACGATGCCGCCCGGCGAGGATCCGCTCGGAAAGTCGCTGGCGACAGGACACTTCGGTCCACTCACATCACCGCACGCGGCAACGTCAGCGGACCGGCGCGGAGTCTATTCGATGCCCAAAGGCGATGCAAATAAAAATGCGCCTGCCAGCACAGCCCATAACGATGCGCGGCCTCAAACGCGTAGCGCACGGCCCCGCTAACGCTTCGACGTTTGCCCAACGCATCCCGTCGCGCCTCGCGCAACGAATCGAGCGGCCCACTTTGCACTCACGACAACGCTTCCGATACGATCGCACTCGATGACCGCGACCATCGAGTACCGACAGGGAGACGCGCCCGACGCCTGGCGGCCAGTGCAGGTCGAACGGCGGGCGGATGGGTCGGTGCAACTGTTCGTCCGTCACCCGGCCGACCGATGTGCCGCGAGCGTTCACGCGCTCCGCCGGGCGATCGTGTCGGCGATCGTCCTGAACGTCGTGGGCTTCTGGGTTCACTGGGGCGTGGGCGTGCTCGTCCTGGCCGTCACGCTGCTTGTGCTGGCGTCGGCGTACGCGCGGATGCTGGCGACGTGCTCGGCCCACCGCTGGGCGGCGTCGCGCGAGGGGCTGCTGGTGGAACGCGTGTCGCCGCGTGGTTACCGGTCGCAGCGCCTTTTGCCGCGCGATCGGATAACAGATGCGCAGTTGAACAGCGGCCGGGCCGGTGGATTGACGCTGACGGGCTATCGCTTGGGCCGGCTTGGCCGGCCGCAGCTTGCCGGACTTAGTGACGCGAACTTGCAGTCAATTGCCGTGGGCGTTCGGCTTGGTCTCGGTCTGACGGCCTCGCCGCACGAGGGTAGCGCCCCCACTTCCGTTTAGTGACCGACGGCGTCGACGTTCCGACACCGTCACCTCTTCCCCCGCTTCGTCCTGCGTTTCCCCCGATCGACAGTGCGGGTGGCGAACGTTGTGAACTGCGCCCGCGCCCCTTCGATGATCGCGACGACGGCCGGGTGGCGCAACTTGCGCTCGACGCTGATCGCGTAGAAGCGCTCGCGCGCCTCGTCCGTCCGGCCGACGACGGCAACGCCATACTGCTCGCACACGTCCGCCTCCACGATCGACGGCGCGGGGAACACGCCGAAGCCGGATTGGCCGAACGTCTTCAACAGTGCGCTGTCCTGCACCTCGGCGCGCAACAGCGGGCTTACGCCGCGCGCGCTGAACCACGCGTCCAGCGCCCGGCGGAGGGCCGTGTGCTCGGTCGGCAGGATCAACGGCGCATTGGACAGCAAGGCGGGAAACGCGTCCGTCGACAGCTTGCGCGCAACCGCGGCGCTGGCGAAGAAGCTCACGCCGCTCTCACCGAGCAATTGGCTGAAGCTCTTCACCTTCACCGACTCCCCGGCCGGCTGGTCGCTCAAAACCAGGTCGAGCCGGTAGCTCGACAGTTCGACCAGCAGTTCCTCCAGCCGCCCCTCGCGGCAGATCAGGTGCACGTTGCCCATGCGCAGCGCCGGTTCCAGCAGCGTTCGCGCCACGAGTTTCGGCAGCGCGTCGGCAATGCCGACCGCCAGGCGAAGCGGACGGTTGGTGGGGCGTTGCTTGACCGTGTCCAGCAGTTCGCGACCGAGCGATGAGATCTCGCTGGCGTAGTCGTAGACGACCTTGCCCACGTCGGTCAGCACCAGCCGGCGACCGCTGCGCGTGAACAACCGCTCGCCGAGCGCCCGTTCGAGTTCCTTCACTTGTCCGCTGATCGTCGGTTCAGAGATTGCCAGTTCCCTACTGGCCGCCGCGATGCCGCCGTGGCGGGCCACGGCCCAGAAGTACATCAGGTGGTGATAGTTCAACCAATCCATCGTCGTTCGATACCTCGTTTAAAACGATGTTTTACATCGATACTTCGTTATTGTCTATGCTCGCCTACCTGCCGATACTTCTCCAGTCGATTGGAACTCAACCCAAAGGAGACCGTTATGCAGATGACCGTACACGGCCTGAACTTCGATCTGACCACCGCCATCCTCGACCACGTGCGCCAGCGGCTGGCGACGGGCCTGAGCTATTACGCCCCCCGCGTGCAGCGCGTCACCGTGCGCGTGAACGACGTGAACGGCCCGCGCGGTGGCGCCGACAAGCGCTGCCGTTTTGAGGTGGTCGCTGAGGGTGTCGGCGAGGTGCGCGTCGACGAGGTCGACGCCGATCTGTACCGCGCCGTCGACCGCGCCGCGGTGCGGCTGCGTCGCTCGCTCGCCCGCGCCTATGGTCGCAACCAAAAGCGCTCGATGGGCCCACGCATCTCGGCGTCCGGCCTGCCCACGTAGGGCAGCCACTGCTTGCTGATTCTAAAACCAACTTTTACGGAGAACATCGTGATCTGGCTCTGGATCGGTTTCATCACCTTCGTCCTGCTGATGCTGGCGTTGGACCTGGGCGTCTTTCATCGCAAGGCGCACGTCATTCGCCTGAAGGAGGCGCTGGCGTGGTCGACGCTCTGGGTCACGCTGGGCCTGGCGTTCAGCGCGTTCGTCTACGTGGCGTACGACCGCCACTGGTTCGGCATCGGCCTGCCGCCCGAGGGTGACACGACGACGGTCGTCGACCTGATGGCCGTTACGCCCGACAACCCGCAGGGCATCAACCACGGCACGCAGGCGACCGTGAAGTACCTCACCGGTTACGTGATCGAGAAGTCGCTCAGCGTCGATAACATCTTCGTCATCGCGATGATCTTCTCGTTCCTGGCGGTGCCGCCGATCTACCAGCACCGCGTGCTCTTCTGGGGCATTATCGGCGCGCTGGTGATGCGCGGCGTCATGATCGCGATCGGCGCGCAACTTATCCGTGAGTTCAGCTGGATCATCTACGTCTTCGGCGCATTCCTGATCCTCACCGGCATCAAGATGCTGTTCATCACGTCCCATTCCGACCCCACGCAGAACGTGGTCGTGCGCCTCGCCAAACGGTTGTTCCCGGTGACCGACCGCTTCCACGGCCAGCATTTTTTCGTGCGGGCCGGCTCGACCGCCAGCCACGAGTCGCCAGTGCCCGGCGCGCAGATTGAGCAGGACCCCGCCGTCGATCGAATGGAACGCCTGAAGCCTGGCACCCTCATGATGACGCCCCTGTTCCTGGCGCTGCTGCTGGTCGAGTTCACCGACCTCATTTTCGCCGTCGACAGCATCCCGGCGATCTTCGCGATCACCACCGACCCGTTCCTCGTCTTCACGAGCAACGTCTTCGCGATCCTGGGCCTGCGCAGCCTGTACTTCGCGCTGGCGGGCATGATCGACAAGTTCCGTTACCTGAAGGTCTCGCTGGCGGCCGTGCTGGTGCTGGTGGGCGTGAAGATGATGACCCACACGCAGCTCAAGGCGCTGCTCGGCGAGCACTTCAACCTCTACCTGCTGGCCGTCGTGCTGCTGATTCTGGCCGGTGGCGTGGTCGCCTCGCTCGTCGCCGATCGCCGGCGCGGCGTCGCAAATCCGCTGGATCCCAACAGCCAGAACGAGTTTCAGGCCACCGCCGGCGACACGATCGAAGCCAAACCATCTACCGAAAGGAAGACCGACCATGAAGTGTCCACACTGTGACGTCACGTTGACCGTCGCCGAGCGACAGGGCGTGCAGATCGACAACTGCCCCCAGTGCCGCGGTGTCTGGCTGGACCGCGGGGAACTGGACAAGATCATCGAGCGCTACGACGCCTACGCCGTCCACTACATGGAGGAAGGCGACCGCCGCAGGAATACCCCGCGGCGCGACTTCGATGATGACGAAGCCGACGCCTACGACCGCGAACACCAGCGCAGCGGTCAACAACGCCGCAAGTCGTTCTGGCAGGAACTGTTCGACTGACGAGATTTCATCCACCCTTTACCACGACGGGCGGCCCCTCACCGGGCCGCCCGTCTTTTTTCATCTCGTGGCCTTCCCGCCCGTTCGAAACAACTTTCATGACGGATGACTATCGCGGTAGGCGACAGATCACCCCACCGCTACGATGCCCGCTGAAGTCACCCAGCGAAACCCATCGGAGGCCCCCACCATGATCCCCATGACCCCCGCCTTGGCCGCCCAGATCGACGAGACCGAGCGTCTCGCCCAGCCACGCGGCGATTCGATGCAGATCTCGCGCGACGTCGGCCATCTGCTGGCCAACATCGCGCTCGCCCATCAGGCCAAGCTGATCGTCGAGGTCGGCACGAGCTACGGCTTCAGTGGCATGTGGTGGTCCGCCCTCCTGGCGACCTGCAACGGTCACCTGCACACGATCGACGTGCTGGACAAGAAGTACTCGACCGCCAAGGCCACCTTCGCCGCCGCCGGACTAGCCGACCGCGTGACCAGCCATCTCGGCAACGCGCGCGAGATCATCCCGACGATTCCCGGCGTCATCGACGTCGCCTTCATCGACGCCGACAAGCCGAGCACGCAAGCCTACTTCGACCTGCTTTGGCTCAAGCTCCGGGTCGGCGGCGCCATCGTCACCGACAACGTGATTTCGCACCCGCAGGAAATGGAAGCCTACCTGACCGCTCTGCGCGCCCGCGACGACGCCCACACCGTCACCATCCCGATGCGCGCCGGCGTCGAATGGACCGTGAAGCTTCGGTAGCGCCAACCGCTGATCTGACTGATTCAATCGACGACGTATCGCGCGAGCAAGCACGCCACTCGAGTTTTGCGCTTGCGAGACCGGCTTGCCTCTGCATCCTTCAACTACAGCACACCAGAATATTCATCTGGAAAAATCGCGAAAAATAGATTTGCCATCACTGTTTTACGAGGTATAACTTTTACCGAACGAACGCGTGGAGGGAACCATGGCGAAGGTGAAGGCATGGAAGCACGGGGAGTCGGGGGAGCCGGGGTTCTCGAGCGACTTCGGCATCGTCCAGAAGGCGGTGCTGCAGGTCACCGATATCAAGACCAACCGCAACAAGTACTACGCGATCGAACTGCATTCCCACGGCGCTGAAAACGGCGTCGCGAGCAAAGGGCCGTTCCGCGTCTTTACGCATTATGGCCGCACCGACGATCTGGAGCGAGACCCGGACGCGGGGCAGAAGGAGTGCCGGTACTTCAACAGTTTGCCCGAAGCGCAGGGGTGTTATCAGCAGATCTACCGCGAGAAGACCAGCACCGCCAAGGGGTATAAAGAACTGTCGCTGGCTTCGAGCAAGATAGGCAGCCAGCGGGCCCGCGGCACTAGCGCCGGGGAGGTGGACGCCAAGACGATCGAACGGCTCGCCAAAGCCAAGGCCGAGGCGGCTGCCAAGAACGGCAAGCCGATCGAGGAGCCCAAGCGCCTCGACCTGCATGCTGGGGTGCAGGACATCGTCCGCTACATCTACGCCGAGGCGACCAACGCGCTCACGTCGACCGTGGCCGCCAAGATCACCGCCAACGGCATCGAGACGCCGCTGGGCGTGCTGACGATCGGGCAGATCGAAAAGGGGGAGGCGATTTTGACGGAGATGTACGGCGTCTTCCAGAAGAAGCCGCGCACGATGGCGCAGCAGCTCGAAGATCTGTCGGGCGAGTTCTACACCGTCGTCCCCCACCGCATCGGCCGCACGCGCGACGCCATCGCGGCAGCGGTCATCAACACCAGCGAGGCGTTCGGGCAAAAGCAGGAAACGCTTCAGCTGATGAAGGACATGCTGCAGGTGAACGGCGAAGAAGGATCAGTGCTGTACGACGCGCAGATCGACGCCCAATACCTCAGCCTGAAGGCCGATCTGCACTACCTGGACCGCGAGAGCCCCACGTTCCGCCAGATCGCAGACCATGTGGTCGACAGCCAGGTGAAGACGAAGGGAATCAAGGTGCAGAACATCTTCGGCGTGAAACGACCCGGCGAGTGGGACGACTTCCGGTCCGACATCGACAACCAACGGCTGATGTTCCACGGGTCGCGCATTCAGAACTGGGTGGGCATTTTATCGCGCGGCATTTTGATGCCCAAGATCGTCGTGAACCTCGGCGTCCACCGCACCGATGCCGGCTGGCTTGGCCACGGCATTTACTTCGGTGACGCATCGTGCACCAGCTGCTTCTACACCACGCCCGGCAAGAAGAAGACGCGCCTGATGGCCGTCACCCGCGTGGCGCTCGGCAAGATGAAGGACTACACGAAGATCACCTACGGCCTCGACGGCCCGCCCGACGGCTACCACAGTTGCCACGGCGTGCGCAACAACGGTAAGAACGGTTCCCAGTTCGCTGACGACGAGTACGTGATTTACGATCCGAAGCAACACCGGCAGGAGTATTTGGTCGAGTTCACGGCGTGATGGTAGAGAACTCCGAGTGTTATCATCTATCACGTGTCATCCCGAGGGGAGCGATAGCGACCTGAGGGATCTCCCAGTGCAGAGAAATGCTCCTCGTCCGAGATCCCTCGGGTCGCTACCGCTCCCCTCGGGATGACAACTCACGGGCGCCGCATCGCTCTGGCATTTGGAATTTTGAATTCCATTCGGCATTCCCAAGGAGTTCCCATGTTGGTCGCCGTCACCTTGGTCGACGTGAACGCGAAGATGGTTGCCGCGTGGCGGGCGACGTTTGAGGAGCACCCGGAGGTGCAGATCGTGCAGGGGTCGATGCTCGAACAACCGGTCAGCGCGTGGGTCAGCCCAACCAACTCGCGCGGCAGCATGGACGGTGGGCTGGATGCCGTCCTGAAACGCCACTTCGGCGCAGCTATCGAGAAATCCGTCCAGCAGGAGATCGCGAGGCGGTACGGCGGGCTGATGCCGGTCGGGCATGCCACCTGCGTGCCGACCGGGCAGGTGCAGCCGGGCTACCTGATCTCCACGCCGACGATGACCCAGTCCAGCGAGAACGTCAGCGACACCCTGAACGTCGCCCTCGCCTGCGCCGCGGCGTTCCAAGCTGTTCACATGCAGAACGCCCGCGAGCCGGGCAGCATCCGCTCGGTTGCGTTGCCGGGCCTTGGGGCCAACACGGGGCAGGTGCCGGTGGAGATTTGCGCCGATCTGATGTGGACCGCCTACCACCTGTTCCGCGAGCGCGAGTTCACCGACTTCGGCGAGATGCGAGCCGCGCTGCAGGAACAGCTTGGCGACCTGGCCCCGATGACCGGCGCGACGAAAAAGACGGCCGCCAAATCGTCCCCCGGCGCCGTTGCCGCGGCCACGCCGGCTAGCACTACGGCTTCAGCGTCGTCCGCCAAGCCGACACCGTCGGCGAAGACGAAGGATGAAGACTTCGACGATTTTGGCTAGGCGCGTGCGTTACGCGTAATCCGGTCCCTCTCCCATGTACTCATGGGAGAGGTTAGGTGAGGGTGATTTCGAACTGCTGACAATTCTCGGAAGAACGAAATCAGCCTCACCTAACCTCGCCCGGCGCATGCGGGAGAGGGCCAGAACGAACCTTTCGCTAATCGGACTTCGACAACAATGACCCCCCTGCCCCTCAAACTCTTCAACCCTGCCGCGACCAATCGGGTCGCGGTGGTGTCGATCGAGCCGGTGCATGGGCAGGCGGAGGCGTTCCTGCTGCGCGTCGCGCGTGGCGTGCAGGCCGGCAAGCTGGCGGCCAGCGCGGTGTACGGTCCGTTCGCCCAGCCGGAGCTTGCCGCCCGCATCGACGACGTGGTGGCCGCGCTGCGGGCCGAGGGGTATGGCGATGCCGAGGATTCGGCGCTGCGCGACCTGTTCGACACCGACTCCGCCAAGCGCGGCCGCGCCGCGGTGCGGCTGGGCTGGCGCGGTGGCCCGCGGGCTGCCGACGCGTTGCTTGTCGCGCTGCCGAAGGCTGTTGATGACGTCTGCCCGATCCTGGATGCGCTCGGCGCGATCGGCGACCCACGCGCCATTCCCGACGTTCGCCTCCACGCCGCCCGCAAGCTTTTGTCGCGCCGCCGGTCTGCCGTGGAAGCGCTTCGCAATCTGAACGATGTCGAGGGGCTCGCGGAGGCGCGTGTGCGAACGCTGGAAGGCCTGCCCGCCAACGTGCGCGATGCGATCGCGGCCATCACCGATGAACGCAACGTTTCCCCCGCCGCCGTCGCATCCCTTGTCGCCGCCGTGAAGGCCGCCGACGCCCAGCGGCACGGGCTGTGCGCCGACCTGCTCTACGAGTTGGCCTCGCCTGTCGTGGTCGCGGCGGCGGTGCAACTGGTTTCGGAGATGTCGTTCGATCGGCCGTTCGTGTGGCGGTACGTCAAGAGCATCCTGAAGCGCAGCATGCTGCGCCGCGATTACGCCACGTGGGGCCGGTTGCAGCACGCGATCGAGCGACAGGGCTTGGCCGTCACCAAAGGGACGAAGGCAATCGTCAAGAGCGGCTACGATGGCGCCGAGCGCGAGACGACGATCTTTTCTCGCCGTACGCGTGACTACGTTCGCCGCGCCGGTTGGCGATATCTACGCCAACTGGCGCGTTACCGTCCTGACGACTACGCCGCCGCCGCCGCCGAGGCGATCATCCATTACGCGCCGGAAGACGAACGGCCGCCGCGTAAACTCTACGGCGCGTTTGCCGATGCTTACCTGCTGAACCGCGTGCTGTACGACGGTGGCGACCGGCTGCAGTTCATCGGCCGGTCGATGAAGTTCCGCTTCCGCTCCGCAAAGGCCGCCAAAGGCGCCGCCGCCCAGCGGGAGGAACGTTTCGCCGCGCTCTGGGATCGCCAGCCGGCCGCCTACGTTCGGTTGCTGGCAGCGGCGCGGCTGGTGGACGTGCACCAGTTCGCACATCGCGCGCTGCTGCGCGGTCATATGGCCGTTGTTCAGCACGCGCCAACGAACGCCGTGCTGAAAATGCTGGACGCGCCGTTCGAGCCAACCGTTGAGCTGGCGCTGTCCGAACTGAAACGCCGGTTTGACCCGGCTGCGCCTGACTTCGCGCTGGTCGCCCGCCTCGCGGCAGACGCTCGACCGACGGCGCGCGATCTCGGTCAGCAGTTCATGCGCGACACCAGCGACCGCTGGACGGGTGACGTGGAGGCGGTCGTCGAGTTTCTGCTTTCACCGCAACCCACCACGCGATTGCTGGCCGCCGACCTGACGATCGCGGCACTGGCGCGGGGTGATCAGGCGGCGAATCATCGGCGGGCATTGGCAACACGGTTGCTCGACGTGCTGCGGACGCCGTCAGCGGCGGGTTCGGAAGAAGACGTGCTGGAAAGCGTCGCGCGCGTCTGCCGCGAGGCGCTGCTGGACGACCTGGCGTCGCTATCGACGGCCGACGTGCTTTCGCTGCTGGAGGCGGCGTCACCGTCGGCCAAGGCGGTCGCCGGCGACCTACTCGGGCGGCGACCGGAGGCGGCCGATGACCTGGGCCTGCCCCGGCTGGTGATGCTGGCGAACCATCCACTGGCGGCGGTGCGCGGGGCAGCGATTGCACTGCTGCGGGTGTCCGAAGCGTCATGGCAGCGCGAGCCGTCGGCGTTGTTTGCCTTGATTGACAGCGAATGGTCGGACGTGCGCGCCGCCGTGCTCGATCTGGTGCGAACGCGCCTCGATTTCACCACCCTTGGCACCGCGGGCATCATCGGCTTGCTGGATTCCAACCGCCCGGACGTGCAGGACCTTGGCGTGGAACTGGCGCGCCGCCACTTGGCGCAACTGGACGCGGTGGACTTGGTCAACCGACTGTCGGAGCATCCCCACCCGCACGCCCGCCCGTTCGCCCTGGAACTGGCCACCGCCCATCTGCCACCGGGCGCAGCGGCGCTTTCGGAACTGGAACGCTTCTTCCGCACGGTGCTGCTCGATACGCGTCCCACAGCGGCAAGAACGCCACGGCGCAACGTGATCGCCCTGCTCCTGTCGCGCGGCTTGCTCGATGCGCAGCAGGCCGCGATCGTGGCACGCGTGCTGGGCGAGGTCGTGAAGTTTCAGGGGCGCGCGGAGTTCGAACGGGCGATGGACGCGCTGGTTCGATTGAAGCTTGCGCACCCGCAGGCCGATCTGGCTGGCATCTCCCTTCCCGCGGAACCGTTGGACACCACCGCGCCCGTCGGAGGTGCCGCGTGAACTTCGAAGCGCGATACAACGGCGCCAGCGGCATCGTCAACGGCCTGTCGGGCGCCAGCGTTGCCATGGCGACCAACACGCTGCGCGAGGCGACGTACTTCGAGGGCACGCTGGCCAAGCCGCTGCTGTTCCGCGAGGCGATGGGCGCGCTGTACGACGTGGTCGTCAGCGACTTCAAGTACCGCCCGCGGGACCGCGTCGCCTTCTACGCCTGGCTGGCCGAGCAGGACCGCAAGTTCCTCGCCGGCCTCGGTGTAAAGCGTCAGGACGCGCGGCAGAAGATCGAGGTCGCCGAAGCGCGCCTCGGCGAGTTGGATGCCGCTCGCAACGTGCGCCGCCAGCCGTTCTACCGTGCCCGCCGGGCGTTCTTCGAGTACGTCTACGAGAACGAGTACGAACTGAGCTACCTGCTCGACCCGGTCATCACCGTTCACCCCGACGAGGTCAGCTTCGAGGCCTTCAGCCGCGACGAAAGCACCTACGCCCGCTTTGCCGCGAGGTTTGGCCAAAACGGCGCTGGCGACGGCATGTTTGCCGACGTCGGCAAGTTCATCTGTGGCACCACGAACATCGACTTCAGCGCCAAGCTGAATGGCGAGCTCGATCGCCTGCGCAGCTACCGCCAGACCCGCTTCGAGATCGGCCCCAGTGGTTTCGGCGTCGCCACCACTGCTGCGAACGTCACCGGTGAGACGGCCACTGCGACGCACAAGGAAAAGAAGATCGACCTGCCTGATAGTTGGGTGATGGGCTTCCTGCAGGTGCACAGCACGATGACGCTGGGCCTGACGCGCCTGTCGCTGGCGCCGGTGGATCTGTTCAACATCATCCGCGCCTTGCGGCGCCGAAAGACGCGCCGCTCGCCGCGGGCGATGCGCTTCGAGCTAACGCCTGGCGAGCGTCCGCGGGCAGTGCTGGAGCCGTGGGAACACGTGGTCGAGTTGACCGGCTCTGCCCCGTTTGATGGGCCCAAGCCGTTGACGGTGCGCACCTGGGGGCGAGATCGGCTGCGCTTGCTGACGCGGCTGCTGCCCGTATGCCAGACGGTCGACCTATACCTGGCCGGCTTTGGCCTGCCGACGGTTTACGTATTGGATTTGGGACCCGCCGGCACGTTCACGCTGGCGCTGTCGGGGTGGACGGACAACGATTGGACCGGCGGCGCGAAGTTCGACCTGTTATCGCGCCGATTGACCGTTACGCCCGATGAACTGTCGCGTGCCTACGACGGGTTGCGCGAGGTGCGCGTCTCAACTGACATGGCCCTAGCCGAGCGCACGGGGCTGGGGGTCGAGAAGGTCCGCAGTGCCGCGTCGTACCTGTGCCAGGTGGGCCGGGCGATGGTGGACCTGGGCGCTGGCGGCGTCTTCCGGCATCGCGATCTGTTCGGCGAGCCCTTCTCCCCCGCCGCCGCGATTGCGACCACCGACAAAGCCACCGAGCGCACCGACGAGCGTGCGCTGGCCGCGCGGGCGATCTTAGAAGCAGACAACGTCCGCATCATCGCGCGACGCCCCGTAAGCGATGGCTACAAGCTCAGCGGCAGCGCCAAGGGTGCCGATGGCAAGCGCGTGCGGCCACTGGTGCACGTCGACCCGGCTGGCCAGATCAAGTCGGCCGAGTGCACGTGTGAGCTGTTCAACAAGCACAAGCTGACCAAGGGCCCGTGCGAACACGTGCTCGCGTTGCGGCTGGCGCACATGCGCAGGCTGGAATCCGAAGACGCCAAGGGAGGTGAAATCATCGAGACCAACTGACGTGTAAGTTTTCTGCGCAAAGGCTCCCCGACGGGGGGCTGGGGCAGTGGACGGGACTTAGCAACGCCAGATGCGCAAGCGTTTGGCATCGTGCGGCGATACGCCGTGCATCGCTTCCGTGCCCTCCATTCGTCACGCGCCCGTTCGTCACACGTGGAATACGCACCGGTCGGCCCGCTGCTGGGTCGGCCGCTTGCGCGGCCCGCGGGCTTCGACCGGTGCGCATTCCACTTCAGTGGAACGAGCACGTCCCAAGGACGTGACGTAAGCCCCGCTGCCCCGGCCCCCCGACGGCTGGCCTTCATTGAGATTGTGTCGTTGACTGGCGTCCATTGAGCGCGTGCCACTATGGCTGAAAACGAAAAAGCACGGCTGTACCAGCGGATCGTCAGTTCGACGCCCGACTTCATCGTGCTATCGCGCATGCAGGTCCACGGCTTCTGGCCCACGGGCCAATCACTGCCGCCCGACCCCGTCGCCGAGGTGGCCGAGCGCGATCAGTTGGACAGGCAGTTGGTCGACCTGCGAAAGCAGGCGTCGGTGGTGAAGGACCCGGACAAGGTGCTCGCCCAGGAGCGCCAACGCCGTGGGGACGAGAGCAAGAAACGCCGCGCCGAGAAGAAGGCCGCCCGCTTGGCCGACGCGCAGCGCTGCCGGGAGGCGTGGGGCGCCAAGCGAGCAGCGTCGATTACGCATCTCGGCGACGGCGTGAGCGCCAGCCTGCAGGACACAGCGTCCGACGTCGGCCGTCTTACCGAGAACGCCCTGCCGGTACTGAACGACGGCACCGACGTGGCGCGGCTGTTGAACATCCCGATCGGCGCGCTGCGGTGGCTGACCTTTCATCGCCGCGGCGCCACGCTCGTTCACTATCACCGGTACGACTTGGCCAAGCGCACGGGCGGCGTGCGCTCGATCTCAGCGCCCAAACCGGCGCTGGCAATGGCGCAGCAGTGCGTGCTGTCGGCGATCCTCTCGAAGGTGCCGGTGAGCGCGGCCGCGCACGGTTTTGTGCCGCAGCGGTCGATCGTCAGCAACGCCGCGCCGCACGCGGGCAAGGCGGTCGTCGCGAACATGGACTTACGGGACTTCTTCCCCTCCATTACGTTCCGCCGGGTGAAGGGGATGTTCCGCAAGCTGGGCTACAGCGAACAGGTGGCCACCGTGCTCGCACTGCTCTGCACCGAGCCTCCACGCGTCGCCGCGGCCATCGATGGCAAGCGTTATTACGTCGCCCTTGGCGACCGCGTGTTGCCGCAGGGGGGGTGCACGAGCCCGGCGATCACGAACGTCCTTTGCCGCAAGTTCGACCGCCGCTTGGAAGGCTTGGCAGGCCGGTACGGATTCACTTATACGAGATACGCCGACGACCTAACGTTCTCGTCGACCGATCCGGATGCCGACGTTGGCCGGCTGCTGAGGTTCGCACGGGCCGTGATCACCGCTGAAGGCTTCACTGAGCATCCGACGAAAACGAAGGTGATGCGAGCGTCGGCGAGGCAGGAGGTGACTGGCATCACCGTCAATGCCCGCCCAAAACTGTCGCGGGCTGACCTGCGGCAACTTCGGTCGCTGCTTCACAACGCGGCCAAGACGGGTCTTGACGCTCAGAACCGTACCGGCCATGCCGACTTCGCCGCCTACGTTCGCGGCCGCGTCGGGTTTGCCTGTATGGTCGACCCGTCGCGTGCCGAACAGTGGCAGGCCGCCTTAGCCGCCGCGATGGCGCGGGCTGGATGAGCGGATGAATTGTCAGGTCTCGACGATGTCGTGACAAAACGTATGAAGTCGTTCTGAGGGGGTGTTAATGAACGACGCCGTGTCCGCTCCGACCGTGGCATGGGCGTCTCGCCCATGCGTGTAATGAGGTCGGAAAATAGCATTGGTTGCAGCGGCTCGGTCGGCGCAGCGGCCAACAAATGAAGCTTCTCATTCCAGTCCACACGCATGGGCTCTGGCGCCCATGCCACGGAAAGGCAGCCGCGACCGCGTTCTTTAACACCCTCTGAGGTAAGATCTGATCATGGGGAACCAAGACGAACTCGCGGGCCTGTTCGGCGACCTCTCGGCCTCGCGAGCGCCATCCGAACCCGCTGCGCCGTTGTCGGTCAACACGACGAAGGCGCAACCCGCCCCTTCGCGTGCCGAACGCATCGCCGGCGCCGTTCTCGGTGGTGCGATCGGCGACGCGATGGGGCATCCGACCGAGTTCATGTCGATGCAGGCGATACGCGACCGCTACGGCCCAACCGGCGTGTCTCAGTTCGAACTCTACTGGGACAAGGGGGGCCAGCGTTTCGCCCCCTATACCGACGACACGCAAATGGCCGAGTGCGTGCTGCGCGCGTTGCTCGACGAGCCTCACGACCTCGATCGCTGCATGGCGATCATGGCCAAGCGGTTCGTCGAATGGTCACGCAACCCACAAGGCGGCCACCGCGCCCCGGGCAACGCCTGCCTGAGCGGCTCCCGCGCTCTCGAGCGCGGCGTGGCCTGGCACGAGGCCGGTGGCCCCACCGCCGGGGGTTGCGGGTCGGTCATGCGGGCCTACCCCTTCGGCCTGCTGTTCGCCGATGACTATGATAAGGCCGAAACGTGGGCGGTGGCTCACTCGAAGCTCACGCACCGCGACCCCATCGCGCTCGCCGCCAGCGCGGCGATGGCGGTGGGCGTCGCGCGCATCATGAACGATGAACCGATCGCGCGAGTAACCAGCGAAATGGTCGCCGCCGCCTGCCGGTACAGCGCCAGCACCGCTGCCATGATGTGCGACGCGATCGACGACGCCCGCAACGGCGTCGGCCCCGACGTCACGCTCGACCGCCTGCGCGCCTGGGCCGCCCACGAGGCCATCGCGTCGGCCGTCTATCTTCTCGAACGCCACGCCGACGATCCGCGCGCCGCCATTCTCGAAGGCGCCAACACCCCCGGCGACAGCGACAGCATCGCCACCCTCGCCGGCGCCCTGCTCGGCGCCCGCTGTGGCATCGGCGCCATCCCAGAGACTTGGATTCGCGACGTCGAACGCAGCCGCGACCTGCTTGCATTAGCCGAGCGGGTGCCACTACTTCGATCGCAGTAGCTCATTCCCACTCAATCGTCGCGGGCGGCTTGGACGAGATGTCGTAGACCACGCGGTTCACGCCGCGCACCTCGTTGATGATGCGGTTGGACATGGTGGCCAGCACGTCGAAGGGGATTCTCGCCCAGTCGGCGGTCATGAAATCGGTGCTTTCGACGGCGCGGATGGCGACGACGCTGTCGTAGCTGCGGGCGTCGCCCATCACGCCGACGGTGCCGATGGGTAAGAGGACGGCGAAGACCTGGGCGGTCTTGCGGTACAAATCGTTGGCGACGAGTTCTTCCAAGACGATTTCGTCAGCGTCGCGCAGGACGCGCAGGCGCTCGGCGGTGATGTCGCCGATGATGCGGACGGCTAACCCGGGGCCGGGGAAGGGGTGGCGCCAGACGATTTGATCGGGCAGGCCGAGGACCTGGCCGACCTTTCTCACTTCATCTTTGAAGAGGTCGCGGAGGGGTTCAACGAGTTGGAAGCCCATCTTCTCAGGCAGGCCGCCGACGTTGTGGTGCAGCTTGATGTTGGCGGCGGTGCCGGCGTAGCCGTGGCCGGATTCGATCACGTCAGGGTACAGGGTGCCCTGGGCCAGGAACTGCGCGCCGGCGATGGATTTGGCCTCGCGGTCGAAGGCGTCGATGAATTCCTTGCCGATGATCTTGCGCTTCTGCTGCGGGTCGGTGACGCCGGCGAGTTCGCGCAGGAAGATGGCTTCGGCGTCGTGGGTGATCAGGTTGATCTTAAAGTGGTCGCGAAAGGTGCTTTCGACAAGTTTTCGTTCGTTCTTGCGCAGCAGGCCGTTGTCGACGAAGATGCAGACGAGCTGGTCGCCGATGGCCTTGTGCAGCAGGGCCGCCACGACGCTGCTGTCGACGCCACCGCTCAGGCCGCAGATGACCTTGGACGTGCCGACTTGCGCCCGGACCTTGGCGACGGATTCCTCGACGAAGTTGCCCATGGTCCAGGCGCCGGTGCACTTGCAGATGTCGTAGAGGAAGTTCTGGAAGATCACCTCGCCGCGCGGCGTGTGGGTGACTTCCGGGTGGAACTGCACGCCGTAGAACGGCTTGGTCTTGTGGCGCGCCGCCGCGAATGGGCAGGTGGGCGTGGCGGCCAGCGGGATGAACTGGTCGGGCAGATCGTGGACTTGGTCGCCGTGGCTCATCCAGACGGTGGTGTCGGCGGGCAGGCCGCGCACGAGGGGATCATCCGCGACCACCTTCAGTTTCGCCCGGCCAAACTCCCGGGCGGTCGCGGGCTTCACCTGGCCACCGAGGATGTGGGCGCCCAGTTGCATGCCGTAGCAGATGCCGAGGATGGGGACGTTCAGGTCGGTGAAGATGCGCGGGTCGCACTTGGGGGCCCCGGGCTCGTAGACGCTGCTGGGCCCGCCGGAGAGGATGATGCCCTTGGGGTTGAGCTTCTTCAGTTCCTCGACCGAGACGTCCGGGCGGAACAGTTCAGAGTAAACCCCGCGCTCGCGAACGCGGCGGGCGATCAGCTGGGCGTACTGCGAGCCGAAGTCGAGGATCGGAATGATTTCGTCGTGAAGGGCCATCGGTAAGTAATAACGGATTGGATGTTAGGATGCAAAATTGGGTGCGGGCGAAGCCCCCAAACGCCGTCCCGCTACAGACGAAAAAGAGGTGAGACATGGCGGTCATAAGCGTTCTGGTCGCATTGCAGGCGTGGTCTGAGGGTCCCTTTGGCTCCCAATGGTCGGAGTACACCCAGAAGCTCGCGATCGGCCCTGAAGATGCCATTGAACAAATCAACGTGGCACAGTCCACACATGGCGGCGTGACGGTCAGTTTCGCCCCAGTCAGGCTCAGCGAGTGCCGTGAGGCCACTGAGCCAACTGAGGAGTTCGAGGTACGTACGAGCCAACTTTTTACGCGAGTGGCAGCCTTCTTAGATCGCCGCGTCGGAACGGACTTTTCAGAGTTGCAAAGTCGTGGGTTGAGGATGCAACTTTATGTTGACCTTCGAATGAACCAAGACCAGTTCGAATCAAATCTTCCTATTGAGCTCATCAAAGCATGCGCGCGCTGTAACCTCGGGATTTACATGATAAGCAATGACATATCAGCTTATGAAGCTGCAGACAGTGATCGGTGAACGTCCGAGCTCGCCAAGCCCCTCACCCTAACAAAATGCTACCTTTAGGCACGCCCCTTGCACCTCCTTCCCCATCTAACAAGGAGGCCCGCAATGGCTATCACAGACCTGAAGAAGAACGAAATGATGTCGCACCTGCTCGAATCCCTGTCGCAGGGGAAGGACATCGGGCATTACGGACGGCTGACGTTTGCGATGATCGCGCGGCACTTTATGCCGGCCGATCAAGTCATCAAGCACCTCGCCAAGGGTGGCGGGTTTGATGAGACGCAGGCGAAGGCCCTGGTGATGCAGGTGGAGGCGAAGGGGTACAACCCGCCGAAGGCTGCCAAGATCATGCAATGGCAGAAGGAGCAGGACTTCCCGATCTGCCCAAGCGAGGATCCCGACGGCTGCAACGTCTACCGCAACCTGACGTTTCCGGAAGGCGTCTACGAGCACATCACCGAGTACTACGAACAGAAGGCCGAGGCGGCGCAGTAACGCCGACGATCGGTGTGCCACCGGCGGCCTGCCCGCCCGTGTCTTTTATTCCATCGATGGGGGAGACACGGGCGGGCAAGCCGCCGGTGGCACACAATCTTGACGACTCGCTGCAGCTCGAGGTCAGACGCCGTCGATGGTGGCAAGCCACCGTTCAGTGTCCCGCGCGCTGGGGAAGAGGATGACGGCCGGGCCGCCTGCAACGGCGGCGTCGCGCCAGGCGCGCATCCGGCGGCGCTTGTTGGTGAAGCTGCGGAAGTGCCAGAGCAGGATGGAATCGCGCGAGAAGGTCTGCCGCCACGTTTCCACGTTGCCGTTGCAGATTTTCTGCTTGTCGACGACGCGCGTGAACGTCCGCCGCAGCAGGCGGGCGAGGGAGAACCAGCGCGGATAATCGAGGCCCACGATCAGTTCCACGCGGGCCAGCGGCACGTCGGCCCACTTGGCATAGGCGCTGTCGAGGATCCACCGCTCGCCAGCGCAGATGGTGGTAACTTCAGCCACCTGCTGTTCGTTGGAAGTGCTAACCCAACCGGGCCGCCAGGCGATGTCATCGACGGCCGTCCACGAAATGCCGGTGCGCTCGCTGAGCTGCCGCGCGAACGTGGTCTTGCCACTGCCGCACACGCCGTAGATGAGGATGCGCTGGGCATCGAGTTTCATAAGTCTTTACCGTTTTGTGCGACAACCGCCCCACCGCTTGACGCTTTTCGATCGCCGTGGCAAGAAGGTGGCGGTCTTCCCATGAACCTCTACGAAGCGTCGTACCTCGCCAAACAGCTACTGCAACAGCACGGCCTGGCCGACGCCGGCTGGTCGTTCGCGTTCGACCACGCCCGCAGGCGGTTCGGGCGGTGCAATTACACGCGTCGGCTCATCACGCTCTCTCGGCCGCTCACGTTGCTGAATAACCTCGACGAGGTCCGCGACACCCTGCTGCACGAGATCGCCCACGCCCTGGCCCCCGGCGATGGTCATGGCGTTAAATGGCGGCGCGTCTGCGTGCAGATCGGCGCCCGCCCCAAGCGCTGCTACGACGATTCGACCGTCGTCTCGCCGCCGCGTCGCGTGGCGCCGTACGAGATGGGTTGCAACGCCTGCAACTGGTGGGCGCCCCGCCATCGGCGCACCCGGCGGGCGTACGTCTGCAAACGATGCCGGGGGAAGGTCGTCTGGCGCGCGATCGCGACCGCACCCTCGTCGCGCCTCGAATACCCCGTTTAGCCCTTAATGCCCCGCGGGTCCCGTCGAGGCGTCCGCCACGTACGTCTGGTGCAGTTGGACGGGCTTCTTGCTCTTGCCGCGCAGCTTCAGGTTCAGCATTTCCACGCCGATCGAGAACGCCATCGCGAAGTAGATGTACCCCTTGGGGATGTGCCGGTGCGACGCATCCACGATCAGCACCACGCCCACCAGGATCAGGAACGAGAACGCCAGCATCTTCACCGTCGGGTGGCGGTTCACGAACTCGCTGATCGGCTTGGCGGCGAACAGCATCACGCCCACCGCGATCACCACAGCGGTGATCATGATCGTCAGGCCCACCGTGCGCGTCTCCGGCGTCGTCTGCACCATGCCGACCGCCGTAATCACGCTGTCCAGGCTGAACACGATGTCCAGGATTAAAATCTGCGTGATCACGCTGGCGAACGAGATCTGGTTCTTGCCGCCACCGGCGCCGTGTTCCTCGCCTTCCAGCTTGTCGTGGATCTCGGTCACGCTCTTGTAGATCAGGAACAGCCCGCCCAGCAGCAGGATCATGTCGCGCCAGTTCAGCTGTTCCTTGTCGCCCAGCGCCCAGCCGAACCAGTCGCCGATGATCGGCACGGGCGTGGTCAGGCCCATGATCCAGCTGATGCACAGCAGCAGGATCACGCGCATGATCATCGCCAGCGACAACCCGATCTTCCGCGCCTTGCCCTGCTGTTCCAGCGGCAGCTTATCGGCCAGCACCGAGATGAAGATGATGTTGTCGATGCCCAGCACGATCTCGAGCAGCGTCAGCGTGATCAGCGCGATCGCCGCCTGCATCGAGAACAAGTTGGCGATCGGTTGGGCGCCCTCAGTGGCGGCGGACAGAAACGGCATCGACGCGGCGGCGAGCTCGAGGAGCATAGGTTTTCCTGACTGAACCGAACGCGGGCACCCGCAAGGCGACACCGCCCCGCTGCTGCTGCCGCTGCTCCGGTCGCGACACTTTCCTATCGACCGGCCAACCGTGTCAATGGGCGATCAGCCAAATGCCCGCTGGCCCCCACCTTCGCGCCCCCTTCGCGCCTTCGCGCCTTCGCGTCTCTTCGGCTTCCTAATGTACGAGAAGTGGAAGAGAGCGGACGCCCTGAGAGACAGCCCTGAATGCCTATCCTACAGAAGAATCGCCGCACCAGGTCGCACCGCTTACTTGCGGCTCAGCATCTTCATCACCGCACCGCTCACCAACCCACCGATCGCGTAATCCGCGAACGTCATCGCCTTCGTGCGCGAATTCCTGCCGGTATGCCGGCCCAGCCCGACCAGGCGTGGCAACACGAGCCCCGCGACGCCCGCGAGCACGCCACTGAACGCCCCGCCGCGCAGCGGGCGCGAGCGGCGGCTGGTGATCGCGTACAGCAACCCGTTCACCGCGATGTCCCCCGCCAGCGCCGTCCAGTATCGCTTGGGCCCCGGCGCCGGCGGTTCCAGCCCCACCGCCCGGGCCGTCTTCACCAGCCCCGACTGCCCCATCCGATCCAACCGCGGCACGCGCGATGGCGACGGATCACCCCCCGCCGCCTTCCGCGTCGCCTCATGCACCAGGTTCACCGCCACCGCGCCGGCCAGCCCCGCGATCAGTTTCGTCCCGAACCCGGCCGACGTTTCGTGTGTTGCGCGCTTCATCCCTGAAACGTTAATCCGTCCCGTCGGAATCGGGCAACGCCGAATGCGCCCCAGCGTCCCACACGACTATCGGCTCGCGGCCATAGGCATGGGCGTGTGAATGAGCACGGTCGGCTTTAACAGGATGTACAGCCTTGCACCCGCTCCACCGCCTTCGCGATCGGCTTCCGCGAGGCCGGCCACCAGGGCGGTCGCGCGATTGGGGATGCTCAAGCTTGTCATCACGCGATGTTCCCGCACGTCGGGCTCCTGCACCAGCAGGTCCTTGTGCCCCGGCAGCAGCGTGTACGCCACGTCCTTCATGTCCAGCAGGCGCGACAGGACGGTCTCAAGCGCGACGGTGACGTACTTACGGTCCGACGACAGGGTCGCCTGCACGTCGGTGGTCACGCCCACGGCCACCTGACTCATGACCGGTGTCGGCTCGGTGGTCGCGTCTGCCGCCGGTTCGTACGCGCCGACGAACGAATGAAGCGACTTTACCACCACGTACGCCCGCTGACCGTTGAACAGCGTCAGTCTCGGTGCGGTAAGATGCGCCAACCCCTCCGCGTCATCATCACCCCTGGCCAACTCGCGCGGGTTGCGGCGGGCACTGGGCTGCTTCATCAGGCGTTGCGTCTGTTCATCGTTCAAGAACGTGACGGCTTCCCTGTCCTTGCCGAAGTCCGCCGCGAGCGCCGTGCGAATGTCGCGCGGCAACTGTTCGGGCGTGCGCCAGAGATAGTGCGCCTCGATCGTCACCTGAACGGCGCGCTGCTCGCGCAGCTTCTCGAGCAGGGCCGCCACGCGCTCCTGGTGGGCCGGCGCCGTCGTGACGACGAGGGTGCCGTTGATCTCTCGAATCTCCCCGACCGTTCCGCCGTTCACTTTCCACGTTTCCGGCGCGATGTTTGCCTGCAGCAGTGTGACGAGTTGTTCGATCAACTGCTGTTTCGTTGGCGTCGCTGCGACGGCGTCCTCCGCCACGCCGCTCGGCGTATCGCGCGGCGCGGGGTAGTCCGGGATGCTGATGATCAGGTCGCGAACGTCGTACGCCCGCGCTACCACGTTCAGCGTTTCCAGGTCATCGCGCGACGAAACGGTAATCACGTTGTCGTCGGCCACGTACATCAGGCGAACGCTGCTGCCCCCCGCGTCCTGCAGGAGGACGTTCAGCGCTTTCGCCAGCGGCACGTTGCGCAGGCGCGCTGTGATCGGCGTCGTCCGCTTTACGCCAGCCGCTTCCAGCGCGCGCCAGTTCACGAACAAATTCACGCCCGTCTGCGTTCGCAGCGATTCCATCACCTCGTCCAGCGGGGTCTGGTCAAATCGCAGCACATCCGCTACCGGCGTCTCCAGTCTCGCCGCCAGTTCGGAACCGACGCCGACGCGGCTTGCGTCCGCCGGCAGTGGCGCTGCGGCCACGCTCAGTCGCTCGGTGGACGGCGTGGCCGTGGGCGCGGCCCCTTGCGAACCGGCATGCGTACACCCACCGACGATCACGAGCATCGCCGCGGGCATGAGCAAGCGTGACGCAACATGTTTGACCTGGATCATATGGATTCCCCATCTTGGTGGTGCTGTCGCCGTACCGCGATTGTGATGAAATCCCCGAACCCGATCAAGCAGAATCGCGACAGGTGGGTGATGCCGACCGGTCGCCCAACCGGCGGCAACCCATCATCCGCCTGCCGAGGCGAGCCGATCCACCCCGCGAATTCCGAACACGGCCACGCACGGGCCGTGCCCCCGCCGCCCCCGTACTTCCCACGGCCAATAACCCGAAAGCCCCTTTGCAGCTCAACAACGCGGTCCCCTCGCCTCCGCCGTCCGCACAATGCCCGAGAGATGCTCCATCCGTCGACACAGATGCGCCTCCCGACTCAACGGGCGGGGCGATAAGGCGTCGGGCGTCGAATCACGATTTGACTCCCGACCCCTTATTCTCCCCCGCCCGCCCCGCCGTCCCCATCCCGGCCGAACGTCCAAATAAACGTTTCTAGAATATTCCGGAAGGTCTCCGGGAATTCTTTTTGACCTTCTTTGATATTCGAGAAGGTCTCCGGGAATTCTTTGAAGGTCATTTTAATATTCGAGAAGCCTTCCCGAATATCTTTGAGACCCTTTTTGATATTGCGGAAGCTCTCCCGGAATTCTTTTACGCCCTCTTTAATATCTTTGAAGCCTTCCCGAATATCGTTGAGACCCTCCAGGAATTCCCAGAAGCTTTCCCGAAATTCTTTGCAGCCTTCATTTAATTCTTTTAGACCTTCATTGAATTCTTTACGAGGGTGATTCCTGCGACGGCCTCTCGCATCGTTCGACACCGCCGCATCATTGGTAACACCCCGCCCCCCGTGCAGGTTCGCCAACTCAAGCCTCAGGTCGAAATATCAACCTGTGCCACCCGCCACGTCCCACAAATCTTTGGCGGCGGGTGGCACAGGTTCCTACTCGTACCTGTGCTTTCCGACGGCCAACCCGCACAGGCAGGAGTACCAGCCCGTGCCACCCGCCGACGCGAACCGCGAGTGTGGCCACGCCACCCGCCTGTTCAATCCACAAGATCATACCGTTCACGCTTTTTAGCAGATGCCTCAACTCGCGCCATGCTGTCAACTATCCTCTGACGCACTTGCGGCCAATTCCAGGCAATCGTGCTCGGCTTGATATTGTTCCAGCACTCATCCAAATATCCGCAGAACATTCTGCATCTTGCAAGCCTGTCGAGGATGTACGTTTTGCTATCCATTGAACTTCGTACCGCGCTATCCGTAACAGGGACGTCGACGAGGATTGTGTCGATATACTGAAAGCTCATGCACAATTCAGAGATATGATAAGCGCCGATTTGCGTGATCCTTAGCACAGATGAAGGATTAGTGCTTAGAGCCGGATTCCTCCGACCGGATGTTTCTAGGAGCTTCTTCTGAAGGCACTGGAGGATGGCTTCATCCACCTGATCGGCAAGGTACCCTAACGATTGCAAACGAGAGTAGACAGCTCCGGTCTCAACGAAGCCATCACCGGTCCTTGAGTTTTCGTACAGAATGGAAAGCAACAGCGGCCGAAGAAAATGCTCCTTCGGGTCCGGATATACGATGTCGAACAGGTTCGCGATTGGCGTCGCGTCAGGCGAATAATGTTCATTATCACCAAACGCGATTGCCCGAAAGAACTGATGTACCGGTATAACGTATCGTTCACCTTTTCTCGATTCGACTTCGAGTATATAGCTTGTGTCGACGTGGCCGCTGCCAAAGAAGTTCCTGACCATATCCAGAGCGAGCCGTACATTGCCCGCCGCTATGTTGTCGATGAACCTCGCGAGATCGGGATTGACTCTCAATGACCTCTGAAAAACGTCCATCAGCACATTGATCTTTTGGATGTCGGGCGCGAGCTTCAGAGCGTTTGCTGGGAGCTTATTTACTTGCGTTAGCAAACGCTGCGAAAAGGTAAACCGCTTTTGAAGCACCTCATCAATCCGAGGGGGAGCAATCGTGAACGCTTTCGGATGGTATCCGCTCAGAGATCCCGATTTGAGTGAGCGATGGAACGTTTCTGGCCTCAGAGTGAGAAACACCATCACTGGCCAGTTTTTCGCGATCTCTTCGGCGATCAAGAACGATTGTTGTTGCACGGCATAATCCCGCTCAATTCGTTGGTCCGCATTATCGATAAAGAGAACGATCTGGTGGTTTCGTTTGAGCGACAGATGCTCAAGTGCCCGCCTGATGTGCTGGTCTCGTCTTCCGATTAGCCCCGCGAGGTGAGCGATTTCCTTCTCCAAATAGACCGATTGAGCACTCGCCTTGAGGCGCCCGAAAATCCCGCGTTCGAAGTCTGTCAATTCCTTTTCGTAAACTTCGCGGACGAAGCCATCGTCATCGACGTTCACGTCGTAGTTATCGTGCAACTGCCGTGCGATAACTTCGAGAATATGGTTCTGAACATCCCGCGTGAGAGTGGCTTCCGATCCGAGATCGACATACAGCATTACCGACTTGGCAAGGATCTGCTTTGCCTCGACGTATGTAAGGTGATCGATGAAGGTGGTTTTTCCTACACCGACGTCGCCGATGAGCAGGATCGGCCGACGACTTATACTTTCGGCCAGAAGTTCCTGCGTGATTCCGCTCTTTGTCGAAGCTGGGCTGTGCACCGGTCCCGGCGACTCTGAATCGAACAAAGCCGCATAACGCGCCAAAAGCAGGTTCCTCGCCGTTGCGGAGTGCTGCGATAGAGCACCACTTTGACAGTAGCAGCGTTTGAGAAACTCTTCTTTGAGTTCCTTTGATTTTGGTAGGTCTTCAAGTGCCAACTCGCTCAACACCTGAAGTTGTGCCTGAAGCCGGTTTCGGCCTTTAACTCCCGGGTAGGGAAAAATGCTTGCAGAGAGTCGGGCCGGTACGTGAGGACGGTTCTTCCCCAAGAGCATTCGGGTGAGGTTTCTATCGGCGATCCCTTCTCGGGACAGTCCGTTCCAGAAAACGTGGAAGCTGCTCTTTATCTCTTCGAAGGAACCAAACACTAGGGCCCGTCCGTCAAGCGGGGGCACACCGTCGTCGCGGACGGCTACCATTGCCACTATCTGATGTCCGTTTGTCGCAACACCGTATTTCACCCCTCGCGTTTGACAGTATCCGCAGACCTGTTCTAGCGCAGCCTTAAGCTCGGCATTGCCTCGAATGAGGGGCCGCAATGACTGATTAGGATCGTTCGAACCGGATGTAACCTCGAAATACTTTCCCTCGCGCTTCGCTTCAACGATCAGTATCGGCTGGGGGTTGGAAAAGACGTAGTCCGCGTACTCGCCTCCGTGGGCTTCCTCAGTAACACACTCTGCCTTGTCCCACCCGAGTACCTCAAAGAAGAGGGCGTCGACCAGGTGTAGACGCGTGGTGTCTTCGTTGCGATCTGCTTTCCTGTACACTGCCCTCGCACTCAAGTTTTCAAGAGCCGAAAGCCCCGCCTCAATCTGTTTTGACATACGCGCAATGTAACTTCCCCTCGAAAGGCTGTCAGTATCTCGCAGACGGTAAACGGCGATCGTGGTAGCAATCCGCAGCGACTGGGATGATCGTGCACCGGACTCTACCTCCTTCTGAAATCCCCCACGTCGCATGGGCCATGGTGAGGGCGACGAGGGTGGCGGTTTCGGCGCGGAGGATGCGGGCGGGTGGCATGTCCTTCGAATGTGGGTGCCATGGCCACGCGGTGGGAGACCGTTGGATGATCGGATGGACGTCCCGCGTGGCCATGTCTTTCGTTCGGACTAAGACATGGCCACGCTTCGAACGCTTCGGCGGACGGGCGCGATCGGCAGGCGTGGCCATGGCACCCACCGCAGCGGGCGGGTGGCATGTCCTTCGTAGGTGGGTGCCATGGCCACGCGGGGGTGGTCGCGCGATCGTCTGGTAAACGTCCCGCGTGGCCATGTCTTTCGTTCGGACCAAGACATGGCCACGCTTCGAACGCTTCGGCGGCAATTAAAGGGGTCGGGCAATTAAAGGGGTCGGGAGTCTTTGATGCCGTGGAAAAATGACTCCCGACCTCTTTTCCTCGACCCGCGATCCATTGCGGGATTAAAGCCACCCAAGGACGTCTGAACGTCCGCTCACCGGTTTACAGGAGGGGACGCGTGGACGAACCCGGATAACGTGACGTGCAGTTGCTGGAGATAAGCATCTGTCTGCCCGTCCCGTTTTCCGTGTGCGGACGGTGAAGGTGCAGAGAAACGCCCGACGATTGAGGTTTAGCGGCAACATTCTTCTGGACTGTCGCGAAAGTTGTGGTATACACCCATTGCAATTCGTTTTCCTGTCGTCGAACTCAACTGTTGCGTCCCCAATCAGAGGATCTATGAACCGCATTACCACCTCCCTTGCCGCTGCCGCTTTGCTTGGTTCTGCGGGATACGGTTCCGCCGCTGTGGTCGACTACAGCACCGACCTGACGGACGGTGCCGGGGTTACCGGGCTCGTTGGGCACGCGACGGTCGACAATGGGACGCTGGGCACGCTCTACACGCAGAACGGCAATCCCGCTTCGCGTGTGGTGGACAATAGTTCGTCCTCCTACGTCACCACCCACCAGAACAACGACACCACGTTCGGGTATGACTTCGCCGGCGTGCTGTTCGCCACCCCGCAGAATGGCGTGGCCGCCTTCCGGCTGTTCCACACCACGTTCAGCGACGGCGGCTGGTTCGCAAACCCGGGCCTCTCCGATTCCGGCACCGGCGACGTCGCCGACATCCACCCCCGCATCCAAGTCACCACCAACGCCGGCCTTACCTGGACGGAGGTGACCGGCGCCAGCGATGACTACGACACCGTCGTCAACAGTTCCAACGTTCCCGGCGGCTTCGGCAATCAAAGGCCCGGCGCCACCTTCACGTTCGATCCCGTTGATGGGATCAACGGCGTGCGCGTCATCGGCGACGGCCGCGGCCCCGCGGGCACCGACGGCACCGGATTTATCGGGGTGAACGAAGTTCAGGTCTACGCCGCCGCCGTCCCCGAACCGGCCGGCATGACCCTGCTCGCCCTCGCCGGCGTCACCCTCCTCACCCGCCGCCGCACCCGACGTGGCTGATTGCGACGAGGTAAGCTTCACCTGCGACCGAGCATTGCGCGCGTGAATTCGGCATGTAGGCTTAAGCAACAGGTCGCGTAACTGTTTACCATCCCGTTGGAGTTGAATAAGGGGTCGGGAGTCAAATTCGGATCGTTACGTAGGGTGTGCTTCAGAACCTTGCGCATCAAAAGTGCCGTCAGTCGAATGAAACGGCCTGCAAGGCCGACGAAAACATCGCCCACGAATGGGCACGAAGGAACACGAATAAGAGACGATCGCATCGCATTCCATTTCGCCCTTTTCGTGCTGATTAGTGCTAATTCGTGGGCACGCTTCCGCGTTTGATGCGCAAGGTTCTTCAGCACGCGGCTTCTGATGCCCTGCCAACGCCCAAGACGTGTGCTGAAGCACAGCCTACGCACTGCGGCCGTCGCATCGCGGCATCCGACCCTCTGCAGGTCCAACGCAAAAGGGCAGGCACGGGGCCTGCCCTTACGGGGTCATCTCAATCCTGATGATCGCGGGCGGGGTTAGCGCGTGCCCATGATGATCTCCATGGTCAGCTGGTCCAGTTTCTCGTACGGCAGGCGGGCCTTGGCCAGTTCCACGCGGTCCAGCGGCGCGGCGAGCAGCTTCTTGGCGTTGCCGCTGCTGTAGGACTTGGTGAGCTTCGACATCGCGGCATCCTGCACGTTGATGGTCTTCAGCAGGCCCTGAATCTCGGCGTCGGCGTTCCACTTGCGGGCCTTCTCGGCCAGCAGCGTGTAGGTGCGCATGGAGCCCTTGGCGAACTCGGCGACGTCGGCGTAGTCGGACTGGCGGAAGGCGTGGCTGTCGAAGTGGCGCGGGCCGTTGTACTTGTGGTCTTCGAGCAGCTTCACGAGGAAGAAGGCGTGCTTCAGGTTGGCAGAGCCGAAGCGGTAGTCCTGGTCGTAGCGGCCGAACTCCTGGTCGTTCAAATCGATGTGGAACAGCTTGCCGGCTTCCAAGGCGGCGGCGACCTGGTGGACGAAGTTGAGGCCGGCCATCGACTCGTGGGCGAACTCGGGGTTCACGCCGCACATGTCGGGGTGATCCAAAGTCGGGATGAAGCCGAGGTAGCTGCCGGTGACGGCGAAGTAGATGTGGCCGCGTGGCTCGTTGGGCTTGGCCTCGAACGCGAACTTGTAATTGTAGCCCTGTTCGATCGAGTATTCGCAGAGGAAGTTGATGGCTTCGCGGAAGCGCTTGATGGCGTCGACGGGGGACTTGGTGGCGTCGCTCTCGGTGCCCTCGCGGCCGCCCCAGAAGACGTAGATTTTAGCGCCGAACTCGGCGCCGAGGTCCATGGCGCGCATGGTCTTCTGGATGGCGTAGGCCCGCACGCCGGCGTTGTTGCTGGTGAAGGCGCCATCCTTGAAGACGGCGTCGCCGAAGAGGTTCGTGGTGGCCATGGGCACGACCAGGCCGTTGTTCTTCAGGGCCTTCTTGAAGTCGCGCTTGATGGCGTCGGCTTCGCTAGCGGAGGCGTCGATGGGGATGAGGTCGTTGTCGTGGAAGTTGACGCCGTACGCGCCGGCGGCACCGACGATGTCGCAGACGCGCGGGGCGTCGATCGCTTCGCGCGTGGGGCCACCGAACGGATCGCGGCCGGGGTTGTTGATCGTCCAGAGGCCGAACGTGAACTTGTACTTCTTGTCGAACGCGCTGCTCATGATGTGCATCCTTCGCCGGGTAATGGGGTGAAATTGCGAGGCGGGAGTTTCCTCGAACAGTGCCGGTTTCGCAAGATGGTGACGGTTCGTACTCTCGCGGCATGCACGTAGGGGCAGGCCTCCGTGCCTGCCCTTTTTTCTTCCGCGCACGTAGGGGCAGGCCTCCGTGCCTGCCCGTTTTTCTTCCGCGGCGAGGGAGGGAGGGCAGGCACGGAGGCCTGCCCCTACGTGCGGTGCCCAACGATCGCCGCGGTTCGGGTAGACTGGTCGCGCACGCCGCGGCGGTGTGCTCCCTATGACCTTTAGCCAATACGTCACCGTTCACGTCGATCTGGACCACGTCCGCGCCGCGGCCGAGCGGGTGAAGCGCGCCGTCGCGGGAGCCGACGTGATCGCGGTGCTGAAGGCCGACGCCTACGGCCTGGGGGCGGCGCGGGTGGCGGATGCGATCGCCCCTGTAGTGGATGGGTTCTACGTCTTCGAACTGGCCGAGGCGACCGCGATCGATTTGCGGCGGTATGGGAAGCCGATCCTGTCGTTGTTGGATGAGACCGATGATCCGACCCCCTACCGCGACGCGGGCGTGCGCCCGGTGGTGTGGACCACGCGGCGAGCCGCGGCGCTTCGCGGGGCACGACCGGTATTATCCGTGGATACCGGGCAGCAACGCTTCGCGTGCGCTCGGGAGGACGTGGACGCCATCCTGTCCGCCGGTGCGATCGAAGAGGCGATGACGCACGCGTCCAACGCTCAACAAGCGGTGTTGTTCGATCAACTCACGGCGGGTAGAGGATTGCGTCGCCACGCTGCGGGAACGGCGCTGTTAGATGACCCGGCGGCGCGGTTCGACGCCGTACGGCCGGGGCTGGCGCTCTATCGCGATGCGGTGCGTGTCAGCACCCGATTGGTCGATGCGCGAGACTCGAACGGGCCGGCCGGTTATGGCGGGTTCGTCACGCGGCGGCACGGGGTGATCCTCGCGGGCTACGCGCACGGGCTGTCGGTTGGGCCGTGCCTGGTAAATGGCCAACCGCGGCGCATCCTCGAGGTGGGGATGCAGACGGCATTTGTGGAACTGGAAGCTAGTGACCGCGCGGGTGACGAGGGCGAATTACTGGGGGACGCGCTACCCCTGGAGACCGTCGCGACGGCGTGGCAGGTGCCAGCACAAGCGGCGATGTTGCGCCTGTGCGGGTTGGGACGGCACTCCGGTCCCTCTCCCGGTACTCCGGGAGAGGCTAGGTGAGGGTGATTTCGTTCTTTCGTGAACCGTAAGCAGTACAAAATCACCCTCACCTAGCCTCTCCCATGAGTACATGGGAGAGGGACCGAACCTGCGCAGGCCTTTAGGCTTGCTGTTCAATACACGGGCGTGCCGCCCGTGGTAAGGGCAACGCCTAATCCGCCTTCACCAACGGCGTCTCCACCACATGCTCGGCGACGAACCACGCCTGAAGCTCGTTCGTGCGCAGCACGTCGCTGATCAACATGTCGTTCGTCCCCTCGTCGCCGCGGTCGGACGCTTCCGACGCGGCCTTGCGGCACAGCTTGCACATGTACTCGTGGGCCTCCAACAGGCGGGAGATCTGCACCGGCACCTCCTCGCGGCCCTTCGGTGGGCGCTCGAGCTTCGTCAGCTCGGCCACATCGTGTGCCATGGCGATCGACACGCCGCCCAGCAGTTGGATGCGCTCGGCGATCGTGTCGATCAACGCCGTCTGTTCCTCGGAGTGCTTATCGAACAGCAAATGCAGCTGGTAGAACGTGTGCCCCGACACCTGCCAGTGGTGCTTCTTGTACAGGTCGCGCAGCGTGATCGTGTCGGCGAGAATCTGATTCAACTGCTCGACGCTCTGCGAGCACGTTGCCTCGTCCAAGCCGATCGGCATGCGCACGACCTTCCCGAACGCCTGCATCTCGCGCCCGCGCTGGTGAACGAGCGGCGTGGCGCTCGACTCCGACTTGCCGTTTTGCCCGCGATTTTGCGGTTGTCTTGTGCTGGTCATCGTTCGCTCCCTTGTTTGCGTGACACCCGATTGTAGGACAATTCCATGACGCGCGTACGGTCCAATAATTTCGATTGCAGCTGACATTAAATCTCAACGAGTGTGTCGATTAGAATGCACTGGTTTTTTTTGAAAGCACAGGGCTGGCTTGATGGCGCAAGTCGGGATAAGGTTTGCCGCGCGACGAGGTCCTCATCATCATGTGACGCTCGTCCGGGAAACACACAGCACGAACGTTTACGTCCACGGAACTACGGAATGGCTCAGATATTCCACCCCCGCATGAACACGCTGGCCAAGGCCAGCATCATCGGTGGGGTCTTGTTCGCCGCGGCATTGGGCGCGTTGGGCGCGGTCGTCGACCGTTCGCCGTACATGACCAACCAAGGCGTCATCCGAAACCAACCGATCCCGTTCAGCCACGCCCACCACGTGAAGGGTCTCGGCATCGATTGCCGTTACTGCCACACGTCGGTCGAGCACTCGGGGTCGGCCGGCTTCCCATCGACCAAGACCTGCATGACCTGTCACTCGCAGGTCTACCGCGACTCGGACATGCTCAAGCCGGTGCGCGACAGCTGGGAACAGAACAAGCCCATCGTCTGGAACCGGGTTCACAATCTTGCCGACTACGTCTACTTCGACCACTCGATCCACGTGGCCAAGGGCGTGGGCTGCAACACCTGCCACGGCCCGGTCGACGAGATGCGGTTGATGTGGCAGCACTCCACGCTGCAAATGGACTGGTGCCTGAGCTGTCACCGTAAGCCGGAAGAGTTCATCCGTCCGAAGGACGAGATCTACAACATGCATTACGACCCGAAGGCCGAGGCGGCAAGCCGCGGCACCACGGTGCCGGAAATGCAGGCGGACCTGTTGAAGCAATACCACATTAGGGCCGGGCAGCTCACCAACTGCTCGATTTGCCACCGATGAAGTCTGACGTCGCTCCATCCCTGTCGAACGCCACCGCCGCCAGCGCCACCCCCGCGCATGATGCGGTCGAACAACGTCGCACTGCGGTTGCCAAGCTGCCCGACGAGTGCCCGGGTCACGCGCACGAACATGCGCACGCCCCGACCGAAGTTGCAGCAGACGCGACCGACCAGCCGCAACTGCCCTCCACCTTGCGGCATCCAAGCTCGACCGTTGCGCCCAAGAAGCTGTGGCGTAGCGTAGCGGAACTTGAGAACTCGCCTGAATTTATGGAACTGGTGGAACGCGAGTTCCCCAAGGCCGCCAGCGAGTGGACCGACGAGCTGAGCCGTCGGCATTTCATGAAGATCATGGGCGCCTCGCTGGCGTTCGCCGGTGCTGCAGGCTGCTGGAAGCGTCCTGACGAAATCGTGGTGCCGTATGTCGTGCCACCGGAACAAGTGGTGCCCGGTAAGCCGCTCTTCTTCGCCACCACCTACACGATGGAGGGCGCCGGCCGCGGTGTGATCGTCGAGAGCCACCAAGGCCGTCCGACAAAGATCGAAGGTAATCCCGACCACCCCGCGAGCCTGGGCACCGCAAGTGCCCACATGCAGGCGTCGATCCTGTCGATGTACGACCCCGAGCGCTCGCAATCGCTGATGCGCACCGGGGACAACGCCACCTGGGATCGCTTTATCGCCGAGATCACGCCCCGGCTGGCTGCCCAGCGGGCCGTGGGTGGCACTGGGCTGCGTCTGTTGATGACGCCCAATGCCAGCCCCACTGCCGAGCGACAACTGAAGCTGCTGATGGAGCAGTATCCGTCGGCCAAGGTGCACACCTACGATCCGCTGGGCCACATGTCCTCGGGCGCAGGCGCGCAAGAGTCGTTCGGTGAAAACGTTAATACCGTTTACCAGATCGATAAAGCCAAGGTTCTGCTCTCGCTCGACAGCAACTTCCTGCAGGAGACCGGTGGCAGCCTTCGCTACGCCAAACAGTTCATCAACGGTCGGCGGGTGCGTGCGGATCATCATGATCCGAAGGACATGAACCGCCTGTACGTCGTGGAAAGCTGCCCGACGATCACCGGCGCCATGGCCGACCACAAGCTGCGCGTGAAGCCCAGCGCGGTCGAGGTCTTCGCTCGTGCGCTGCTGGCCCAAATCAACGGCGACACCGCCGCCGGCGCCGCCGAGTTCCCCTGGCTCCCCGCCGCCGCCAAAGATCTGGCCGCCAACCGTGGCGCGTCGGTCGTCATCGCGGGCGATCACCAGACGCCGGTCGTCCACGCATTGGCCCACCAGATCAACGCCGCCTTGGGCAACGTCGGTCAGACGCTGTACTACACCAATCCGATCTACTCCACCGTCGCCTCGGGCAGCATCGCCGAGCTGATCACCGACGCGAGCGCGGGGAAGGTTGAACTGCTATTCATTCTGGGTGGCAATCCGGTTTACGATCTGCCCGGCGATCAGGACTTCAAGCAGGTCCTGCAGAACGTGCCTTACAAGGTCCGCCTTGGCGCGTACGACGACGAGACGTCGTTCCAATGCCACTGGCACATCCCCGAGACGCACTACCTGGAAATGTGGAGCGACGCGCGGGCCTTCGACGGCACCGCCAGCATCGTTCAGCCGCTGATCGCCCCGCTGTACGACAGCAAGTCGATGCACACGATCCTCGCGGTCATCACGGGCCAAGCGGATCGGTCGGACTACCAGCTCGTCCGCGATACGTGGCGCGAAGCGGGTGGCGCGAACTTCGAATCGTGGTGGCGCGAGGCCCTGAACAAGGGCGTTATCCCGAACACCGCCTTTGCGCCGAAGCAGGTGACCGCCAAGGCCGCCCCACCGCCGGCACCGGCGGCGACGGGTGGCATCGAAGTCATCGTTCGCCCTGATCCGAACGTGCTCGACGGTCGATTCGCGAACAACGGCTGGCTGCAGGAATTGCCCCGCCCGCTGACGAAGCTGACGTGGGACAACGTCATCTTCATCAGCCAGAAGATGGCCCAGTCGCTCGACATTCCGCTGACCGACAAGTGGGACGATGCCTGGGGCTATTACGTCACCGTTACCGCCAACGGACAAACGGTCACTGGCCCCGCGTGGGTCGTGCCGGGTCATCCGGATGATGCGGTCACCGTCTTCCTAGGCTACGGCCGCAGTCGCGCGGGCGTGGTCGGCACGAACCTGGGCTTCGACGTCGCCCCGCTGCGCTCGTCGGCCAACCCGTGGTTCGCTACCAACGGTGAGGTGAAGCGTGGCGAAGGTCGGCTTCGGCTGGCCTGCACGCAGATGCACCAGTTGATGAAGGGGTCCAACGCCCGCGACCTCATCCGCGTCAACCCGATCAGCGACTACGAGAAAGCCAAGTACGGCCCGCACGGGTCGCAGGCCGGTCATGGTGGTGGCCACGGTGACGACCCCGAGAACCACGCGGCCGAAGATGCCACGCCCGCCAGCCCCCATGGCGCTGTGGCGCAAGGCACTGTCTCCGGTAACCCGCTGCCCGCTCCGCATTTTCCGAGCGACGGTCACGATCATGGTGCCACCGAGGCGTCACCGACCCGCGAGACGGCGTTCGACAAGAAGTACCGCAACGTCCCGCTGACGCTGTACGACCAGAAGATGCCCTCCGACCCGCCGTACGACATGGACACCAACCAGTGGGGCATGTCGATCGACAACAACGCCTGCATTGGATGCAACGCGTGCGTCATCGCGTGTCAGTCGGAGAACAACATCCCGGTCATCGGCAAGACCGAGGTGATCTTCGGCCGCGAGATGCACTGGCTGCGCATCGATACCTATTACGGTGGCGACAGCGTCCACGACGTCGAGGGCCCGTTCTTCGAGCCGATCATGTGCATGCACTGTGAGGCGGCGCCGTGCGAGGTCGTCTGCCCCGTCGAGGCGACGTCGCACAGCCACGAGGGCCTGAACGAGATGACGTACAACCGGTGCGTCGGGACGAAGTACTGCAGCAACAACTGCCCGTACAAGGTCCGCCGGTTCAACTTCTTCCGTTATAAAGACGACCAGAACGAGAGCATCGCGCTGATGCGCAACCCAAACGTCACGATCCGCACGCGCGGCGTGATGGAGAAGTGCACGTTCTGCGTCCAACGCATCAGCGGCGCCCGCATCGAAGCCAAGAAGCACGGCGGGCCGGACGGTGGGCCAAGCTACGGTAAGGTGACGGGGGACCTCGTCCCCAAGACCGCGTGCCAGCAGACCTGCCCGACCGACGCGATCATCTTCGGCAACCTGACCGACGTGGGATCGCCCGTGCGGAAGCTGAAGTCGGAGCCGACCGACTACGGCCTGCTGACCGAACTGAACACCCGACCCCGCGTGACGTACATGGGCCGGTTCACCAACCCGAACCCGGAAATCGGGCACGGATAGGAAAACGAAGGATTGTCCCCTCTCCCGGCAATTCGGGAGAGGGCTAGGGTGAAGGGTGATCGCGACCGGCCGACGAGGCTGGCCATCGGAATCACCCTCACCCCGACCCTCCCACGGATTACCGGGGGAGGGGGAATGCGAATACACATGCAGTCGCAATCACAGAATCAACCCTCCACGTTCGAGCCGGAAACGACCGGTTCACTGCGCCGTCCGCACCCCGAGACATTCAAGGTGATCGGGCCGGGCGAGAACTACTCGACGATCTCGGCGCACCTGTCGGACGTCGTGCTGAAACGTCCGATCTACAAGAACTGGATGCTCGGCCTGTTCATCAGCGGGCTTGGTGCCATGCTGATGACGTACAGCATCGGTTACTTGCTGGCCAAGGGCGTGGGCGTCTGGGGCATCAACATCCCGGTCGCGTGGGGCTTCGATATCATCAACTTCGTGTGGTGGATCGGTATCGGTCACGCTGGCACGTTCATCTCGGCGGTGCTGCTGCTGGTGCAGCAGGACTGGCGCACGTCGATCAACCGCTTCGCCGAGGCGATGACCCTGTTCGCCGTGGCGTGCGCGGGCCTGTTTCCGGCGCTGCACACCGGTCGGCCGTGGTTGGACTACTGGCTGTTGCCCTACCCGAACACGATGGGCCTCTGGCCGCAGTTCCGCAGCCCGCTGGAATGGGACGTCTTCGCCGTCAGCACGTACGCCAGCACGTCGCTGCTGTTCTGGTACGTCGGTTTGATCCCCGACCTTGCGACGCTGCGTGACCGGGCGACCAGTCGCCCATTGAAGATCGTCTACGGCATGGCGGCGCTCGGTTGGACCGGGGCGGCGATGCACTGGCAGCGGTATCACGCTGCGTACCTCATCCTGGCCGGCCTGGCGACCCCGCTCGTGCTGTCGGTGCACAGCATCGTGGGCCTGGACTTCGCCGCCAGCATCATCCCGGGCTGGCACAGCACGATCTTCCCGCCCTACTTCGTCGCGGGCGCCATCTTCAGTGGCTTTGCGATGGTGCTGACGCTCGGCATCCCGATGCGCAAGTGGTACCGGCTGGAACAGTACATCACGCTGCGGCACATCGATAACTGCGCCAAGCTGATGATCGTGACCGGTAGCATCGTGACCTACGGCTACGCGTTGGAATCGTTCTTCGCCTGGTACAGCGCCGACGAGTTCGAGATCTTCATGGATCAGAGCCGTCGCTGGAGCGGCCCCTACTGGTGGTCGTGGAACCTGCTGATCCTGTGCAACTGCATCGTCCCGCTATTGCTGTGGTTCCCGAAGGTGCGCGTGAACGGCCCGGTGCTGTGGGTGATCGCGGGCATCGTGAACGTCGGCATGTGGTTCGAGCGGTTCGTGATCATCGTGCCGTCGCTGCACCGCGACTTCCTGCCCAGCAGCTGGGGCATGTTCTGGCCGACGTTCTGGGACTGGTCGCTGTTCATCGGTACGCTCGGGTTCTTCATGTTCCTGTTCCTGATGTTCCTGCGTACCCTGCCGGTCATCTCGATCTTCGAAATGCGCGAGCTGGTTCACCTGGAAGAGCACAAGGACGCGGCGAAGGACGCCCACGCAAACGAGGCCGGTCACCCGCCCGCTCCGACGACGCCTTGATACGACGGTCTAACGACGGACTTTTGGATGGAAACGGTTAAACCCAATCCGATACACGGCCTGCTGGCCCAGTTCACGACGCCCGAGGCGTTGCTGGAAGCGTGCGAACGCGTGCGCGACGCCGGCTACAAGCGCGCCGAGGCTTACGCGCCCTTCCCGATACACGGGTTGAGCGAGGCGATCGGCCACAAGAAGACGAAGGTCCCCCTTCTGATCTTCTGCTTCGGCGCGATCGGTTGCTTCGTCGGCTTTTACATGCAGTACTTCGCCAACGTCATCCACTACCCGCTGAACATCGGTGGCCGGCCGTACAACAGCTGGCCGTACTGGATCCCGATCATGTTCGAGTGCACGGTGCTGTTCAGCGTGCAGGCGGCGGTGTGGGGCGCGGTGATCGGGCTGAACGGGCTCCCCCGCCCGTACAACCCGCTGTTCAACGTGCCGAGCTTCAGCCTGGCCAGCCAGGACCGCTTCTTCATCGAGATCGAGTCGGCCGACCCGAAGTTCGACTTGGAACAGACGCGCAAGTTTCTCGAAGACATGCACCCGGCCGAAGTCGCGGTGGTGCCCGCATGAACAACGGTACGCTTCCCATGATCCGACGACGCTTTACAGCCTCGCTGCTGGCGACGGTCGCGGTTTCGGCGATCCTGACCGGTTGCCGTAAGCCCGAGATGCACCAGCAGGAGAAGAAGGACCCGCACGAGGCGTCCACGCTCTTCGCCGACGGCATCGCCTCGCGCCCGCTGGTCGAGGGCACCGTGGTGCGCGGCCAACCGCGCACGGACGGCATCCTGTACACCGGCACCGGCGCCGACGGGAAGGCCTCGGCCGAGTTCCCCTGGCAAATGACCGCCGCCGACCTGCAGCAGGGCAAGAAGATGTTCGACATCTATTGCTACGTCTGCCACGGCAAGACCGGCTACGGTGACGGGATGATCGTGCAGCGCGGCTTCGTCCGCCCGCAGTCGTTCCACACCGATCGGGTGAAGAACGCCCCGCCGGGCTACATTTATCAGGTCATCACCAACGGTTACGGCGCGATGTACAGCTATGCCGAACGCGTGACCCCGGAAGACCGCTGGCGCATCGCGGCGTACATCAAGGCGCTGCAGGTCAGCCAGTCGCAGGAGTTCGCGACACTGACGCCTGAGGAAAAGACGCGCGTGGCCCAGTCGACCACCCAACCGGCCATCACACCGGCGAGCAAGACGGAAACCGAGTAATGAGCGAGCATTCCACCATCGATCCGAACGAACCGCACGCCCAGCGGTCCTACGGCCCCCTGCGGGTGCTGGCGGCCATTGCGGGCATCATCGGCATCATCGGGTTGGTCATCGGCTTCTTCGACGTCGACGGCGTGCCGCGGTCAACCTTCTACCGCGCCTACCTCGTCGGCATCCTCCTGTGGCTGGGCACGTCGCTCGGCTGCCTGTTCTTCTCCCTCATGCACAACCTGTCATGGGGCGAGTGGGGCAAAATCCTCCGCCGACCGCTCGAGGCCGGCATGGCCTGCCTGCCGATCATGGCGATCCTGTTCATCCCGCTCTTCTTCGGGCTCGAACACAACTTTGAGTGGGCCGACCACCACAAGGTTGAGGCCGACCGTGTGTTACAGCACAAGGAAGTTTACCTGAACCCTCCGTTCGTCATCGGCCGCACGGTCGGATTCCTGGCGCTGTGGTCGATCATCGGCCTCATCCTGTACCGCGAGGGTCGCAAGATCCGCGAAGGTGGCGAGAAGGGCCCGACCACGCTGGCCTACCGCCTGAGCGCTGCCGGAATGGTGCTGCAGTTCTTCACCGTCACGTTCTTCCTGATCGACTGGGTGATGAGCCGCGACAGCCACTGGTACAGCAGCATCATCGGCTTCGTGAACATGGCCAGCCAGGCCCTTATGGGTATCTCGATCTGCATCTTCGCGATCTGCTGGCGCTTCGGCCGCAAGGACGACAAGATGCCGGTCGAGAAGATGACGCTGAACGACGTGGGCACCATGATGATGGCCAACACCATCTTCTGGACTTACACGTCGATCGCACAGCTGATCATCATCTACTCGGGCAACACCAGCCACGGGCAGACCTGGTACCTCGCCCGCGGGTTCGGGCGCAACATGTTCAACAGCTGGCAGTACGTCGCCATCGCCCTGGTCCTGCTGGGCTTCCTGGTCCCCTTCCTCCTGCTGCTGCAGCGTCCGCTGAAGCAGCGGATGCGGACGCTGGGCGCGATCGCAGTGCTGGTGTTCCTGATGCGCATCGTGGACGTGATCTGGTGGGTCGTGCCGTCCGGTGCCCACATCTACGAAGGGTTCAAGCCCAACTACGTTCACTGGGTCGACTTCGCCGCCGTGCTGGGCCTGGGCGGCATCTGGCTCAGCGGGTTCTTCTACTTCCTGAGCGGCCGCCGCGTGCTGTCGCCGACGACGGAGCCCAAGCCCGGTCACGGTCACGGCAGCCATAGCCACAGTCATGCACACGCGCCCGTTGGTGGGCAGGTGGTGAGTCATGCCTAACGACAATTCTTACGACGCCCCGTACGATCCCGCGCCGCAGAACCCCCCGACGAACTCGGGCGATCAGCGGACGGAACCACCGACCATCACCCCGCTCGTCACCGAGAAGGGCGCCATCGACACGTCCGGCATGCCGCCGACCGACGCGTCGGGTCTGCCCGCGAGCCGGACGATCGGTCACGAGCAGTACGAGGTCGGCCTGCGCGGCATCTTTAAGGCGATGGCATGGCTGGTCGCGGTGCTGATCGTTGTCGACATCGTCGTCTACGTGACGATGTTCGGCTTCATCAACAACGAAGCGGAAACCGATGCCCCGCGGTCGGCACTGGCCAGCGACCCCACCCAGCGCATGCTGCCACCGGAGCCGCGCCTGCAACCCTCGCGCGGCCACGAGTCGACCGACGATCAGGACTGGATCTTCCTCGACAATGCGTACAAGGCTGCCCTGGACAACTACGGTTGGGTGGATGAGAAGAACGGCGTCGCCCGCATTCCGGTCGACCAGGCAATGGAAAAGGTGCTGGCCGACCCCAAGATGCTCCCCGCCCGTGCGGGTGGTGAACCGCCGGCACGATGAGCGAGCGGTCACGAACTGTTCGGGAAAAGTGAAAGCGGTGAAAGTGCCGCTGATTGGTGTTCGATAGGTCGCTTGACGCGTACGATCGGGACCGGGCAAGGGTTAACTGCCCTGCCCCACGACGTCCCTTCGACCGACTAACACCAAACGGCGGGGCCGAGTGCCTCGAACGAGCTTATGAACTGGTTGTACAGAACATCTTGCCGTACCCGCTCGACGCTGCTGGCCGCAGCCTTGTCGGGAATGATGCTCTGCGCCGCGCCGGCGCTGGCCCAGTTGCCGCCCCCGGGCGTGCCCGGGCGGTCGACCGCCGAGCTGAACGTCTCGCCGATGTTGAAGGACATTGGCATCGAGCAGAACCTGAACGCCCAGCTGCCGATGGACGCCGTCTTCACCGACGACTACGGCCAGACGGTTAAGCTCGGTGACCTGTACGGCAAGCGGCCGGCAGTGCTTGTGATGGTCTATTACGAGTGCCCGATGCTCTGCAACATGGTCCTCAACGACCTGCTGCGGACGATGAACGGCATCACGACCCACACGATTGGTCAAGAGTTCGACGTGATCGCCGTCAGCATCAATCCGAACGAATCGCCCGAGGTCGCGGCCAAGAAGAAGCGCACTTACATGAAGGCGTACGGCGAGCGCGGCACGCCGGCGGGCTGGCACTTCCTGACCGGCACGCAGGAAAACATCACGCGCGTCGCCCAGACCGTCGGCTTCAAGTATCGCTACGACGAGGCGCGCAAGGAATACATCCACGCCAGCGGCATCATGGTCACCACGACCGATGGCCGGCTGTCGCAGTACTTCTACGGCATCGACTACTCGCCGACCGACCTGCGGCTGGCGATCACGACGGCCAACAAGAACAAGGTCGGTGGCCTGGTCGACGCGGTTTTGCTGTACTGCTTCCATTACGACCCGACGACCGGCAAGTACGGGTTCGTCATCATGAACGCGTTAAAGCTGGGCGGCATCCTGACCGTGCTGGCGTTGGCGATCTTTATGACGATCATGTTGATGCGCGACCGACGGGCACTTCCCCCACCGACGGTGGGCGCGGGGCATTCGTAGGGCAGCAGCCAGCGCATGAGTGGCCGGAACGGTCCGGCCGGTGGGAGATGAGACGTAAGCCAACGCGTCGTCGACCGACGGTTCGTCGCGACGGGGAACGTTGGCGCCCGGCCCGCAAGCGAAGCGTTGCTTCGACGGCGCGTCGGGCATGACGAACAGAGTTGTCCAAGACCTGAAGAAGAAACTGCGATGATGAGCGTGCTCGCCCAATTCGAGAAGATCGAACCGTTCCGCCTCTTCCCCAAGCAGGCCTCGAACTTCGCGCCGGAGATGGACGCGCTGTACTTCTTCCTGACGGCCGTCAGCCTGTTCTTCACCGTGCTGATCTTCGGCCTGCTGATCTTCTTCGTCATCAAGTACCGACGGAAGCACGTCGACGAGTACCCGGAGCAGCTGCCGACCAACATGGTGCTGGAGCTCACCTGGACGTTCATCCCGCTGCTGATCGCACTGGTGATGTTCTTCTGGGGCGCCAAGCTCTTCGTCCGCATGAGCAACATCCCGCAGAACGCGATGGAAATCGCGGTCACGGGCAAGCAGTGGATGTGGAACGTGCAGCATCCGACCGGCAAGCGCGAGAAGAACGAGCTGCACGTGCCGCTGGGCCGACCGGTGAAGCTGCGCATGACGTCCGAGGACGTGATCCACTCGTTCGCGCTGCCGGCGTTCCGCGCCAAGCACGACGTGGTGCCCGGCCGTTACACCGAGATGTGGTTCACGCCGACCGAGGCCGGAACGTACTACCTGTTCTGCACCGAATACTGCGGCACGTTGCACTCGGGCATGGTCGGTCGGCTGGTCGTAATGGGCGAGCAGGAATACGCCGCCTGGCTGACCAACAGCGTCGCCGACGAGGCCCCGCACCTGGCCGGTGCAAAGCTGTTCGAACAGTTCAGCTGCATCACCTGCCACGGGCAGCAAGCGCCGACGCTGGCGAACATCTACGGCACCCCGCGTCGTGTGGTTCGTGGCGGTAAGACCGTCGAGGTCTTCGCCGACGAGGACTACGTCCGCCGGGCGATCCTGAACCCGCAGGCCGAGCTGGTCGAGGGCTACCCCCCGCTCATGCCGACCTATCAGGGCATTCTTACTGAAGATCAGGTGAACCAACTGATCGCGTACGTGAAGTCGCTGAACGACACGAACAGCAGCCGCCCGGAAGGCCGGCCGGTCGATGCCGCACCCATGCCGCAAGGCGCGATCGTCCCCGATCCCGCGGCCGCCTCGGGACCGCGCGAAAGCGTGATGCACGTCGACGACGGCATCGTCCCGTTCGGTTCCGCAACGACCCGGCCGACCACGCAGCCCTAAGTCCATGAAGGCACCGTGACCGACGAAATGAACAATTGAAGACGACCGAGCAAGAAAATCGCTTCGAATCTTCGTCCGGTGCCCGAGCAATTGCCCTTCTGAGGGCGATCGCCCTTATGACCGGGACTCGATTGACGCCCGAAGCTGATCTGAGAAGCTGATCTGAATAGCCGTAAACGAGTGAAACCATGACGACCGTTCCCTTTGATCCCGCCTTCGACCGCCCCCCGGAAGACGCGTCGACTCCCGGTGAACACACGATCCCGGCCGACAACTACCTCAGCAACGGGCACAGCATCAGCAGCTGGCTGCTGACGGTCGACCACAAGCGCATCGGCATCCTCTACCTGATCTCGATCACGTTCTTCTTCGCGATCGGTGGTCTGGCGGCGACGCTGATGCGCCTCGAACTGGCGACGCCCAAGGCCGACATGTTCGAGCCGGACAACTACAACAAGTTGTTCACGGCTCACGGTGTGGCGATGATCTTCTTCTTCCTCGTGCCGTCCGTGCCGGCGGTGCTCGGAAACTTCCTGCTGCCGATCATGATCGGCGCCCGCGACCTGGCCTTTCCCCGCATCAACCTGCTCAGCTGGTACCTGTACGCGATCGCCGGCGCGATGGCGATCGTCGTCTTCGCGATGGGTGGCGTGGATACCGGTTGGACCTTCTACACCCCCTACTCCAGCACGTTCTCGAACACGAACGTCGTGCTGGCGATCTGCGCGATCTTCATCGCCGGCTTCAGCTCGATCTTTACCGGGTTGAACTTCATCGTCACCGTCCACACGATGCGCGCCCCGGGCATGACCTGGTTCCGCATGCCGCTGTTCGTCTGGTCGAATTACGCGACGGCCCTCATCATGATCCTGGGCACCCCGGTGCTTGCGATCGCGATGCTGCTGGTGCTCGCCGAGCGCCTTGCTGGTATCGGTATCTTCGATCCCCGCATGGGTGGCGACCCGGTGCTGTTCCAGCACTTGTTCTGGTTCTACAGCCACCCGGCCGTGTACATCATGATATTGCCCGGCTTCGGTGTGATCAGCGAGGTCATCACCGCCTTTAGCCGTAAGAAGGTGTTCGGATACTCATTCATCGCGTTCAGCTCGCTGGCGATTGCCCTGATTGGCTTCTTGGTGTGGGGCCACCATATGTTCATCACCGGCATCAGCACGTACGGCGGCATGGTCTTCTCGCTGCTGTCGTTCCTGATTGCCGTCCCCACCGCCATCAAGATCTTCAACTGGATCGCAACGATGTATAAGGGGTCGATCTCGCTCGACACCCCCATGCTGTACGCGCTGGCGTTCATCGGCCTATTCCTCATCGGTGGGCTGACCGGGCTGTTCTTGGCCGCGATGGGCATGGACATCCACCTGCACGACACCTACTTCGTCATCGCCCACTTCCACTACGTGATGGTCGGTGGCATGGTGACGGCGTACCTGGCAGGCATCCACTTCTGGTGGCCGAAGATGACCGGGCGCATGTACAACGACGTCTGGAGCAAGATCTCGGCCGTTTTGGTGTTCATGGGCTTCAACCTGACCTTCTTCCCGCAGTTCCTGCTGGGCTACCTCGGCATGCCGCGCCGTTACGCGGCCTATCCCGACGAGTTCCAGTTGTTGAACGTGCTGTCGTCGGCTGGCGCCAGCATCCTGGCGGTCGGGTTTGCGTTGCCGCTGTTCTACCTGGTGAAGAGCCTGTGGGACGGCAAGGTCGCCGGCCCGAACCCATGGGGCGCCGCCGGTTTGGAATGGCAGACGACCAGCCCCCCGCCCACGTTCAACTTCGACGAGACGCCGATCGTGACGCAGGAGGCCTACGCCTACGACGACATCCGCGCCGATAAGCTGGGCCTCCCCCGGCCGGAGAACAAGGGACATCATTAAAGCAGGAATGCGGATTGCGGAGTTCGGATTGCGGATTTAAGACTTAGGCATTGAATGGCCGGGTTGCACAGTGGGGATTTCACAATCCGCATTCCGCAATCCGCAACTGAAGACACGGAGCAACCTAGCGTGGCACACTCAGCAGCGACACATTCCACCACCCCGTTCACCGAGCACGGCACGCCCGCGCACGCGGCGGCGCCGGCGGATCACGGGCACGACCATGCCCACCAGTTCGACGACGCCGTCCAGCAGTACGATGCCACGACCCTGGGCATGTGGGCCTTCCTGGCGACCGAAGTGCTCTTCTTCGGTGGCATCTTCTGCGCGTACGTCATTTACCGTGGCGAATTCTTCGACGGGTTCATGATCGGCAGCCACTTTCTGAACAAGTGGGTGGGCTTTGCCAATACCGGCGTGCTGCTGTGCAGCAGCTTCACCGCCGCCATGAGCGTGCGGGCCGCCCACCAGGGCCGCCGCAACGCCTGCGTCAATTGGTTGTTCCTGACCGCCATCCTCGGCACCGCGTTCGTGGCGCTAAAGCTGTCGCTGGAGTACACGCACGAGTGGCACCTCGGCCTCGTCCCGCTCGCGACGGCTTGGAACCCCTTCGGTGAGCACGGTTGGATCGCCGAGGCAATGCGGCTCAACATCAGAGGGTTCACGACCCCCGAGAGCATCACGGCGATCCACCAGAACCACGTGCGGATCTTCTTCTTCTTCTACTTCATGATGACGATGATCCACGCCATTCACATGGTGATCGGCGTCGGCGTCATGCTCTGGCTCGTCGTCCGCGCCAAGTTCTTCGGATTCGCCATCGAGAAGACCAACTTCCCCGAAATGCTCGGGCTGTACTGGCACTTCGTCGACATCGTCTGGATTTTCCTGTTCCCGCTCCTTTACCTGATCCGCTAATGCAAGCGCACAAACACGTATCTTCCGTCGGGACGTACATCGTCGTCTGGTTCGTGCTGATGGTGCTGCTGCTGGCCACCGTCCTCGCGGCCGACATCGACCTCGAACACGTCTTCACCGGCGCCAACATTTCGCTGGCGATGCTGATCGCCACGGTGAAGGCGCTGGTCGTACTGCTCTGGTTCATGCACGTGAAGGATGCCAGCAAGCTGACGTGGGTCTTCGTCGGCGCCAGCTTCCTCTGGCTGGGCATCCTGATCATCGGCACCGGCCACGAGTACCTCACCCGCGGCTGGATGCCCGGCTGGGAAAGCCCGATCGGCGAGAGCTACACCCCCGCCCATCTTGGCCTCGAGGACGGCGAGAAACGCATCAACGAGGTCGGCGAGGCCCAGAACCTTGGCCCACGCTCAGGCACCGCCGAGCACCACTAACTGCCCCGCCCGCGGTTCAAATGCAGATAAACTTAGTCGGCTGGCCAATGTGGCCAGCCGATTTCGTTGAGGCGTTTAGCGCTTTTTCAGTTCATCAGTAGCGAGCGCAGGACACGTTGTCATCCCGATGGGAGCGGTAGCGACCTGACCCATCTCGACGGGACGAGCGCTATCTTCATACCGATCCCTCAGGTCGCTACCGCTGGGTTCGGGATGACAGTGTCTTGGCCCGCTACGAATGAAATAAAAGTGCTCTAGGGCCTGGGATGTTCCCTTCCCCTCCATCTATCCCACCGCCCGCTGATCTGTCACTTCGATCCAGTTCCCAGCCGGGTCCAGCAGCAGCAGGCTTTCCAAGCCGGGGAAGATGCCGCGTTGGACCGTGTACTCGATCTCGGCCTCGGTTAGCCGTTGGGTGATGTCGGCCAGCAGGGGCACTTCGATGCCGGTCGGGCGAATGCTGGCATGCGGCACCGGCCGGTCGAGCACGGTGAACCGCAGGTCGAAGTTGTCGGCGTGGTAGACGAGCTCGTGCAGGTCCGCCGAGCGCGCGAACCGGAAGATCCCCTCGTAGAACGCGTCCAGCTTTACCTCGACGCCCGCAGGCGCCGGCAATTGCACGTCGTTGATCGCCACCAGCCGCACCGGTAGCGGCTCGGCCATGCGTGGTCGAACGTCGGCGGCGGGCAGTGACGCGGTCGCGTCGTCCAACTGGATGGGTTGCGGATCGCGATGCATGATCGCCTGAATTGTTGGACGAAACTCGCGCCAGGACAAGCCCCGATTTTCAACCACTGACGGCCCCGCCCGCTGTCGGCAGCGGCTCAAAAAAAGCCTCGGCCGTCACGCATTGCGCGACGGCCGAGGCCAATTACTACAGATTCGATCCCCCCAACCGTCCAGCCTGGCCTTGCCACATCAGTGGCAAGGTTTCATTTCACAAGCCAGACGGTCTCCTACCCCTTAGGCGTTAGCCCGGCGGCGTCGCACCAACGCGATGGACCCAAGCACCGCCATCGTCGCGATACCTGCCGGTTCCGGGACCGCGGTGGGCGTGGTCCAGAAGCTGGCGTGCGAGATGTCCTTCAACTTGGTGTCCGGCACCTGGAGCAAGTTACGCACCCCCGCATCGTAAGAGTAGACGGAAAAATTACCCGACGCCTTCAGGGAGTAGTACGACACCGATGCGGGACCGGTGTACGTGAACCACGCGGTCGTCGTGTTCGTCAGACCGTTTTCGGTCGAGATCTGATTGCCCCCCACTTGGCTATCGTAGAACGTGAAGCCGTTGCTCGCGTTAAAGACGAACGTCGAGTTATCGTCGGTCTTCTTGAACAGCGAGATGTCGGTCGACAGCGATGTCGTGTTCGCCGCGTTATACGCAGTGATGACGCCGACGACGTCCGCCTTGTGGTCGTTGCCCGACGCGGTCCCCAACAGCAACCCCGCATCCGCTTGATCGGCGCTCGCCACAAGCGAGCCAACGGCGAACACGGCGGCCACTAACCCTTTACCACATTGCATGCTTTTTCCCTTTCTTAGAAAAGCGTTCGAAGAGAGAGATACAATGCGATTCAACTGCAAATCGGATAACTGTGCTCAAAAATCTCGCGGAGAGGCCCCGCGTTGCGTGGTCTGTAACGCCTGCGCCGTGCGAAAGGTGGGACGCGAGCTGGCGAGCGGTTATCGGACAGACTCGCGACCTGCATGAAGCTCGCGCGAGGCGCGGACCTGTTTAATGGGCTTACGATAGTTGCGCTGAAGATCGCGGCTTAGATGCGCTCGCTGCAGTGCAGCGTAGCCCGCATCGGCTCCATTGGGTGGGTGCCACGGGTGATACGTCACCGTGTTCGTCCGGTGGCAATCACGACTCCCGTGGACAATGGGACAGTCGACAATATGTTCTACCGCGCCACGTCGGCCGCGGCGATGCGCTCCAGCGCTTCGGATAAGATCGCCTTGCTGGTGGCGAAGTTCAGGCGGACGAAGCCTTGGTAACCGGGGCCAAACGCCGGGCCGTCGTTCAACGCGACCTTTGCGGTCTCCAGCAGGTACTTGTGGATGTCGCCGGCGCGCGGGTGATTCCGAAAGTCGAGCCAGGCGAGGTACGTCGCCTGCGGTGGCACGTAGCGAACGCCCGGCAGGCGGTCGCGGACGAACGCCGCGATCAGGTCGGTGTTCCCTCGCAGGTAGTCGAGCACTTCGGCCAGCCAGATGCCGTCGTCCCGCAGCGCCGCCTTCCACATCGTTACGTTCGGCACACCGGGATGCCCCATCAACCCCGCGCCCGCCTTCTTCAGTCGCGCGATCAACTGCGGGTTGTGGCTGACCATCGCCCCGATGCCCAGCCCTGCGGTGTTGTACGCCTTGCACGGGCCGATCAGAGTGACGGTGCGCGCCTGCACCGCCGGCGGCGCAACGGCGACGAACGGCACGTACTCACCGCTGAGCGTGAGGTCGGCGTGCAGCTCGTCCGACACCACCCACAACCTGTGCCGATCCGCGAAGTCGGCGAGCCGCGCCAGCTCGTCGCGCGTCCAGACGCGCCCGGTCGGATTGTGCGGGTGACAGAGCATCAGCAATCGCGTCGCCGGTGTGACCGCCGCCTCCATCGCGGGCCAGTCGATCGTCCAACCCTCGGGCAATTCCGCCAACGCTACCAGCCGTGCATTACGACCGTGATCGGTGATCGCCGACATGAACGGCGGATAGATCGGCGTCATCGTGATGACGTCGTCGCCCGCGCGTGTGAGCCCGGTCACCGCGACGTACAACCCCTGCACGACGCCGACGAGGTAACCCATCCAACCCTTCTCGGGCAGGCCAACCAAGCCGTCCTTCTCTAGCTTTGCGCGCAGCAGGCCCGTGAGTTCCGGATCGCCGTAGAGCTGGTGGTAGCCAATGCCGTGTCGCAGGCGATCGGTGATGGCCGTGATGATCGACGGCGCGACCGGGAAATCCATGTCCGCCACCCACAACGGCAGCACGTCCTGCGGGTACTTCGTCCACTTGAAGCTGTCGGGATGTCGCAAGGCGGTCTGGTCGATCTGGAATTGCACGGAGGGCATGGGGCCTTTCGAAGCGAACGTAAAGAAGAATGGTTACTCGATCATCGCGTGAATGTCATCCCGACGGGAGCGGTAGCGACCTGAGGGATCTCGAATGACGGACGGTTCTTGGCCTTGCGAGATCCCTCAGGTCGGCAAGCTTCGCATCGGGATGACAACCGTGGGGTATTCGTCGATCGTCACACCTTCCCGGCCGCTCGATGGTATCATCCCCCCGCCGTCTGCAGTTCGCTCGATGCCCGCTCGCGGTTGATCTCATCGAACGCCCCGGCGGCGATCTCGAACGAGCGCTTCCGCGCGTCGTGATCGTAAATTTGAGCCGTCAGAACCAATTCATCGGCGGTAGTGTCGTCGAGCACCTGCTGCAACTGCTGGCGGACGCTCTGCGGTGAACCGACGACCGAGTATCGCGTCATGCGATGTACGTGGGCCGCCTCCTCCGGATGCCAGCGGCCTTCCATCGAATCGACCGGCGCCGCCAGCCCGCGCGGCATGCCGCGGACGAGGCTCAGGAACGTCTGCTGTAACGTTGTAAAGAGCCGAACGGCTTCGCGGTCGGTGTCGGCCGCGAACACGTTCACGCCGACCATCGCATGCGGGCGATCTAGCTGATCGCTTGGCCGAAAGTTCCCGCGGTACAGGTCGAGCGCGATCGCGAGGTAATCGGGCGCAAAGTGCGACGCAAACGCGAACGGCAACCCTTCGATGGCCGCTAACCTGGCGCTGAAATCGCTCGAGCCCAGCAGGTAGATCGGCACGTTCAACCCCTCGCCCGGCACCGCCCGCACCGCCTGCCCCGGCTCGGCCGGGCGGAAGTAAGATCGCAGCTCGGCCAGGTCTTGCGGGAACGTGTCTCCACTGCTGCCAAGGTTCCGCCGGAGGGCGCGGGCCGTACGGCCGTCACCACCGGGGGCTCGACCTAAGCCGAGATCGATCCGCCCCGAGTACATCGACTCCAGCGTGCCGAACTGTTCAGCGATCACCAGCGGCGCATGGTTCGGCAACATGATGCCACCCGCCCCCACGCGAATGTGACTCGTAGCGCCGGCGACATGACCGATGACCACTGATGTGGCCGCACTGGCGATGCCTGCAATGTTGTGGTGCTCGGCCAGCCAGAAACGGTGGTAACCCAGTCGCTCGGCGTGCTGCGCTAGGTCGACCGAATTGCGGAATGACACCGCCGCCGTGCTGCCGGGGATAATCGGTGCAAGATCAAGCAGAGAATAGCGAACGGGCGATTGCGGGCTCATCGGTGCGACTCCTATTGTTCGACGCGGGCCGAACATCTAACGATAGGCGCAGACAACGGCCGGCGTGTTCGCTCAAGCAACCACGCCGGCCGATGCAAATCCAGACCCTTCAGCTTTAAGGCTAGCGGACAAACTCTGTCGCCTCGCGCGCTTGTCATCCCGAAGGGAGCCTAAGGAGACCTGAGGGATCTCGAACCACAAACGGTTCTCGGCAAGGGGAGGTCCCTCAGGTCGGCAAGCCTCCCATCGGGATGACACCTCTCGGATCAACGCAGCGGTTTGTCCGCCAGCCTTCAGGCCCACAGTTCGTCGAGCGTCTTCCCGACCACTTCGAACAGGAAATCGAGCTCGGCATGCGTGATCGTCAACGGGGGGCTTATCGCGATGAGGTCACGAATGCCGCGGACGATCACGCCATGCTTTCGCGCGATGGCCGCCGCCTTGATGCCAAGCGGGCTGGTCGCGACGCGGTCGGCCTTCTGGCGCGACGCCGGTAACAACTCGATTGCGCCGATCAGCTGATATCCGCGCACCTCCCCGACCGCAGGATGGCTCGCGAACGCGCGCAACTTCTGCTGAAAGTACGGGCCGACATTGTCGCGCACGCGCTCGACGAGCCGTTCGTTCTCGATGATCGCCAGGTTCGCCAGCCCCGCGGCGCAGGGTGTCGGGTGACCGCTGTAGGTGAAACCGTGAGCGAGATAGCCACCGGTGTTCAGCACGTCGACCATCTCGTCGCTCACCATCGTCGCGCCCAACGGAAGGTAGCCACTGGTCAGGCCCTTGGCGACGCTGATGAGGTCGGGATCCAGGTCCCACAGGTTCGACGCCAGCCAGTCGCCCAGTCGGCCGAAGCCGGTGATGACCTCGTCGGCGACGAACAGCACGTCCTTCTCGCGCGCCAGTTCGCGCAGCGATTTCAGGTAGCCATCTGGCGGCACAATCACCCCGCCGGCGCCTTGGATCGGTTCGACGAAAATCGCGCCAACCGTGTCGGCACCCTGCTGGTCGATGATCCGCCGGGTCTCGTCCACGCACCATTGGCCGTAGGCGATCGGATCGAGGTCCGTCTTTGCCTCGTAATGATGCGGGCCCGGCACGTGGACGAACATGCCCCCTTCCAGCGGTAGGTCGAATGGCGCATAGCAGCTGGGCAGGCCGGTCATGCTGGTCGTGGCCACACCCACGCCGTGGTAGGCGTAGGTGCGCGTCAGGATCTTGTACTTGCCCGGCTTTCCCTTCAGCTTCCAGTAGCCGCGCACCAGTTTTACCGCCGACTCGTTGGCTTCGGATCCACTGTTGCAGAAGATGCTGCGCTTGATGCGTTTCGGCGCGATCGCCGCCAGCTTCTCGGCCAGCTTCACGGCCGGCTCGGTAGTCGTGTTGAAGAACGACGGGTAGTACGGCACGTCCAGCATCTGCTTGTAGACCGCCTCGGCGATCTCCTTGCGCCCGTATCCGACGTTCACGCACCACAGGCCCGCCAGCCCGTCAAGCAACTGGCGGTCGTCCTGATCGGTCACGTACACGCCGCTGGACCCGGTGACCACCTGCGTGCCAGCCTTGTGCATGTCGGCGTGGTGCGTGAACGGGTGCAGGTGAAACTTCCGGTCCGACGCGCGGAGGTTGTCGAGTTGGGTGCGGTCCATACTTTCATTCTACCGCGCCGTCTTCGTGCCGACAGAACTCTCTGAGACGGTGGGTGCGGTGGTCGGTGGATCGAAGGTGACAACCAGCGTTGTCCCCAGCGGGAACTCGAACGCATGGGGGCGTGGATCAACCAGTCTCGACCCGGGCAGAACCTGCTCTAGGTCAATCTCCATCGCGCTGATGAGCCAGATGTCGCCATGTTGCCTCAACTGCTTCAGCGTCTCGTCGCTGGCGCGATCATTCAGCAGGACGACGGGTCGACCGGGCGGCAGGTAGCGTTCGACGCAGAGGTACATGTACCGCGGATCGTTGTGAATTGTGGCGGACTCTCCATGATGCCCTGCGACTGCCAATACCCGGCCGTCGTTCCCGGCGGCGGCGAGAGGCGTAGCCAGTTCACGCCAGTCCCCGTAGCGCTTTCGGTATGCGTCGCCCGCGAACAGGCCGAACAGGCTGAACACCAGCGCGAGCGCAGGCACGGCATGGCGGAGCGGGCCGTGGAGGACCTGCGCGAACGACGCCAGCACAAGGCAAAGGCTCGGCATGGCCAGCAGCACGTACCGCACCTCCCGCAACGTCCGAGTCGATTGCATCGCATCCAGCACGAGCGGTTGCGCGAGACACAGGACTAACCCGAGGTAAGGCAGCAGCAGCCCGCGATGGCGTCTGATGAATATCAACGGCAACGTGATCGTGACACCTGTGAAGACGACGTCTGCAGCCAGTGGATTGAGGAAGGCCTCGCCAAGCAAGGAGACCGGAGCCGCGACGAGGGCGCCGAAGAGACGGCCCGCGCGGCCCGGGCCAGAATCGTCGAGCCAGCCACCGATTCCACCCGCCTCGATGCGCTGGTCGATCGCGAACGGCAGCCAACTGACGGCCGCCAGAAGAAGGCCTCCGATGAGGCAGAACGCGGCATCACGGCGACGGCGTTGGTCGGCACGGGACCACCACGCGTACCCGCAGAGCGCCGCCGCCAGGCCGGCCGTGAAGTAATGCGTCAACACCATCGCGCAACTCAATACGATGATCGCGGCACGCCTGGGCCAAGTCGCGCCATCCTGGAGGAACTTCAGGACGGCTAACATCGCGGCCAACGACAGTGCGGTGGCAAGTCCGTAGCTCCGCGCCTGTTGCGCGTAAAACACCTGCTGCGGCCCGAACGCCATCAGAGTCGCCGCCCATAGTCCGACCATTGGAGATAGCGCACGCCGGCCGACGGCGTAGATCAGCCCGACCGCAAGGGTGGAGGTCACGACCGACAGAAGACGGACGGCCACGTCCGACTCGCCAACCGCGGCTCGCCATAACCTCACAATTACCGCGTAAAGTGGCGGGTGGACGTCGAACGACGTGTTCGTCCAGGCGGCATAGAACGGCACGTCCGGCGACAGTGTCGTGGGATTGGGCGCGGGGTACAACAACTGATTGAGCGGCAGTTCGGTAAAAGTCGCGCCACGCCCGGTCGAAACCATCATCGTCCACGCTTCGTCCCCCCAGAACCCCTTGGTGTCCAATTGGTATGCGCGCAGACCCAGCCCCGTTAGCATGAGGATGGCGACGACGAGGTACTCCCACCGTGCCCACTTCTGCGTAGAGGCACAGGTAGCTGCGAGCAATGGTTGACTCATGAAGGCGACCCGTGTTGCCCGTCGTGTCGTGGTGCCATACCAACGACCCCCGCGTGGCGACGGGGAGCTTACCGGAACGTGTCGCGCGCTGCACACGCATTTCGAACGCGGCGGGTATGATTGGGCCTGCCATCATGCCCGGCACACGGCACGTGCGGGGTCGACGGATGGAGCGGCGCTCTCATGTCAAACGACCAACAGCAAATTCCGCCCGTTCGGCTGGCTGATCTAGCCCCAGGCGAACGGCGCGCCAGAACCTTTGATCCCCGCACGCTCGACGTTCGCCGGATCTCGCGCGCCGGCGACCCATTGCTCGCAACGGGTTACGACGCGTTATGGACGCAATTCGGCCAGCTAGGTGAGATGGAGACCCGCGCGGTCATCGAGAAACGGTTGGCAAGGAACCCCGTGCCGATGCAGGGCGGCATCCAAACGTGCTACGAGATGATCCTCGCTCGCGAGGCTGAGGGCCGATTCGTAGGCGTGCGCGACCACACGGCGATTCTGTCGCCCAGCCCGGCGCCGCCAATGTTTGTCGTGCACCTGTCGCACGTGCTAATCGCGCCGGCGCACCGGGGCAGCGGGCTCGCGGGATGGATGCGGACCTGGCCGCTGGCCACCGCAGCAGAATGCGCGGCCGCGGCAGGCATCTCGACGCCGGTGCCGACCATCCTGGTGGCCGAGATGGAGCATCCGGATCCAATCGACCCGGCGAAGATGTCACGATTGATCGCATACGAGAAGGCGGGGTTTCGCAAGATTGACCCCGCGGCCATCGACTACCATCAGCCAGACTTCCGTGATGCCGCCGCGATCGACGCTGACGTCGTGCGGCCGCTGCCCATGTCGCTGGTCGTGCGACGAGTGGGGCACGAAGCCGACGACACGATCGTCGCAGCGACCGTCCGCCGCATCATCACCTCGCTATACCGCATGTACGACGCCGACTTCCGCCCCCAAGACATGGCGGCGGTGTACGATCAATTGGCCACGCTGCCATCCGATGACGTGCCGATTGCCCTGGTGCTACCCACGGACTCACGATGACGATCAGCACCTTCTACCATCCCGGATACGCCGCCCCGATTGGACAGCACATTATGCCGATCCGTAAGTTTGGCCTGATTGCCGACGCGTTGCGGGGCGAGCCGCGCGTGCGGCTGATCGAGCCGAAGCCGGTGAGCGAGGCGGACGTGCTGCGGGTGCATGAACGGGCGTACGTCGACGCCGTCCGCACCGGCGAGCCGCGGGCGCTGGCGGAGAGCCAGAAATTTCCGTGGAGCCCGCAGTTGTACGAGTCGGTCTTGCTCACCAGTGGCGGGTGCTACGCCGCGGCGAAGGCGGCGATCGACGAGGGTGTGGCCGCCGGGCTCGTCAGTGGGTTTCACCACAGCCACGCGAGCCAGGGCGAGGGGTTCTGCACGTTCAACGGGCTCATCATCGCGCTCGACCGCCTGCGGGCCGAGGGCACAATCCGCACCGCGGCGATACTGGACTGCGACCTGCACTACGGCAACGGCACGGCGCAGTTGGCGCGCACCCGCCCGTACGTGTTCGCGTGGTCGATTTATGGCAACGATTACTGGGACAACACCGCCTACCGCGACGTCTCTGTTCGCCGGCATGAGGACGGCGAGAACCACCGGTCCATCTCCTTGCCCGCTGGCTGTGATGGCGCGACGCTCGCTGCGACGCTCGACACTGTCCTGCCTCTGATGCTGTCGCGCGGCAAGCCGGACGTGCTGATCTACCAGGCCGGCGCCGACCCGTATCGCGAGGACCCGTTCTCGCCACTGGCCCTGACGCACGATGATCTGCTGGCGCGGGACAGGAAGGTGTTCGAGTTCGCGCGGTCGCACTCCATCCCAATCGCCTGGGTGCTCGCCGGCGGCTACACGAGCGACGTGATGCAGGTGGTGAAGGTTCACACAAACACGTTCGAGGCGGCGGTGTCGGTGTACAGTTGAACGGTTCCGCCGTACCACGGGCGGCTCGCCCGTTCCCTCGCTATGGAGACGAAGAGAGACACGGGCGGGACGCCGTGGTACGGGGATAGTTGTGCGGCGCGCGGCATAGGATAGGTTATGGGAAACACCGTCACATCATGGCGCAATCGATCACCGGGCGATCTGTCGATTGAGTTGCCCGAAGTCCACAGCGACCCAACCGAGCCCGCGATCGAGGCGGCCGTGAACGCGTCGCGCGGTTGGGCCGCGACGCCGCTTGGCGACCGCGTAGCGATGTTCAAGCAGGCGCAGGCCGCGATCGAGCAGGACAAGCAGCACTTGGCCGACGGTATCGCGCTGGAGACCGGTAAGCCGTTGCGCGAGGCGACGGGTGAGATCGGTGCCGTCATCGCGAAGTTCGATCTCACGATCGACGACGCCCAGCGGCTGCTAGCGGACGATTCGCCCCAAAATCTGCACCCTGCGATCGTCCGGCGGCGGCCGCGCGGGCCGGCGGTGGTCGTGGGGCCATTTAACTTTCCGATCCACCTGCCGCACGGGCAGATCCTGGCCCACCTGATCGCAGGCAACCCGGTCATCTTCAAGCCCTCGCCCTTGGCGGCCAACGTCTGCGCGCGGTACGGGCGCGTCATGGCCGGCATCTTCCCCGCAGGCGTGTTCAACCTCGTGCAAGGAGGCGGTGAGGAAGGCAAGGCGCTCTGCACGCACCCGGCGGTGCGGTCGGTGGCGTTTACGGGATCGGTCCCCGTCGGCCGGCAATTGGCGACGCTGCTGGCGGGCGATCTGTCGAAGGATGTTGCCCTGGAACTGGGCGGGAAGAACGCCGCCATCGTCTGCGCGGATGCCGACCTACAAAAGGCCGCCGACGCGATCGCGGAGGCCGCCTGTCTGACCGCCGGCCAACGCTGCAACGCGACGAGCCGGGTGATCGTTGATCGGCGTGTGAGCGACGGGTTGATCGAGCGGTTGCGGCAGTCGCTGAAGAAGTTCGTGCCGGGTGATCCACTGGATGAAGCGACGAATCTGGGACCATTGGTGAGTCAGGCGGCGGTCGATCGTTACGAGCGAATGACGTCCGCCGAGGCGGATGGCCAGTGGATCATCCCGCCGGCCATGCCGTCGAGCGTGAATGGCAAGCGGGGGCACTACGTGAACGCCGCCCTTCTGCATTTGCCCGACGGCTTGGCCGCCGAGCAGCCGGCGTTGTTCGCGGAGGAAGCCTTTGCGCCGATCATCACGCTCGTGGCGGCCGCGGATGAAGCAGCGATGCTGGCCCTTCACGATCTGACGCCCTTCGGGCTGACGGCATCCGTCTTCACGCGCAGCCGGGCGACGTTCGACCGCATGGCCGACGGGCTCGCCGTCGGCAACGTCTACGCGAACCTGCCGACGACGTTCTCCCCCTCCACGCTCCCCTTCGGCGGCCTGCGCGATTCCGGCAACGGTCGCCCCGGTGGCCGTGGGTTTGTGCGGTTCACGACCGACGAGCAGGTGGTGCAGTTGGGGAAGGACGGGTTTGAAAGGTAAAGAATGTCGATCCGGTCCCTCTCCCGGTACGCCGGGAGAGGCTAGGTGAGGGTGCCTTTAATCTTCCGGCGTCGTCAGCAGTTCAGAATCACCCTCACCCTAACCCTCTCCCGGCGTACCGGGAGAGGGGACCAGAGCCGCTCGTTTCCGCTGAGGCAATCCCGCTAAACAAAACATTGCCCTCCGCCCACCGCTGCCGCTACACTCGGGCGAACCAGTCCGCCTCGCGTGTGATCGTCATGCTATGACCGTCCGATTGCCCTCCGGAATGCGGCTCGTCAACCTGCTGCTCGGCAGTTGGACGCTGCTGATCCTTATTTTCCTGTACCTGCCGATCGTCCTGCTGGTCGTCTTCTCGTTCAACGATTCGCGATTGAACGTGAAGTGGGAAGGCTTCACCTGGAAGTGGTACGGCGACCTGGGCCTCGAATGGTACGGGACGGCTACGAAATGGGTCTGGCAGACCACGCTCGCCAAGATCGGAATTGGCGCTGCGCCCGCGGCGCTCATGCCGGCGCCGCCGTTGATCGGCGCGATGAACAACAGCATTATCGTGGCGGCGATCACGACCGTCATCTCGGTCATCCTTGGCACGCTCGGGGGTTGGCTGCTGTACCGCTACAAGTACCCGTTCATGCGGGCGGTCAACACGCTGATCTTCGTCCCGATGATCATTCCCGAGATCATTATGGGCATCAGCCTGCTGCTGCTGTTCGCGCTGGTCAACCGCCACAGCAACGTGCTGCTGGGGCAGATCGGCTTCGACGGCAACCCGATGTCGCTGGGATACACGACGATCATCATCGCGCACGTGACGTTCTGCTTCCCGTTCGTGCTGATCGCGATCCAGGCCCGTCTGGCCGGCGTCGACCCGGCGCTGGAAGAGGCGGCACTGGACCTGGGCGCCACGCCCACCAAGGCGTTCTTCAAGGTGATGGTGCCCTACCTGCTACCGGCGATCATCAGCGGGGCGCTCATGAGCTTTACGCTGAGCCTGGACGAGTTGATCGTCACCTACTTCGTCTACTCCGCCGACTCGCAAACGCTGCCGATCGTGGTGTACGGGCGCGTACGCAAGGGGCTCGACCCGTCGCTGAACGCGATCAGCACGATCTTCGTCGTCGCCACGGTGGTGCTGGTTCTGGGCGCAGAATATGCTCGGCGGTGGAAGCGATAGTGTGATAAAAGGAATGACGAATGACCAAACCCGAATGACCAATCAATGTTCAATGACCAATGCGACCCTAGGAGTCAACGTGAGCGACATGGTCATTGGTGCTTGGTCATTCATTGGTCATTCGGATTTGGTCATTGGTCATTATCTCATAAGGAGGTCAGATGAAGCGTTTCATAAAACTGTTGGCTGCCGGGCTTGTGTTCATGTCCACCGGGATCGCCGGTGCGCAGAGCAAGGAACTCAACCTGTACGCCTGGTCCGAGTACGTGCCGCAGGGCGTGATCGACGGGTTCACCAAGGAGACCGGCATCAAGGTGAATTACGAGACCTACGCCAGCAACGAGGAAATGCTGGCCAAGCTGTTGGCCGGCGCCACGCAGTACGACCTCATTCAGCCGTCGGAGTACACGATCGAGTCGCTGGTGAAGTTGGACAAGCTGGAACCGATCGACTGGTCGAAGGTGCCGAACATCAAGAACATCGACAAGGCGTACAAGAACCTGCCGCACGATCCCGAGCAGAAATTCACGGTGCCATGGATGGCGGGCACGGTCGGCATCGTGGTGAACACCGAGAAGATGACCGACGAGATCAAGGGGATGACCGACGTCTTCCAGGACAAGTACAAAGGCCGCATCGTGGCGCTGGACGACGGCCGCGAGATGGTGACGTGGGTGCTGGCGGCGCAAGGCAAGGACATCAACAACATCACCCCCGAGGTGCTGGCCGGTGTGAAGCCGACGCTGGCCGAGTGGGTGAAGCTGATCAAGGTGTTCGACAGCGACAGCCCGAAGACCGCCATGCTCAACGGCGACGTGGACCTCGGCGTCGTCTGGAGCGGTGAGGCAGCGCTGCTGATCCAGGAAGACCCGGCCAAGTACAAGTACATCCTGCCGGAAGAGGGCGCCCACCAGTTCATCGACAGCCTCGCCATCCCCAAGGGCGCGCCGCACAAGGAGAACGCGATGCTGTTCATGAACTACATCCTGCGTCCCGAGGTCAGCAAGCTGATCAGCGACGACTTCCCCTACACCAACCCCAACACCGAGGCGCGCAAACTGCTGAGCGACGAGCAGCGCAATAACGCCGCCAGCTACCCGAAGGAGGCCAAGCTCTCCACCTTCCGCGAGATCGGCGATGGCGCGACGCTGATCGACGAGCTCGTCACCGACGTGCGCAGCGGTGGCTGATCGGAAGTCGATCGCAGATCCTGCCCCTCTCCCGGTACGCCGGGAGAGGCTGGGTGAGGGTGATTTCGAACGACCACAGAATCCCTTCCATTGTCATCCCGAGCGGAGCCTCAGGCGACGGGAGGGATCTCGGTCAGCCGCGAATCGTCAGGCCAATCGAGATCCCTCAGGTCGCCAAGGCTCCCATCGGGAGGACATCTTGCGCACGGCAGCATCCAGGTAAGCTCCTCGCCGCACCGCCCCATGACCCCCACCGTCCCCACGACGCTTGCCACGCCCACCGCCCATCGGCGTCCCGGCCTGTTCGGCTGGCTCCTGATGGCGCCGCTGCTGCTTTGGCTGGCGCTGTTCGTGATCGCGCCGACGGCGATCCTGCTCGCCTACAGCTTCGGGCAGCGCGACGCACTCGGCCAGGCTGAGTTCGAGTGGCGCGACGAGAAGACCGGTGAGATCACCGCGTTCGACAACTACCTGCGCGTCTTCGACCCCGCTTACCTCCAAGTCTTCACCCGCTCGGCGGGATGGGCCATCTGCGGGGCGGCGATCGGACTGGCGATCGCGCTGCTCTGGTGGCACCGCACCGGTCGCGTCGGACCGGAATCGCGGGCGATCTGGCGCGGGTTGATCTGGGGCGGCGTCATCGCGTTCTTCGTCGGGTTCGACCGCTCGGTCGACCTCGTCGAAGGGGGCAATTACCTCAAGATCCTCTGGCGCAGCGTGAAGTACGCGGCGTACACCACGATCATCTGCGTGATCGCCGGTTACCCCGTCGCCTACTTCATCGGCCGGGCGAGCGAGGCCAACCGCAACCGCCTGCTGATGCTGGTGATGGTCCCCTTCTGGACGAGCTTCCTCATCCGCACCTACGCGTGGATCACCATTCTGAAGAGGGAAGGCCTGCTCAACAGCTTCGTCGACTTCGCAGGCGTCTCGTTCCTGCTGGCAAAGCTCGTGCAGTTCGAATTTTTAGCCAAGTGGCTCAGCTATCGGGATGCGCCCTACATCACCGCCGAGGGGCAGTTCGATTTGCTGTACACACCGGTCGCGATCATGATCGGGCTGGTTTACTCCTACCTGCCGTTCATGATTCTGCCGATCTACGGCAGCGTCGAGAAGATGGACAACGCCCTCGTCGAGGCCGCGTTCGACCTCGGCGCCAGCCCCGCGCGGGCGTTCGGCCACGTCATCATCCCCCTCACCCAGCCCGGCATTGTCGCCGGCTGTCTGCTGGTCTTCATCCCCGCCATCGGCATGTTCGCGATTCAGGACCTCATGGGTGGCCGGCGCGTGCAGATGATCGGCAACATCATCCAGAACCAGTTCGGCCAAGCCCGCAACGCCCCCTTCGGTGCCGCCCTCGGAATGACCCTGCTGCTGATGTTCATCGTCGTCTTCTGGTGGACCAGCCGCAAAGACGCGACGACCTGATCGCGGGCCACCCACGCTCACCCGCCGCTCTTCTGTAGGACAGGCATTCCTGCCTGTCTCTCCCCCCGTATTTTCTTCTCCCGGTAGGACGGACATTCTTGTCGGTCTCTCCTTGCGCGAATAGTGCGGTTTCGTCGACGAAGAAGAGACGCGAAGACGCGAAGGCGCGAAGCAAGACGCGAAGGAGATTCCGCAACCAGTTGTGGCGACGGCGGTTTGGGTAAGGCAGAACGCGAAACCGTGCACCATTATGCACCATTATGCACCATCAAGTGGATGCGATTGAGCGGGGCGCCCCGCGCGACGTCGGCTATTCAGTTGTCAAAGAGCACGCTATCCATCTCTACGCCCGCGCTGCGCCGTTCACGCGGAACCGGCGCAACACCCTTCGCGCCTCCTTCGCGTCTTCGCGTCTTCGCGCCTTCGCGTCTCTTCCTCTTCGTTGTCGCGGCTCCGCAACGTGGTTGACGAGAACGATGCCCCACCCAAAGGCAAAAGACGGAAGCGACACAGGCACGAATGCTCGTCCCGCAGAAGAAGGAATACGGGGGGAGAGGAGGACGCCCTGAGAGACAGGCAGGAATGCCTGTCCTACAGAAGAGGGTGCCACGCGACGCGGCGGTTGCGGGGGTCGCCGTAAAGGTAAAATGAACGAGCCTCGCCCAGATTGGGCGAGGCTCGTCTTACTTCAAGTTGTCCAACCTAACCGTTACCGGCGGGCCTGGTCGTAGTAGCCCACGTAGTACAGGAAGCGGTTCTGGTTCAGCACGGGGATGTTCAGCTCGCCGGCACGGTTCAGGATTTCCTGGAACGTGTTCAGCTCGGCCTGGGCGTCCTCGTATTTCTTCTGGTTCACGGGGTCGGCCCGTTCCTCTTCGGTGAAGTTCGGCACGACCGGCTCGGCGCCGATCACGACGAAGTCGGTGTTCACGTTGATCTGGTCACCCACGCGGCCGCCCCACTGGGTGATGAGCTGCTTGATGACGTTGGCGTCGCCGGGGGTCGAGACGCCGTTCTGGTCGAGGTCGAAGTTGCCGTAGATGTAGAACGCGTAGCGGGTGTTGCGGTCGTAGACGAGGTTGGCGATCAGGTCGCCCTCGGTCAGCTGTTCGCCGGGCGTGGTGCGGGTGATGCGGCACTCGCTGCTGGTCGACCCGACGCGCAACACCTCAAGCGACGCCTTGCCCTGGGGCAGGTCGTTGGACTCGGCGCTGGGGATCGGCACGCCTTCGGACTTGTCGTACACCTCGAAGGTCAGGCCCGGGGCGATCTGGTCGCCGGCGCCAAGGCCGATGTAGGCGATGTTGTTGCCCGGCAGGCGGATGATCGTGCCATCGGCTTGGCCGATGACCGCATTCGTCACGTTGCCGCGGAGCAGCGCGATGCGATCGCGGATGCGCTTCAGCTCGCTCTGCAGGTTCTTCACCGTGCTGTCGCGCTCGGCGATCTGCGTGTTGAGGGCTTCGGTGTTGGCAGCGGCGCGGGTGCGTTCGGCCTCACGTTCGGCCTCGATCTGAGCGACCTGCTCATCCTTGCTGCTGCGATCGGTCTGAGCCGCGGCGGCGGTGGCGGCGGCCTGGTCGCGGGCTTCCTGCACGGCCGTCGCGTTGGCGGCGACCATGGCCTCCTGCTGCTGCTTGGCGGCCGTCACCTCGGCGGCGGTCGCGTCGCGCTGCGTCGTCAGCTGGGCGATCTGCCCTTCACGGGCGACGATCGCATCGGCCAGCGTCGAAACCGCGCTCGCCAGATCGTTGCCGATCGTCACGCCCTGCACGCCCTTCAGCTTGTCCTTCGCGCTGTTCAGCGCCTGCCGGGCCGTGGCGGTGGCCGCGGTCACATCGGGCTTGCCGCTCAGCAGCGTCGCCACCTGTCGCGTCTGACCGAGCGCGACCGTGAGGGCGGTGTCGTTCGGGCCAAACCCACTGGCAGGGGCATCCTTGGCGGCCTTGAGGGCTTCAATCTCCGGGCCCTGCAGGTTCGACTCGGCCACGATGCCGTTGTACCGCAGCCGGAAGCTGCGCAGATCCTCTTCCGAGCGGGTCGCCCGGGCACTGTAGATGAACGCGAAGATCGTCGAGGTGACGAACAGGATCGCGAAGATGACCACGGCCGTAATCAGACCGCCGCGCGAACCTTGCGGGGAAATGGGGGGCATAGGTGAGGCCTCCGTCGGTGCAGTTATCGAAGCAGGAAAGCGGGGCTAGAACGATTCCGCCTATCGCATCGGACAAGTGTACCGACCCGCTCGCGCGCGGGTCAAGAAAACTGTAAGCCACCGCTACAGATTGACGTTATCGGGCGTTCGTAAACTGGATGCGATCCTCGCATGGGTGCCACGGGTCGCGGTACCCCGAGACCTGTGTTTTCACCACGGCGGCGGACAAAGGAAGACACAGGTCTGCGAGTACGCCGACTCGTGGCACCCGGCCTGAACTGCGTTACCGGACGCATTGCGGGGCGAAGGCGTTTTCAGGGCGTTTTCGCCACTTCGCATGATCCTGGTGGCAAATAACCCTCATGGGATGCTCCATCCCATGCATCGGATGCTCTGTCCCATGCATGGGATGCTCCGTCCCATGCATGGGATGCTCTGTCCCATGCATCGGATGCTCCGTCCCATGCATGGGATGCTCCGTCCCACGCATGGGATACGGCGTCACACCCTTGGGGCATTCCTTCGACTGCTCGCGTGTGATCCTCCGTCTCATAAATCGACGTTCGCGTCTGCTGCCCCTAAGATTCGTCGCACGGATGCCAAACAAATCCTTCTACATCATCGACGGTCACGCCCAGATCTACCGCGCCTACTTCGCGCCGTTCCGCGATTTGACCAGCCCCACCGGCGAGCCCACCAAGGGCACGTTCGTCTTCACGCAGTGGCTGCTGAACCTCATCGAACACCGAAAGCCCGACTACCTGGCCATGGTGATCGACCAGGGCGGCGACGAGCACGTCTTCCGCAAGGAGATCTTCCCGGAATACAAGGCCAACCGAAACAAACGCCCCGACGACTTCGGCCCGCAGGAAGAGCGCATCCTCCAGATCGTGCGCGACGCCGGCATCCCCATTTTCGGCAAGAACGGCTTCGAGGCCGACGACCTGCTCGCCACCATGGCCAAGCGGCTGTGTACGACCGGTTACGACACGTTCCTGGTCAGCAAGGATAAGGACCTGCGCCAGCTCGTCGGCCCGTGCGTGAAGATGTACGACATGGCCGGCGACAAGGTGATCGACGCCGCCGTCATGGAAGCCGAGCTCGGCTTTGGCCCGCACGAGGCGGTCGAGATTCAGACCCTGATGGGCGACAGCACCGACAACGTCCCCGGCATTCCCGGCGTTGGCCCGAAGACCGCGCTCGAGCTCATCAAGAAGTACAAGACGGCCGACAACGTCCTCAATCACCTGGCCGAGCTAAAGCCCAAGCAGCGAGAAAACTTCGAGAAGTACGCCGACCGCCTGCCGATCTCGCGCCAGCTGGTGACGCTGAAGGATGACGTCGAGATGGAGTTCGACCCGGAGGCGTGCCGATTTCAGGGACTGAACAAGAGCGCGCTAACGACGCATTTGCAGACGCTGGGCTTCAACAACCTGATCCGACGCATTGGTGGCGATGCCCCGCTCGCGGCTTCGCAGACGAGCGGACGCGGGAAGCAGACAGCGGCCTCCGCGAAGCCGCAAGCGCCCAACCTGTTCTCCGACGGATTGTTCGGTCCCGACACATCCGCGCCGCAAGCCAACGAAGACGGCACGCCCATCAACGCGCCCGAGACGTGCGCCAGTTGCGACTATCAACTGATCGATACGGAAGAGAAGCTCGACGCTTTCATCACTGCACTGAGCAAGCAGCCGCGCTTCGCGTTCGACACCGAGACCGACGACCTCGGCGCCATGCGTTCCAACCTCGTCGGCATGAGCTTCAGCTGGCGTGCGACCACGGGCTATTACATTCCCGTGAAGGGACCGGTCGGCTGCACGATTCTGCCGCGCGAGCGCGTGCTGGAAGCGGTCAAGCCGATTTTGGAGAACGAGCAGATCAAAAAGGTCGGCCACAACCTGAAGTACGACCTGATGGTCATGCGGCAGGCGGGCATCGATTTTCGGGGCATCGAGCTCGACACGATGATCGCGGCGTTCCTGATCGACAGCAGCCGCATGCAGTACGGCATCGATCGCCTGGCGCTGGACCTGCTGAACATCAAGAAGGTGGCGACCGTCGAACTTCTGGGCAAGGGCAAGACGCTGCGCACGATGGACTGCGTCGAGTTGAACGCCATCAGCCGCTACGCCAGCGAGGACGCCGACGTCGCGTGGCGGTTGTACGAGTTCCTGCACAACCGGCTGGAACAACTGCCGACGATCAAAAAGCTCGGCGACGAACTCGAGACGCCGCTGATCGAAGTGCTGGCCACGATGGAGACCAACGGCATCGCCGTCGACCCGGCCGTGCTGAAGGAGCAAAGCGAGGTGCTCGGCGTGCGCATCGACGAGCTGCGCGAGCGCATCTACACCGAGGCCGGTGGCGAGTTCAACCCCGACTCGCCCAAGCAGTTGGCCGACGTGCTCTTCAACCGCTTGGGTCTGAAGACCGGCAAGAAGACCAAGACCGGCTTCAGCACCGACGTGCAGGTGCTGGAACGCCTGGCCACCGAGCACCCCGTGCCGCGTATGATTCTGGACTACCGCAGCATGGTGAAGCTGAAGAACACGTACCTCGACAACCTCACCGAGTACATCAGCCCCGCGACCGGCCGCATCCACAGCCACTTCAACCAAACCGGCGCCGGCACCGGCCGACTGAGCAGCAGCGACCCGAATTTGCAGAACATCCCGATTCGCACGGATGAAGGCCGGCGGATTCGCAGCGCGTTCGTCCCGGGCGACGCGGCGCGCAACGTGTTACTTACGGCCGACTACAGCCAGATCGAGCTGCGCATCCTCGCCCACTTCACGGGTGAACCGGGCTTGGTGAAAGCCTTCGCCGAAGATGAGGACATTCACCAGGCCGTCGCCAGCGAGGTGTTCAACGTTCCGCTGACCGAGGTGACGCGCCAGCAGCGCGGCTACGCCAAGACGATCAACTTCGGCATCATCTACGGCGTATCCGCCTTCGGCTTATCGCAGCGCATCGAAGGCCTCAGCGTCTCGGCCGCCGGTGAGCTGATCGCGGCTTATCACAAGCGATTCCCGGGCATCAACGAGTTCTTCAAGAAATGCGTCGCGGAGGCCCACGAGAAGGGCTTCGTCGAGACGATCAGCGGCCGCCGGCGACCGATCCCCGACATCGCCAGTGGCGTGATCGCCCAGCGCAACTACGCCGAGCGCGCCGCGATCAACAGCGTCGTCCAAGGCAGCGCCGCCGACCTCATCAAGCTGGCCATGCTGCACGTCCACCAACGCCTGACCGCCACTAAGAGCGCCAGCCGTATGCTGCTGCAGGTCCACGACGAACTCGTCTTTGAAACCCCCCAAGCCGTCGTGGAAGCCGAGGCCGCCCTCGTGCGCGACGAGATGACCAAGGCAATGACGCTAAGGGTGCCGCTGAAGGTTGAGGTTGGCTGGGGCAAGAACTGGCAGGAAGTGAAGTAGCACCACGGCCCGCCCCCCGTACCGCCTCTTCACCGTGGCATGGGCGTCTCGCCCATGCTTGTAATGAGGCGGGAAGATTTACTTTGTGGCTTGCTGCGCGACCGAAGCAGTTGGCCACAAATAAAATCGCCTGTGCTATCTACACGCATGGGCGAGACGCCCATGCCACGGTCAGACTCGCCTCCACGAAACCATTAGTACGCCCGGATCTCAAACACCCGCGCCTCTTCCGCCCCCTGCGTCGCGGTGACGTTCAGGCGCAGCGAGCGCACCACCACGGGCTTCTCGAACCGGTGCACGCGCTTGCGCTCGTGGTTGCCGGCGACCGTCACGGCCTTGTCGCCGTTCACCTCGATCGTGTAGTCCTTCACCAGTTCCGGTTGCGGTCCGCGGATGCAGTGGGACGTGGTTCCGTTGCTGGGGCTGAGGATCAGTTCTCGGGTGAAGCCGCTGTCGAACCAGAGGTGCAGCTCGCGGATCTCGACCGGTTGCGGCCAGCGCACCTCGATCCATTGCGGTGTGCCCGCGGTCAGGGCGGCGCTGCGCCAGCCGTGGCTTCGCAGGAGTTCGGCGGTCTTCGGGGCCACCTCGTCGCGCGTTTGACCGTTGCGGATGTTCTCGACCGCGGACGGCGCAGCCGTCGAACTGGCGGTGATTTCGGCCGACATCACGTGGTTGCCCGCGGGGTCGACCTTCGTGTTCAGCAGCGTGACGTCGTGGCGCAGCATCGTCTGCTGCAATCGGCGAAGGCGCTGGGCGTCGGCGACCAGTTGGGCTGGCGTGACCTGCTCCTTCACGCACTGTGCCGCCGCGAAGCCCACGGCCTCGCCGCCGATGGCGCACGTCGCCATCACGCGCGTCGAGGCGAACCCCACGTGCGTCGCGCTGATGTCGCGGCCGGCGAAGAACAAGTTCTCGATGTTGCGCGAGAAGTAGCAGCGCAGCGGGATTCCGTACACCGTGGGCGTGTGCGTGGGCGTGAACGGCGGCTCGTCCACGGCGTCGATGCCCCTCACCGGGTGCAGGTCGATCGCCCACCCGCCGTACGCCACCACGTCGGGGTGCTGGCGGGCCTCCAGCACGTCCTGCTGCGTCAGCACGTGCGGGCCCATGAAGCGCCGGCTCTCGCGCTTGCCGGGGACCGCCCCGACCCAGTCCAGCGCCCAGTTGGCGCTGTCGGGGAACAGGCCCGAGTTCTTCACGTAGTCCCACAGGCCCAGCGCGATGCGATACAGCTCGTGGCGGATCGTGGTGCAGTTGTCCTTGATCGTATTCAGCGTGCCGCCCCACTCGATCCACCAGAATCCGTATTCCCACGAGCGGAAGTGGCGTCCCACCTTCAGTTGCTCGGGGTCGAACTTGCGCGCCCAGGGCGGCGGCGTGAACGGCACGGGGTGACCCACGTTGCGAGTCGTCAACAACATCGAGCTGCCCAGCGTGTGCACGTCGTCCACGTCCACCGCCAGCGACTCGCCATGCATGGCCTTGGACTCGCGGCCAATGCGGAAGTCGGCGCCCGCCTCGAACCCCAGCCGGCCGTCACCGGTGCAGTCGGCGAACTGCTTAGCTCGAATGACGAACTCGTCCTGCGTGATGTTGCGCACCACGCGTGCCGCCGCAATGCGACCCGGCACGCCGTTGAACTCGTACATGCGATCGGTGCGCGCTGGCAGCTTCGCCGGATCCAAGCCACCGAACGCCATCTCGACGCCCACCACGTCGGAATCGAGCAACAGCGTGATGTTCGGCTCGGCGATGACCTTCTCGTACAGAATCGCGTCCCACAGTGGGAACGACCGCTCGGGGTTGCGCACGGCATCTTCCAGGCGGAGTTCTTCGATGATGCCCGACTCGCGCCAGCCCTTGCGCCCGCCGTGGTTGTCGGCGCCGACGATGTGCATGCGGATCTCGCTAGACGCGTTGCCACCGAGCACGCTGCGATCCTGCACGAGCACCACCCGCACCCCCTGCCGCGCCGCCGCGATCGCCGCGCACACGCCAGCCATGCCACCACCGGCCACCAGGAGGTCTGTCTCGATTTCGTGAAGGTCGTTCATATGGACGATCATGCCATAGAACCGGCCATTTCAAATGGGGGCTTCCGCGGAAAGCATGGACGAAACATGCGCGGGACGGTCGCTGCACGTTTATGGGACGGAAGCTGGGCAGCTATTGCCGCTTACGGTCGGCGGTGGGCGTGGACTTCCAGTACCGGCGATACAGGCGGGAGAAGTACAGCGGGTCGGCGTATCCCACCTGCGCCGCGACCTGCTTGATGCTGAGGTCCGACCGCTGCAGGTAAAACCGCGCCGCACTCATGCGCAATCGCAGCAGGTAACCATTCGGGCTGAGCCCGGTCATCTCTTTAAACACCCGCCGGAAGTGGTCGGGACTAAGCCCCGTGCGATCGCGGACCTTCGTTGCGACGCTGGCCTCGGCGAAGTGGCGGCCGAGCCATGCCACTGCCTGCCGCACCGAATCGTCGCCGCGCGAGGCGTCGGACGTAAACCCGTCGCTGATCGTCTCGTCGAACAACGGCGTCGCCGTCGGCAGGAAGCGCCCGAGCACGGCCTTCAGCTCCCCCTCGACCGTCAGGCGCGACGGCGCATCGTCGCGCTGGTACAGATCGCGAATGCGATGGAAACTGGCCAGTTCCAGGGGCACGTCGCTCGTCGCGCGCAACAGCGGATGATGCGGCTCGTCCAGCTCCGGCTCAGCCCGAAACTCGCACCAGCCGATCGAGCACGTCTGCCCCGGCGCCAACGTCCACCGCGCCGCCGACGCCGCCGGCCGGTAGAACATGTCCCCCGCGTGCAACCGAACGAGCTGGCCATCGATCTGATATTCGATCGCGCCGTCGTAGACGAGCATGAGCTTGGGAAACGCCACCACGTGCCGTGCGTGCACGGCCCCGGGCGGCGACGTCAACACCTGCGCCTCGGTAATGATGAGGCGCGACCGAAGCAACGCCGCGAGATAATCGACTGCGGTGGCCATGCCAGTGGCGGTCGATGATCGCTACGGCGGATTGGTTTGGCAATGGTGTCCGGAGATGTCTCAGGACGATCGCGGACAACACAGTTCGTTCGCCTTTAATGCAACATGTCATCCCGAAGGGAGCGGTAGCGACCTGAGGGATCCCGACGGCGCAACATCGCTGCCAGTGGGAGATCCCTCGGGTCGCTACCGCTCCCCTCGGGATGACAACGAAACGGGCGCACCCGCGCGTGGCCAGAATCAGATATACGTCAACATCGCCGCCCGATCCGAATCCGTCACACGGAAGAACGTTTTATTGAACTCGGCATGCTTCGTCTTCAAATAGATATCCCGGAACTCGCTGCCGAACGTTTCGGGAACCAGTTCGTCAGCCTCGAAGGCGTCCAGCGCGTGAATCAGCGTGCGCGGGATGCTCTGGACGTTGCGACGCTTCTTCTCGTCCTCCGTCATCTCGTACAAGTTCATGTTGAGCGGCTCGCCGGGGTCGATCTGCTGGCTGATTCCCTCCAGACCCGCCGCCAGGTGCAGCGCGGCGGTCAGGTACGGATTGCAACTCATGTCCGGTGAACGGTTTTCAATGACCGGCCGGCTCATCGGCAGGCGCAGCATCGCCGAGCGGTTGTTGTTGCCGTAGCCCTTCAGCACCGGCGCCCAGCTGACGTCGGTCATGTCACCTTGGGCCAGTAACCCTTGGTAGCTGTTGAACGTGGGGCACGAGATGGCGGTGATCGCCCCAGCGTGCTTCAGCAGGCCACCGACGAAGTGGAACGCCGACTTGCTGAACGGCAGGCCATACTTCTTGGCCAGGGGCTCGTTGGGGTCATCCTGCATGAAGACGTTCTTGCCGGTCTTCGTGTCCATCAGGCTCATGTTGTGGTGCGCGCCGTTGCGGAAGTCGTGGCTGAAGGGCTTGGGCATGAAGGTCGCGATCGCGCCGATGCTGCGCGCGACGTTCTTGGCCATCAGGCGCAGGAAGATGAAGCGGTCGGCCATCGTGAGGCATTCGGCGTAGTTGAAGTCGAACTCGTACTGGCCGTAGCCCCCTTCCTGGTCGAAGCTGAACAACCCCCAGCCAAGTTCCTTGATGTACTTCGCCAGTGGCACAAGGAAGCCAGCCGACTGCATCGTCTGGTCGACGTCGTACGCGGCGCACATGCCCTTGTACGGTGTGGCCAGCGGCACGTACTTGCCGTCGGGCGTCTCCTTCAACACGTAAAACTCGGGCTCGATTCCGATGTTGAACAGGTAATTCCGGTCGGCGGCGCGGGCGATCGCGCGCTTCAGCATCACGCGGGCGCAGTTGACGTAGGGCTTGCCGTGAAAGTACAGATCGCTGGCAAACCAGGCGTAGCGCTTGTCCCACGGGCAGATCACGCACGATGCCAAGTCCGGCACCGCGGCGCACTCGTCCTTTTCAGGGCCCACGAGTCCCATGCCCTCCATCGCGCCGACGGTGAACAGCTCCGACCCCTTGCACATCTTCTCGAAGAACTCGATCGGCACGCACTTGGCCTTCGGCACGCCGTGCACGTCGACGTAACTGGCAAAGCAATACTCCACACCCGCGTCGATCAGCTTCTTCTTCGTGGCGGCGACCAACTTCGGGTCCTGTTCGATCATCTGCATGACTTGTCCCTCAAAAACAAAAACAGAAAGAACAACTTGGCAGGTTACGGCTAGACCGATGGCGCACTGGCACCCTGCGGCTTTGACGCATCCTGCAATCTAAATAGGTGAATGGAACTACTGAAAAAGGAGGACGGCGACACTTGCCCGGACTGCCGCCGTCCTACCTTCAAACCGATCAGCGATTACTTCGTATCCGCCGCGACGGTGATGCCCTTGGCTTTGGCCAGTTCCATCGTGATGCTGGGGTCGAGGTACGAATCGATGTCCTGCGGCGACTCGTAGACCTTGTGCTTCACGTTGAACGCGTCGGCGACCTTCGTGCTGCCGTAGATGGAGGTCAGCGCCTCGCTCTTCTGCCAAGCCTTGGCGGCCTCGTCGAGCGACAGGTGGTACGTGCCGTCCAGGAACGGCGCGTACTCCGCCGGCGCCACCCCACAGCGGCCGGCCATAATCTTGATCGCGTCGTCGCGCGTGGCCGGGTCCTTCAGGTAGTCGACCGCCATGTACCACGCCTCGGCCACCTTCTTCCAATCACCACGCCGGGCGGCGAGGCTTTCGCGGCCGACGTAGAGGCAATCGAAGATCAGGCCCGGCGCGTCCTTGCTGGTGAAGATCGTCTTCGAGCCCGGCACCTGCGTTAGCGCCTGCCCCGAGAACGGGTAGTACGATCCAATCGCATCCACATCGCCCGACGCCAGCGTCTGCGGCGTTTCGGGGGTGGATACGTTGACCAGCGTCACGTCCGACTCGCTCATGCCGTTCATCTCCAGCGCTTTCAGCAGCAGGAGGTGGTCGACGATGTTCAGCTCGAGCCCGATCTTCTTGCCTTTCAGGTCCTTCACGGTCTCGATGCCCCGGCCGGGCGCGACGACGATCATGTCGTTACCGTTGGAGAAGTCGTTCAGGAGGATGTTGGTCCCCTTACGGCCACCGGCGCCGGTGACCATGGCGTCGCCGTTGGTCATCGCGACACCGTCGAGCTTACCGGCGCTGAAGGCCTCCATGCTGGCCATGTAGTCCATCCAGACCAGCTCGACCTTCACGCCGGCCTTGTCGAAGAAGCCCTTTTCCTTGGCGACGTCCCAGAGGTGCCAACCGGGCCAGTCGCTATAGCCGATGCGCAGCGCCTCCTGTGCCCGCGCAACGCCGGACAGCGCCAGGGAGATGAGAAAGGCAAAGACGAACGCGAGGGACCTGACGGGTGACACCATGGAGCCTCCGATGCGCACGAACCGGCGTGCGCACGACCAGTAAAGGGTGGTAGACCGTTGCTAAACGTGTTGCAGTAAGCTTGGGCGGCTAGTGCTGCAAATCAGCAACAACTGAGCGGTGTTGGTCGGACGGCCGGGGAGGCCGAATCTCGGTGGCGTTTTGATTGCCACCTACGCCGTACGGCGGGACCAAACTGTCGAAGGTGCGTAAAGCAACCGCCGTGCCGCCGGATGGCAGGCGTAGTGGTGAACGTGGCGCAACGCGTGTTCCACGCGGAACAATGCAGGACTTACGGATCAAACGCAGGGTCGGGATACATCCGGATCCAGCAACACGTGCACCGGTGGTCGATCCCCATGATGCACAGTTCCGCTGCAACCGGTGATGCGATGCCCCGAAAGCGCGCAGACATCGCACGTTCGGCCATATGAACTTTGCCCTTGTGGAACACGTCATCCGCGCAGTCCGCGTCATCCTGAGGTACTCCGAAGGATGTCTTTCTTCTCGAAGCGAATACGGTGGAGATCCTTCGGAGTACCTCAGGATGACGGTTTACTAGAGCCGTTCGTCAACTGCCTGCACACGCCTGGAGCGGCCCCTGACTTCATCCTCGCCCCGTCGTCCCGGCCGCCCCTCCCCGCTTGGCCCTCCATTTGCTGTGCAACCTTCGGGCAGCTAGTGCACAGCAACAACGGAGCGATCTTGTGATTGATGTTCGAGGTATCACAGATGTCGGCTATCAAGACGACCCCGTTGTCCGTGCTTCATGAGAAAATGTTGGAAGCGGCCGGTCGGCCGTTGAGCCAGGCGACGACCTTTCCGCCCGGCGCGTACACCGACCCGGTCCACTACGAGTTCGAGGTCGACAATATCCTGAAGCGCGAGTGGCTCAGCGTGGGCCACGTCTCGCAGATTCCCAAGGCCGGTGACTACTTCAACCTAGACCTGCTCGGCGAGCCGATGGTCGTCGTGCGCGGCAAGGACATGCTCGTGCGCGTGCTGTCGCGCGTCTGTCCGCATCGCGGCATGGACGTGAACCCAACCGAGTACGGCCGTGAGGCCAAGGGCAACGCGCGGTTCCTCATCTGTCCCTACCACTTCTGGACCTACGACCTCGACGGCCGCTGTAAAGGCGCGCCCGAGATGAACAAGAGCGAGAACTTCAACCGCAAAGAGACCGGCCTGCCCCACTTTCGCTCGGAAATCTGGAACGGCCTGATCTTCGTCACCTTCGCCGCCGACATTCCCCCTGCCGCTGAAGTGTACGGCGACATGGGCAAGAAGCTGGCCGACTGGCAGCTGGGCAACCTTGAAGTGATGGCCGAGATGGAGTGGGACTGCGCCTTCAACTGGAAGGTGATCGTCGAGAACTTCGCCGAGTGCTACCACCACTGCGGCGCGCACATCAAGACGTTCGAACCGCTATTTCCGGCTAAAACGTGCTATTCGGATGAAGAACAGCCGATGTACACCGTTGCGCATCTGCCATTGATCAAAGAGCTGGCCGACGACGTGCGATCGGACAAGAGCGAGCTGAAGACCTTCATCGATATTCCCACCGTGCCGGTCGAGAAACGCGTGGAGTGGTACGTCTACGTCGGCTACCCCACCATGCTGCTGTTCGCGGCGCCCGACCGCGTCTACTGGTACCGCGTGGTGCCCGATGGTCCCCAGCGGGTGAAGCTGCTGACCACCATTCTCGCCCATCCCGATGCGCGCAAGATGCCGCACTTCGAGAAGGCGCTGGAGACCGACATCCAGATGCTGAAGGACTTCCACATGGAAGACATGGAGGCCTGCGAGGCCGTGCAGAAGGGCATGAACTCCGCCACCTATCGCCAAGGCCCGCTGAGCTATTTAGAACAACCGATCTGGTTCATCCAGCGATACCTCGCCCGCAAGATTCGCGAGGCGTACGAACAACCCGTCCCGGCACCGGATCGCGGTGGCGCGATTGCCTATTCACCCCAATGCGCCGGCGACTGCCACGACGAACCCGTTGACGCCCGCGCGTATGACGTCGCCGCGGCGCACGTGCGGGCATAGGTGCATGCCTCAATTTTGGCTTTGTTCCATGAAGCTCTCCCTACGCCCCGTTCTCCAAGGCGCACGATGACCAGCACGCTCACCGCACCTCTCCCCGCGGGCACGACGTTCCGCGATGCCGACGCCGCGCCCGAAATGGTCGTGCTGCCTGCGGGCGCGTTCACGATGGGCGCGACGGACGGCGACGACAAGTTCATCAGCCGAATCGAACTGCCGCGGCACACGGTGCAGATCAAGCCGAACGTTGCCATCGGCCGATATCCCGTGACGTTCGACGCGTGGGATGCCTACTCGGCCGCCGTGCCCAGTGCACATCGCCCCGATGACTGTGGCTGGGGGCGTGGGTGGCTGCCGGTCTTCAACATCAGTTGGGACGACGTGCAGGGTTACCTGTTGTGGCTGTCGCGCATCACCGGTCGCGCCTATCGCCTGCCGACCGAGGCCGAGTGGGAGTACGGCTGCCGGGCCGGCACGACGGGCGTCTTCGCCACCGGGTCGAACATCACGGTCGAACAGGCCAATTTCCTCTACTACGACTACCGCCAGGAACCCGGCAAGGGCCGCCCGGTGGCCGTCGGTTCGTATCCCGCCAACGCCTTCGGCCTGTTCGACATGCACGGCAACGTCTGCGAACTGACGGCCGACGATTGGCACGACGACTACACCGGCGCCCCGACGGACGGCTCGGCGTGGATGAACAGTGGGGACCGTCCATCACAATGGAAGGTCGTCCGCAACGGTGGCTGGGACGCGCTGCCGCGCGTCCTTCGCTGCGCTTATCGCGATTGGATCGGCAGCGCACAGCGATTCGACAACACCGGTTTCCGCGTGGCCTGTGACCTGTGAATTTCCGTTATCGCGAAGAAGGGTTGATCTGATGTCCTACGCAGGCGACACGACCGATCTCAGCCCAAAGCTGATGCCGGCGGCGTCGTCGCGAAATGTTCCCGGAATCGAAACCACACCGTCGCGCCGGCGCAGTCGCCTGCTGGCCGTGCGCGCGCCGATCGGCACGGGCCACACGCTGTTCCTCGGCGTGATGGGCTTCGTGCTCTTCATCGGCTTCTGGCACTGGCAGTCGGCGTCGGCGGCCAATGTCATCCTGGCGTCGCCGTGGGACGTGCTGAAGGCGCTGTACACGCTGCTCGCCGAGCGCAACTTCGCCGCCGACATCGGAACGAGCGTCGTCCGCATCCTGGCCAGCTTCACCGCGGCGTGCGCGGTCGCGGTGCCGCTGGGCATCGTCATGGGCACCTTCACGCGGGCCGGGGCGCTGCTGAACCCCGTGGTGGCGGTGTGGCGCTACCTGCCCGCGCCGGCGTTCGTGCCGCTGCTGTTGATGTGGTTCGGCACGGGTGAGATGCAGAAGCTGGCGCTGCTGTTCCTGGGCGTGGTCTTCTTCCTGATCACGCTCGTCATGGACCACACGAAGCAGGTCTCGATGGACCTGATCGAGGTCGCCCAGACGCTGGGCGCCAGCCGCCGCCGGTTGATGTTCAGCGTTGTCGTGCCGGCCGTCATGCCGCACGTGCTGGACGTGATGCGGCAGATGCTGGCCGTCAGTTGGACCTACCTCGTGATCGCCGAGATCGTCGCCAGCACCGACGGCATCGGCGCCGTGATGATGCGCGCCAAACGCTTCATGCGCACCGAGGACGTGCTGGCCGGCATCCTCGTCATCGGCGCGCTGGGGCTGGCGTTCGACTGCCTGTTCCGGCTGGCGCGTCACGTGGTGTTCCCGTACTTGCGACTAAAGGCGGCCAAGTGAGCCTGAGAATCTTGCCCCTCTCCCATGTACTCATGGGAGAGGCTGGGTGAGGGTGATTTTGTGCTGCCGAGAACCGTCAGCAGCTCGAAATCACCCCCACCCAGCCTCCCCCGGAGTACCGGGAGAGGGGCAGGAGCAGCGTCCGTATTTTCTGCAACCAACCATTGGAGAACAGAATGAAGAACCCGTTGAAGACCCTCTTACTCACCGCGATCGGCGCGGCGACGATCCTGTCTACCAGTTCCCTCACCCACGCCGCCGAAAAGGTGCGCGTGTCGATCTTCTCCTGGCCCACGTACGGCTTCTGGTTCATCGCCAAAGAGAAGAACCTCGCGCCCGACGTTGACCTCGACATTCAGATCATCGAAGACCCCATGCAGAGCTTCGGCATGATGTCGGCCGGTCAGCTCGACGTTATCAGCAGCACCGGTGAATATGGCCCGATCGCCGCCGAGGCGGGCAGCCCGATCAAGTACGTCGCGTATCACGGCCTGAGCTACGGCACCGACAAGATCATCGCGCGCCAGGAGATCAAGACCGCCGCCGACCTGAAGGGTAAGAGCGTGGCGGTGATGGAGGGTGGGCTGTCGCAGATCTTCATGGGCATCTACCTGGAAATCAACGGCGTGCCGTTCGCCGACGCCAAGTACGTCAACGTCATCATGGACGACGCCGCCGCCGCCATGATCGGTGGCGAGGTGGCCGCTGGGGAATTCTGGGAACCGTACGGCGGACAGGTGCTGAAGAACATCAAGGGCTCGCACGTCCTGGCCAACTCGCACGACCCCTACTGGCTGAAGACCGGCCTGCTGCACGACGCCGTCTACATGAACGCCGACTTTATCAAGAACAAGCCCGAGGTGGCCAAGAACGTCATGAAGGGCTGGTACGAAGCGATCAAGTTCTGGCGCGCCAACCCGGCCGAGGGCAACGCGATCATCGCCAAGGCGATCAAGTTCGACGTGTCGGCCGTCGAGGAGACGATCGGCAGCGACGGCAAGCCCAAGGTCGGCGGCATGTACGTCTATTCCTTCGAGGAAGCCGCCCGCTACATGGGCGTGCTGCCGGGCGACGCGCCCGAGGGCCAGTCCAACGGCCAGGTGAAGGCGACGACGAAGCTCACCAACGACTGGTGGGTGAAGTTCGGCATTATGAAGAAGGACATGCCCATCGAGGCCAGCGTCGACCTGACGCCACTGAAGATGCTGGCCGACGAAGGGTATAAGGCAGAGGCGAAGTAACGCTTCGCTGATGCATCACCCGATTTTCCCCGCGGCCGTCCGTCCCGTCTCTTCCCCCCCGGAGCGGGCGGCGGCTCGCGGGGTTTTGCTGTTGTGGGCGTCGGTGGTGAACTGCGAGTGGGAAACGCTGGAAGCACGTGAGGGCGCCCGCTCTTCACGTAGCATGGGCGTCCCGCCCATGACCGCATTAAGTCAGAGAGATCGAATTTGCAACGTGCCGCTCGAGCAGCGCGATCCGCCAGCAATAACGACGCGGGTTCTAACCACACTCATGGGCGAGACGCCCATGCTACGTGCGGAAAAAGACAGGGATTTCCATGCAACTGCAAATGTGCCGTACGTGGTGGGGTGCCCCCACCGATCTCGAAACGCTGGTGACCCAAACCGTCGCCGGCGGGTTTGATGGGATCGAGATGCCGATTCCCAAAGACGCCCCCACGCGCAAGCGGCTGCGCGAACTGCTGTCGCGCAATGGCCTGTCGATGATCTCCGAGGTAACGACCGGCCTAAGCGATAAGCCGACCTACGATTGGTGGGTGCCCGAGCCGCACTTCACGGTCGACGATCACCTGCGCGATCTTCAGACGGCCGTGAACCTCGCCAGCGAGGTCGAACCACTGTTCATCAGCACGATGTGCGGCTACGACGCCTGGAGCCTGCAGCAGAACCTCGACTTCTTCGGCCGCGGCGTCGAGATGAGCGAGCGGAGCGGCGTCACGATCAGCTTCGAGACGCACCGCTGCCGGTCGCTGTTCAACCCGTGGATCACGCGCGACGTGATCGCGGCGCTGCCGACGATGAAGCTCACGTGCGACTTCAGCCATTGGTGCGTGGTGGCCGAGCGGTTGATCGACACGGAGATGGACATCATCAGGCAATGCGCCGCCCGCGCGCACCACGTGCATTGCCGTGTCGGCTATGCCCAGCACGCCCAGGTGCCCGACCCCGCCGCCCCGGAATATCAACCGGCCCTGCTGGCCCACGAGCGCTGGTGGGACGAGATCTGGCAATCGCAACGCGCCCGCGGCATGCCCGTCGTCACCATGACCAGCGAGTTCGGCCCCGACGGCTACATGCAGCAACTGCCCTACACCCAACAACCCGTCGCCAATCTCTGGAACGTCGTCTGCTGGCAAGGCCAACGACAGAAGCAACGGTTCGGACGGTTCAAATCATGACGGCCTACGAACCAGCGATGCTAAATAAACCGCGCTTCTGTAGGACAGGCATTCCTGCCTGTCTCTCCCCCCGTCTTACTCTCCCCCCGTATTCTCTCGCTTCAAGTGCAGAGAATGCGAACGCAAAGGGCGGACGGGAAGGACCGCGAAGTAGACAGGGGCTTGTGCCACTACGCTTCTATAGTGCCGCCCTGCGAGAGTGACGCGGATCGGGCGCCACATCTATTGCATTCCCTCGCGGCTTTCTTCGCGGTCCTTCGCGCCTTCGCGTTCTCTTTCAAACCTCAATTCGCATTCCGCGCGATGTACCCATCGACGATCCCAAAGAACGCGGCCTCCTCCAACACCGGCCCATGCCCAGGGTACGCCACGCGCACCGGCAGTTCGCGCAGTCGCTGCATCGACTTCACGTACGTCGGCACATCCGAGCAGGGCAGGAAGTCGAAGATCTCCCCTTCGTAGACAGTGTCGGCACAAAACAACTCACGGCTGCGCTCGTCCCACAGGCAGATGCTGCCCCACGAGTGGCCCGGCGTGTGCAACACGCGCAGCGAACGGTCCCCAAGCTCCAGCACGTCTCCCTCGTTCAGCGAGCCCGTCGCCGGCGCCGGGGGTGGCGACCAATCATTCGCGTCCCAACCGGGCCAGGGAAGCGTGCTGAAGTCCTTCGTCAGCAGTACCGGGTCGGCGAATGTGTTGCGCTGGGTGGGTTGCGCGACGACGTCGGCCTCGGCGGGGTGGATGAGCCGTTCAGGGAACTCGAAGTTGCTGCCGATGTGGTCGTAGTGCGAGTGACTGCAGATTAATAGAGGATTTTCGCTCATCGGCCGTAGAAATTGGCGTAAATTGCCGAGCCCCAGGCCCGTGTCGATCAGCAGGTCGCGGTCGTGCCCCTTGATCAGCAGAATGTTACAGCGGTAGTCCTGCCTATAGTAAGGCTCGTTGATCCGCACGACGCCCGGCCCCACTTCGGTGGCCGTGAACCAATCGGGTAAGGTAGTGTATCGCATAAGATTTACTGGCAACGGTAGCGGCTGCGGGATGGTTCTTGAGACGATCGTATCACAATGCGCTGCGCGCCCGTGAGCCACAACGCGCAACATCAAGGCGACCCATTTATGATGCAATGCAACATCGACACCCACGGCCGGCGCGTCCGCAGGACGATCGGCATCGTCTGCCTCATCGTCGCGATCGCTTTGCTGCTGGCTGCGTACTTCTGGCAGAACGTGCCCGTCGCGATCGTCGGTGGCAGCTTCGTCGCGGCGGCGGCGCTTTGCCTCTGGCAAGCCAAGGCCGGCTACTGCGTCGTCCGCGGCATGGGCATGAAGACGCCGTTCTAGCCACGGTCTGACGGATCGAGTTTCCGCGAAGCCTGTCATCCCGAGGGGAGCGGTAGCGACCCGAGGGATCTCCCACTGGCGTCAATCGCTCGGCGTTCGAGATCCCTCGGGTCGCTTGCGGCTTCGCAGTCCCGACCGCTTCCGTTCCCCGAAGCCGCAAGCGATCGCTAGATCGTACTGAGACCGTCGCGTTCAGTTTTCATTCAGGCGCTCGCGCGCCGCTTTGGCGGGGGCGCTGTCTGGCGCAATCGCAATCGCGTCCTGCCATGCTTGCCGGGCGGTTGCGCGGTCCTTGGCGACTTCGCGCAACAGGCCATGGTGATACAGCGCTGCCGCCCCCTGGCCCGGCAGCAATTGCTGGCTTGCGACCGCCTCCTTCGCCCGCCCGGCGACGAACGCCAAATCTTCCGCTGCGATCGCGCCACGCTCGAAGAAGCCGGGGAGGTTATAGCTCGTCATGCCGCGCAAGAACCGCACTTCCACGTTCTCCGGATCGGCGGCAACCGCGGCGTCCAACTGCTTCAGGCCGGTGCGCGCCAGCTGTCCCTTCGTGGGCAGCCACCGGGAGTGCGCCGACGCCATCATGTTCGTCGCCCCGAGGTACGCCTGCGGCACGACGGCGTCCGGCTGGGCGTCGGCGGCGCGCTGCCAGTAGCGCTGCGATGCGTCCGTCGATTTCGACTGGCCGGAGATCAACTCGTAGAACAGCTGCTTGCCCTCGGCCCAGGCGTGTGACGGGTTCGTCGTTGCCGACTGCGTGGTTGACGCAGTTCGATCCACCGTCGCGGCTGGCGCCGCGACGGGCCTGTTGGCCTCCCGATCGGCGCAACCGAAAAGGGCCAGGAGAAGGGTCGCCGTGATGAGGTAGGGCTGCATCTGCATCGGTCCGCGCCATTTTGTGGATGGCGGCGCGCATTGCCATCGATTGACGCAGGATTTTCAATTCCGATCAGCACGCTGAATTTCTAGTTGGCCGCCCCGCTGCTAACTGCCTACGATGGCAGCAAGATGCCATTCGCCGTCGATGAACTTCCCACCAGCATCGGTGCTGGCGACCCTGCCTCGGCATCTCCGAACGAACACGCGACATCGGTTAGCGCGTTAACTGCCCGTTCGACGGGCGAGAACTTCCACGTTTTAAGCTGCCTGTTGCCTAAGCATTTGCGGGTCGACTTCGCGAACGTCTACGCCTTCTGCCGGCACGCCGACGACCTGGCCGACACCGCCCCGAGCCGCGCCGTGGCGCTGCGTCGACTGGACGATTGCGAGCAACAGCTGCGCGCCTGCTACGCCGGGTCGCCCGACCAGCCCCTTTTTGTCGGGCTAAAGCTGACGATCGACCGGCACGCCCTGCCGATCGAGCCGTTCCTGGACCTGCTGTCGGCGTTTCGGCAAGACCAGCACGTGTCGCGCTACGAGCGCTGGACCGACGTGCTCGACTACTGCACCCGCAGCGCCAATCCGGTTGGCCGGCTCGTGCTGCGCTTGAGCGGTCATCGCGAGGATGACCACGATGCGCTGCGCCATTCGGACGCCACCTGTACCGCGCTGCAACTGGTGAACTTCTGGCAGGACGTTCGCCGGGACATTCTGGATGTCGATCGCATCTACATCCCCACCGATATCGCCAACGCGCATGGCTTGGACCTGCAGGAACTGCATCAGCGCATCACCCACAGCGGCGCAACGCGCGACTTGCGCGACGCCAACGGCGATCCATTTGCGGCCGCGTATCGCGCGACGCTGATCGACCTGTGTGACCGCACGCGATCGCTGTTCACAGACGGCCGGCAATTGCTGCCGCGCGTGTCGCGCGACGTGCGGCCGGTCATCGCGCTCTTCACGCTTGGTGGTGAAGCGGTGCTGCGCCGCATTGCCGCCATCGACTACCGAACCGATCTCCGTCGCCCGCGCGTCGGCAAGATCGGCAAGGCATCGCTGTTGTGCAAGGCGTGGATCACCTATCGACTGGGAGGAAAATGACGGTGTTCACCTCCACGTCGGTCGGGCAGCGGGTGGCGCCGACGGACCTGCGCTCCAGCGTTGCGCACTGTCGCGAGCTGGTGCGCATCAGCGGGTCCAGCTTCTACCAGGGCATGCGGCTGATCGCCGAGCCGTTGCGCACCGATACGTTCATCCTCTACTCGTGGCTGCGCCATGCCGATGATTTGGCCGACAACACCACGACCGACCTCGCCGAGAAGGGCCGGCAGCTCTGCTGGTTCTCTGAGTACACCTGCCGGGCGTACGAGGGGCACGTGCCAACGGTCGACGCGCCGAGCATGCTGCACACGCAGCCACTGTGGGCGGCGTTCACCGATCTGGTTCAGCGGCACACGCTGCCACTGGCGCCGTTGCAGGCTTCGATTCGCGGACAGTTCGCAGATTTGAACACGTCGTCGTACGCGTCGTTCGAGTCGCTGCGCGAGTACTGCTACAACGTCGCGTCGACCGTCGGTTTGCTCTGCATTGAACTGTGGGGCTACGACGGCGGGGAAGCGACGCGCGAGTTGGCGATCAAGCGCGGCCTGGCGTTTCAACTGACCAACATCGTGCGCGACGTGCGCGAGGACGCGCTGGTCGGTCGGGTGTATTTGCCCACCTGCTTCACCGAGGGAGGGGTCACGCCCGCCGACGTGCTGGCCGGTCGGCCGAACGTGTTGCGCGGCATCGATTGCACGCTGGAACAGGCGCAGCGGTTCTACGCCGAGTCGGCACCGCTCGACGCGCTCGTCTCACCCCATGCCCGGCGGTGCCTGTGGGCGATGACCGAACGCTACGGCGGCCTGCTGCGCAAGATCGCCGCCGACCCGTCCGCGGTCCTCGCGCCACAGCGCGTACGGCTCAACTCGATCGAGAAGTTCGGAATTCTCGTGAAAGCGATGCTACGGTGACCCTCTCCGTCCCCATCGACGCGCCCATCACTGCGCCCCCCGCCGCTCGCACGACGGCTTGCGGCGACGGTAAGACTGCGCTCGTGATGGGCGGTGGCCTGGCCGGCATGGCGGCGGCGATGCGACTGGCGGAGGGGGGCTACCGCGTGACGCTGCTGGAGACCCGCAAGCGCCTCGGTGGCCGGGCGACGAGCCATGTGGACCCCGCCTCTGGCGAGCCGATCGACAACTGCCAGCACGTGCTGATGGGTTGCTGCACGAACCTGATCGATCTCTACGATCGGCTCGGTGCTACGAACTCCATCGAATGGCACGACACGCTGCATTTCCGCGACCGCGAGGGGCGTGACAGCGTGTTGAAGGCCGACCGGTTGCCCGCCCCGCTGCACTTGGCCCGCGCCGCGGCGTCGTTCCGCGGTCTAACGTTGCGCGAGAAGTCCTCCGCCGGCCGTGCGCTGCTGGCCGCCCTCGCGACGTCGCCCAGCGGCCGCGCACGATGGCGCGACATCTCGTTCGCCGATTGGCTGCGCGACCACAAGCAGTCGCCCGCAGCCATCGAGCGCGTGTGGGAGACGGTGACGATCAGCGCGCTGAACGCCCCGGCGTCTGCGGTGTCGGCAGCGTACGCGTTGCAGGTGATTTTGCAGGGGTTCATGGGCCATCGCGACGCGTACCGCGTGGGCGTGCCGCGCGTGCCGTTGGTGGCGTTGTACGATGCGCTGCAGGCGATCCTGGCGCGCAACGGTGGTGAAGTGAGGCTGGGGTCGGCGGTGCGGTCCATCGTCGTCGGTTCGCAAACCAATACGATCGAAGCCGTGCAGACCAGTGATGGCAGCTCGTTGTCGGCCGACGTCTACGTGAGTGCCGTGCCCGCCGACCGCCTCGCTGCGATCGCGGTCGCGTCGCCCGGCTTGAACGACGATCGGTTGGCGCGCCTGAGCGAGTTCACGTACAGCCCGACGATCGGCATTCACCTGCATTACGACCGCCGGATCCTGCCCCACCCGCACATTGCGTTCATTGGTTCCCCCGTGCAGTGGCTGTTCGACGCGGCCAACGGCGCAGCGACCACCGATGCCCCCCAACAGCTGCGAGCCGTCAGTTCCGCCGCCGACGCGTGGGTCGAGCTGCCGGGCGACGAGATCATTCGCCTTGCGCAGGATGAGATCGCCACGTACCTGCCGGCGGCGAAGGAAGCTCATCTGCTTGACGCGAAAGTGATCAAGGAACGTCGCGCGACGTTCAACCCTTCTCCCGGCGTCGACCACATCCGCCCGAGCGCCTGCGTCGTAGGCAACGGCGTGCGGAACCTGTTCTTAGCCGGTGACTACTGCCAGACCGGCTGGCCCGCGACAATGGAAGGCGCCGTGCGAAGCGGCTACTTGGCCGCGGCCGCCATCACCGGGCAGAAGTGCGGGGTCGCCGATCTGCCGTGCGCCAATCGTTATCGCGCCGCAACGTTTACACCGGAGATGCTAACCGCATGAGTCGTCGTCGCGTGATCATTATCGGCGCCGGACCCGGCGGGCTCGCCTCGGCGATGCTGCTGGCGGCCAGTGGGTGCGACGTCACGGTGCTGGAACGCCGCGACCGCGTCGGGGGCCGCACCAGCAGCATCACCGAGGCCGGCTACACGTTCGACGTCGGGCCGACGTTCTTCCTCTATCCGCGCGTCCTCGAAGAGGTCTTCACCGCCTGCGGCCGCAATTTGCACGATGAGGTGCAGCTGGTGCGCCTCGACCCGCAGTATCACCTGGTCTTCGAGGCCGGTGGTGAACTGAAGGCGTCCCACAATGTCGCGCAGATGCGCGAGATGTTGAAGGCGATCGACCCGCGCGACGCCGCCGCCTTTCCCAAGTTCCTCGCCGACAACCGCAAGAAGCTATCCGCGTTCCGCGCCATTCTGGAATCGCCTTTCGCCAGCCCACTGGATTTGCTGCGGCCATCGGTGATGAAGTCGGCGTTGCACCTGCGCCCGCTGGACAGCGTACACACCGATCTGTGCAAGTACTTCCACGATGCGCGCACGCGCCTCGCGTTCAGTTTCCAAAGCAAATACCTGGGCATGAGCCCCTTCCAGTGCCCCAGCCTGTTCACGATTCTGTCGTTCCTGGAGTACGAGTACGGCGTGTGGCACCCGATCGGTGGCTGCAACGCCGTCACCGCGGCCATGGCGCGCGTCGCGGAATCGATGGGCGTCGACATCCGCCTGAACGAGGCCGTGACGTCCTTATCGTTCGACGAACAGCGCCGCGTTCGCAGCGTCACCACGTCCAGCGCAACCTACGACTGCGACGCCGCCGTCATCAATGCCGACTTTGCCAACACGATGACCAAGCTCGTGCCCGACGGCATCCGCAAGCGTTGGAAGGACAAGGCCATCGGCGGCAAGCGGTTCTCGTGCAGCACGTTCATGATGTACCTCGGGGTCGAAGGCACCTTTCCCGATCTCGAACATCACACGATCTGGCTGGCGAAGGATTACGAGGAGAATCTGCGCGACATCGAGGAACGCCACTGCCTGTCGTGCAACCCCTCGTTCTACGTGCAGAATGCCTGCCGGACCGACCCATCGCTAGCGCCGGCGGGCCACAGCGCGCTCTACTGCCTGCTGCCGGTGTCGAACGACGTCGGCACGATCGACTGGCACAAGGAGACGCCCGCGTTCCGCGAACTGGCGTTCACACAGATGGAGCGCATCGGCATCCATAACGTGCGCGACCGCATTCGGTACGAGAAGGTGCTGACGCCCGCAGACTGGGTGAACGACTACCAGCTGTACCGCGGCGCCACGTTCAACCTGGCGCACAACCTCGGCCAGATGCTGCACCGCCGGCCGCACAATCGATTTGAAGATCTGGCTAACGTCTACCTCGTGGGCGGTGGTACGCATCCGGGTAGCGGGCTGCCGGTGATCTTCGAATCGGCCCGAATCAGCAGCGGGCTGTTGCTGGACGATCAGAAGATCCCGTACCACTGGCCGGGCCAGACCGGCCAGGCAGCGAAGTACGCGACCCGTGGGAAAGCGACCGCGACAGGTTCACAGTAAGTTTTTATAGAAGGTGTTTCCGGTCCCTCTCCCATGTACTCATGGGAGAGGGACCGGATCGCGACCGATGACGATGCTTGCCGAACAACCTCGCGACGCTGACGTCACCAGTGACGTTGGGACGATCGCGCGCGCCAGAGCAGCCGGCGCGGCGTGGGCACGCGTGCCGCTGAAACGCCGCGTCGTGATCTTCCGACAGCTTCGCCACGCGGTCGTAGATCGTGCCGACGAGATCGCGGCAGCATTATCGACGATCACGCAACGGCGCGTTGCCGATTCGCTGGCGGCCGAGGTGCTGCCCGTGCTGGACGGCATTCGCTTTCTCGAGCGCAACCTAACTCGCCTGTTGCGCCCGCAGCGCCTCGGGCGCGCAGGCCGGCCGGCGTGGTTGCCGGGATCTGACCTAACGATTTACCGCGAACCGCTTGGCGTGGTACTGGTGATCGGCCCGTCAAACTATCCGCTGTTCCTGCCAGTCGCGCACGCGCTGCAGGCGATCGCTGCGGGCAACGCGGTGCTGGTAAAGCCGGCTCCGGGCTGCGAGCAGGCGGTCGATCTGCTTGCACAGATCGCGACGACCGCGGGGCTGCCGGCAGGCTTACTCACCGTTCTAGCTTCAGATGTTCAGGCCGCGCGCGACGCGATCGGCCAGGTCGATCACGTCGTCTTCACCGGCTCGTTCACCGCCGGTCACGCCGTGCTTGCCGAGGCGGCCGAACATGTGGTGCCGGCCACGCTGGAACTGTCGGGACACGACGCCGTCTTCATCTTGCCCGGCGCCAACCTGGAGTTGGCGAGCCGGGCGCTGCGGTTCGGGCTGACGTTCAACAACAGCGCGACCTGCATCGCGCCGCGGCGCGTGTTCGTGCCCGCCGACATGCTGTCGGCGCTGAATGCATCGCTAAGTGATGCGTTGCGCGATTTGCCGACGTTCCGCGCATCGCCACCGAGCATACGGCGGGCACGTTCACTCGCATCGAACGCGATCGAACTCGGCGGTCGCCTGCTGGCTGGCAATGTGCCTACGGAAGACGCGAGCACGCTATCGCCGATCTTGCTGACCGACGTGCCTCATGGCGCGCGCGTGCTGCGTGACGAAGCCTTTGCGCCGCTGCTGGCGGTCGTGCCGGTGGCATCGGTCGATGAGGCGCTGTCGCTGGCGGCCCAATGCAAGTTCGCATTGGGCGCGACGATCTTCGGCCCAGCCGACGCTGCGACCGCGCTGGCGCAGCGCGTGAACGCGGGCTGCGTTGTGATCAACGATTGCATCGCCCCCACCGCCGACCCGCGCCTGCCGTTCGGTGGCCGCGGGCACAGTGGGTTCGGCGTGACGCGCGGCGCCGACGGCCTGCTCGCCATGACGCGCCCCAAGGCCGTCGCCAGCCGCAGTGGCACGTTTCGCCCGCACTACGATAAGCCGCACGAGAGCGACGCGACGATGTTCGCGGCCTACTTGCACGCCGCCCATGGCCGATCGGTCGGCGGGCGCGTGCGGGCGGCGCTACAATTGATGAAGACGCTTGCGACACGAGGAAAAGGTTCACCCACATGAATAGCACCACTAGCGACAACACTGTCATCGTTATCGGCGCCGGCCTGGGTGGCTTGGCTGCCGCATGCACGCTGGCGGCCCGCGGGCATGCCGTCACCATTCTGGAGGCCAACGACTGGCTGGGCGGCAAGGCGGCGGTGTGGGAGCAGGACGGTTACCGCTTCGACATGGGTCCCACCATCCTCACCGTGCCGCGCGTGCTGAAGCGCATCTTCGCCGAGGCCGGCCGGCGCATGGAGGACTACCTCGATCTGGTGGCGCTCGACCCGCAGTGGCGCTGCTTCTTCGACGACGGCTCGACGCTCGACCTTTGCGCCGACGTTGCCAAGATGAAGCAGACGCTGGCGGCGTTCTCGACCGACCCGCGCGACGTCGAGCGCTACGAGAAGTTCATCAACCACTCGCACCGCCTGCACGACATCAGCGAACGCTTCTACTTCTGGAAATCCATCGGTGGCATTCGTGACATGATGGACCCCAAGGCCAGCTTTAACCTGGGCACGCTGTCGGACGTGATGGCGATGGGCATGGGCCGCAGCGTCGCGGGCACCATTCGCTCGTACATCGGTGACGGCCGCGTGTCGCAGATGCTGGACCACTTCACGCAGTACGTCGGCAGCAGCCCCGAGGCCTCGCCGGCGGTGCTGTGCGGCATCGCGCACATGCAGACGAACGACGGTGTGTGGTACCCCATGGGCGGCACCGGCGCCGTGCCGGCGGCGCTGGCGAAGCTGGCGCGTGAACTCGGCGTAAACGTGATCACCAGTGCTGAAGCGGCCCGCATCGAACACGACGGCAACGGCGTGGCCGGCGTGACGCTGAAGGATGGCCGCCGGCTGCCGGCGAGCGCGGTCGTGTCGAACATGGACGCCGTGCGCACCTACCGCGAGTTGATCGGCGGTCGCGACGCGCAGAAGTTCGAGAAGTCGCGCGGCTCGTTCGAGCCCGCCTGCAGTGGCGTGGTGCTCTACCTCGGCCTGAAGCAGCGTTACGACCATTTGCTGCACCACGACTTCGTCTTCTCGCGCGACCCGCACGAGGAGTTCGACTACATCTATCGACGCGGCGAACCGGCGCCTGATCCCACGTGCTACCTGGCCGCACCGGCCGGCACGGAACCGGGCGTGGCGCCCGCCGGTGGCGAGGCGCTGTACGTGCTCGTCCATACGCCCTACCTGCGGCCGGGCCAGGATTGGAGGAAGATGCTGCCCGACTATCGCCGCGTCATCCTGGACAAGCTGAAGCGCACCGCCGGCCTGACGGACATTGAGGACCGCATCGTCGTCGAGCGCACGCTGACGCCGCAGGACATCCACGACCGCTACCGCGTGCTGAACGGCGCTATCTACGGCCTTGCGTCTCACGGCAAGTTCCTGGGCGCGTTTAAACCCGCCAATCGTCGTAAGGACATCGCGGGGCTGTACGTCGCCGGTGGCGCGGCGCACCCCGGACCCGGCATGCCGATGGTGCTGATGAGCGGCTGGATCGCGGGCGATTCGCTGGATCAGGATCGGCGTGGCAGTACGGCCTCGCCTGACACGCGCGAGGCGGCGCTGGCACCGGTGTAAGTCGATCCTTTCCTGCCCCTCTCCCGCATGCTCCGGGGGAGGCTGGGTGGGGGTGATTCGTTCTTTCGAGATTCGTCAGCAGTTCGAAATCACCCTCACCTAACCTCTCCCGGATTACCGGGAGAGGGACCAGAGCGCCCTTCCGTCCATGCCAGATCAGCTCATATCTTCGCCACCTATCGCGACCACGCGCGACCGCGAGCACGCGCTGCCGACGATCAACCGCCCATTGTTTCGGCTGTTCCACTGGTACACGCGGCGGTTTGCGCGTAAGCACTTTCATACGGTTCGCATCGCGCGCGATGGCTACCCGCCGACGATCGATGCGGCCACACCGATCATCCTCTGTATGAATCACCCGGGCTGGTGGGACCCGCTGATGGCGCTGGTGCTGTCGCAACACCTGTGGCCGGGCCGTCGACATTACGCGCCGATCGACGCGGCGATGCTGGAGAAGTATCGCTTCTTCCGCAAGCTCGGTTTCTTCGGGATCGACCGCGCGTCGCGGGCCGGTGGCGCTGCGTTCTTCAAGACCGCCTCGCGCGTCGCGGCGTCCCCGAACACGTGCCTGTGGATCACCGCGCAGGGCCGTTTCGCCGACCCGCGCCAGCGACCCGTCGAACTGGCCGCCGGTCTGGCAAGGCTCGCCGAGCGATGTGAGCAAGCGGTCGTGCTGCCGCTGGCGATCGAGTATCCGTTCTGGACGGAACGGGAGCCCGAGGCGCTCGTGCGATTCGGTCCGCCATGCGATCTGCATGCCGGCGACCTCGCGATTGACGACGCGCTGGCGACCACGATGGACGGGCTGGCAGCCGACGCGATCGCGAAGGATGCTGGCCGGTTCGACGTCATCCTGCGCGGCTCGGCCGGCAGCAGCGCGACGTACGACGCGTGGCGATGGATGAAGGCCAAAGCGACCGGTCGGCGCTTCTCGGCCGCCCACATGGAGGACGTACACGCGTGATGCTATTGGTGTTGGCCATCGTCGGTCTGCTGCTGTCGATCCTGTCGGCCGGGCTGTTCTTCGACAATCTGCGGCAGTTCCGCACCGCGCCACAACCCAACGCCGCTGCTGGGGTAGGCAGCGAAGGCGTGGTGTCCGTCCTCATCCCTGCAAGGAATGAAGAGGCGAGCATCGGCGACTGCGTGCGGGCCGTGCTTGCCAATGATGCGGGCGACGGCCGTGAGCTGGAGGTGATCGTGCTGGACGACGGTTCGACCGATCGCACCGCGGACATCGTGCGCGACATCGCCGCGGGCGACGCACGGCTGCGCCTTGAGGCCGCCCCACCGCTGCCGGTCGGCTGGTGCGGCAAGCAGCACGCGTGTCACGTGCTTTCGATGCGGGCCCGTGGCCAGTGGTTGGCCTTCATCGATGCCGACGTGCGCCTGTCGCCCGACGCGGTCCGCCGGGCCATCGCGTTCGCCGTCGCGGCCGACGCGCCGCTCGTGAGTGGCTTTCCACGGCAACAGACCGGCACGATGCTGGAGCGCATGCTGATCCCGCTCATCCACTTCGTGCTGCTGGGCTTTTTGCCGATCCGGCGAATGCGCATGTCCACTTCACCCGCGTACGGCGCGGGCTGCGGACAGTTCTTCATCGCGCGGCGAGACGCCTACGACCGCGCCGGTGGCCACGCCGCGATCCGCGCGTCGCTGCACGACGGCGTGACGCTGCCGCGCGCGTTCCGCAACGCTGGAGATCGCACCGATTTGTTCGACGCGACCGACACGGCCACTTGCCGCATGTACCAGTCGAACGGCGAGACATGGCACGGCTTGGCGAAGAACGCGACCGAAGGCATGGCCGCGCCCGCGGCGATCGTGCCGTGGACGATCATGCTGACGCTTGGACAGGTGCTGCCAATGATTTGGTTCGCGTACGCCGCGCTCGCGCCGGCGATACCTTACCGGATGGTGGTACTCATCTGCGCCGGCATCGCGGTGCTCTTGAGCTACGCGGTACGACTGGCCGGAGCGGCGCGGTTTCGGCAGTCGCGGCTTGGGGCTATGCTGCACCCGGTGTCGATCGTCGTGCTGCTGGCGATCCAGTGGTACGCGCTGTCTCGCCGCGTGATGGGCCGGTCGTCCACCTGGCGTGGCCGCTCGTACGGCGCGGCCGTCGCGGGGGTGAAGTAGTTGGGTAGGCCGTCTGTTTCTTGGGTGATCAGGTTTCTGCTCCTTACTTGGCCTCCGACTTTCCGGTGGTCTTACCCCGGCAAGCCGGGGGCAATATGGTGAAAGATGGAGATGCAGGCAGTGCACTTCATTCCGATTCTCTCCACGTGGACCGCGTGACCCTTGCGCCGCCCCAAGCTTCCCACCTTTCTCCATCAGATTGCCGGGGCCGGCAACGTCGCGATGTTGTGCATCGTGGTGCTGCTGGCGGCGCTGGGGCCGTTGTTGATTCAGGATGGATCGCCGCGGCTGCCCACGAGCGTGCCGCAGGTTGAGAGTGAGCGGGCAACGCGGGTGGCGCTGGTGGTGATCGACGCCCTGCGGCTCGACGCCGCCCGCGATCCCGCGCGCATGCCCAACCTGCACGCGCTGGCCGAGCGGCACGCGTGGGGCATCGCCCGGGTGGAGGCGGCGGTGCCGTCGACCATTGCGGGCATCACGACGTTCATCACCGGCCGCGTCCCGGGGCCGACGAGTTTCCTGTTGGACTTCGGCGCGCCCGTCGCGGCCGACGGTGGCGTTCTGCAGGCCTTCCGTGACTCCGGCCGAGATACGTTCGTGGCCGGGCCGCGGCTGTGGCACGATCGGTATCGGCCGTGGATCAGCCGGTCGCATCTTACGAATCGGATTGGCGACGACGACGGCATTCTTAGCGCCGGCCTGGCCGCGATTGCAGATGCGCGGAACGACCTCGTGATCATCCATCTGTCGCAGGGTGACGAGGTGGCGCACCTGTTCGGGGCCACGTCGGCGAACTACGCGGCGTTCGTCGCCCGCGCCGATGCCTCCGTCGCGCGCATCGCGGCCATCGCACCACCGGACATGGCGGTGGTGGTTGCATCCGACCACGGGGTTACGGACTTCGGCGGTCATGCCGGACCAGAAGACGCCGTGCGAAACACACCGCTGGTCGCCTGGGGGCCGGGGTTGCCGCGCGGCCAGATGGGTGACGTGAGCCAGGCGATCGTGCCGCGATTGATCACGGAAGCGGCGGGCGTCGCGTGGCAGCCGCCGCCGCAGGTTGGCACGAGGATATCGCCGACATGGCTGCTGGCGTTCGTCGGCATTCTCGCAAGTTGCGCCATCCTGTCCGGCATTCCGCATCGGTCGCGGCATCGGGGTTACACGCTGTTGAACAACCTGCTGTGGCCGGCGCTCGTGCTGCTGGGGTTCGCGTTGTTCGGCCTGGCAGCGACGTGTGCGCTGGTGGCGCTACTTCTATTCGCGCGTCGCAACCGCCTGTATCGGATTGATCTTGTCATCGCCGGCGTGCTGGCGTTTGGCGCGATGGTTGGACTGCTGCGATGGTGGATCGGGTTGGCGTCGCTCGACGGTTCGCCGCTGCGTTCGTGGCCACTCGGAGCGAGCGTGGCGGTGCTGTTTGGTGGATTGCTGATGATCGGCCTACTGCGGTTTGGCTGGCCGTCTGGCTTATCCAACATCGGTCGGCTGCAAATGGCTGATCTGCTGCCACTGGCGACACCGGGGCTGGCCTACCTGGTCTCCGGCCCCCCGCTCGCCGCGGCGTGCGCTGTGGGCGTGGCAACTGGGTGGGCGGCTCGGCTTGCACTGCGACGCTCGGCCACCGCGCAATGGGTCGTCATCCTGATCGCGGTACCGCTGTTGACGGCGCTGGGTGGGCAGGGACTGAGTTTGTCCACGATCAACGTCCGCGTGGCGTTCGCAATGCTCGATTCTTGGGCCGGGCCGATCGCCGCGCTTGGCGTAGTGATGGCGGTGCAGGTGCTGCCAATCGCGGCGGTCGTGATGCCCGTCGCCACGGGTCTCACCAACGCGCCAAAACGGCAATCGGGTACGTTCGCGGCAGGGTTGATGACGGCGCTCATCGCACAGGCGATCATTGGCAGCCTGTTGCTGGCGATTCGTTTCCACGACACGCGCCAAGCCGCAATGGCGGTGGCGCTGGTTTCCGTCGTAATCGTGGAGACGCTGCTGATCGCGATGACCGCGGCGCTCGCGGCGTTCTTCAGCGTCGGTAGACCGGCACGAACTCGATCGCACGCCGCCACTTCGTCATCCTGAGGTACTCCGAAGGATCTCTTCTTCCCGAGGCGAATACGGGGGGAGATCCTTCGGAGTACCTCAGGATGACGAGTAGCAGCAGTATCCTTCGATATATTGCGTAGGCCAATACGAAATCACCCTCACCCAGCCGCTTCCGGCGTACCGGGAGAGGGGCCGGAGCGGCTTACGCGAACCCCAGCACCCGTTGCGGCTGGTACGGCTCTTCCAGCCGCTTCACCTCATCCGGCGTCAGCGCGAGCGACAATGCCCCCAGCGCATCGTCCAGATGATGCGGCTTGGTCGTCCCAATGATCGGCGACGTGACGTACGACTTGGTCAGCATCCACGCCAGCGCCACCTGCGACTGCGACACCCCGCGGGCCTTGGCGATCTCCCCCACGCGGCCCACGATGGTCTCGGTCGCGCCGCCGGGCTCGTTGTAAAGCGTCTTGCCAAATTCGTCGCCACTGGCGCGGTCGGTGGCGGCGCGCTGGTCCCACGGGCGCGATAGCTTCCCGCGCGCCAGCGGGCTCCACGGCAGCACGCCGATGCCCTCGGCGGCGCACAGGCCCATCATCTCGCGCTCTTCCTCGCGATACAGCAGGTTGTAGTGGTTCTGCATCGACGCGAACCGCGTCCACCCGTTCCGGTCGGCCAGGTATATCGACTTGGCAAACTGCCACGCGTGCATCGACGACGCGCCGATGTACCGCGCCTTGCCTGCCCGCACCACGTCGTGCAGCGCCAGCAGCGTCTCCTCGATCGGCGTGTCGTAGTCCCAGCGGTGGATCTGATACAGGTCGACGTAATCCGTCCCCAGCCGGGTCAGGCTGGCATCGATCTGGCTCATGATGGCCTTGCGCGACAACCCCGCGCCGTTGGGGCCAGGACCCATTCGCCCGTGCACCTTTGTCGCCAACACGTATTCCTCGCGCTTGGCGAAGTCGCGCAGCGCCCGGCCGGTGATTTCCTCGCTCGTGCCGTCCGAGTAGACGTTGGCCGTGTCGAAGAAGTTGATGCCCGCCTCTAGCGCCGCCTTGATGAACGGCCGGCTCTGCTCCTCGTTCATCGTCCACGGGTGCGCCCCGCGCTCGGGCACGCCAAAGCTCATGCAACCCAGACAGAGACGGGAGACTTTGAGGCCGGTCTTACCAACACGAACGTAATCCATCATCGATGCTCCTGTAACGGCGTGCCGCGGAGCATCTTAGGCATAGAGCGGTTCGTGTCATCAGATGCGGCTCTGCCTGCACTACCGGCGCTACAGGATCTCGAGGGAATCCTTATCCGGCAGCTTCGGGAACGGCGCCGCCGGCAGCGTCTGGTACCAGTAGGCGACCGACGCGATGTCATCCTGCAGCGGCAGATAACGGCCACCCGATCGCCAGCCAAGGGCTTGCATGGTCACCTTCAGGTCCGTCTCGAAGCGAACGGGGTCGGTGATGTGCCAGCGATACATGCCGAAGCGCGTCTGGCTCTTGTAGACGCCGTCCGGTCGAATAACCTGCGAAAGGCCGGCGTAGGCAGTGGTGAACTCCTGGTACTGCTTGGTCACCTGGTTCTCGAAGTTGTAGCTGCCGCAGAAGTAGTCTTCGGTGCCGGTGCCGCAGATGGTGGGGTAGTCCTTGTCGCCGTCCATGAAGAACTTAATTTCCCCCTCGCCCCACCAGCCGTTGTTGTTCACGCCCCACGCCATGTAGGTGCCCACGTACTGCCCCTTGCCCTGCACGCCGTCCAGGATCGTATAAACCTCCTTGTACGGCAGCGGGTTCACCCGGCGGAACTGCGCGTGGAAGTAGGCGCACGTTTCGGGGACGTCGGTCAGCGTGTAGTTGATCTGGTAATACAGCCGCATGTCGTCGGCGGCGATGTTGGTCATCGTGATGCGGCAGCGCTTGCGGAACGGCATCTCCCAATAGCAGTTAAACGCGCTACCCGGATTCACGCAGACCGCCAGCGAGCTGAGCGGCGCATACTGCCCCCAGCCGCACGCGAAGAAGTCGCCGACCGGGCATTCCACCGACGGCTGTTCCTGGTCGTCCCAGTAAATGCGCAGGATGCTCATGCGCCAGTTGCCCGTCGGGGTCATCCATATTTGCTGGATCGCCCCGCTGCCCGAAATGTCGGCCAGCACACGCTCCTCGCCAGCCTTGATCGTGATCGACGGCGAGATCTTCCACCCCTGGCCAAGGTCGCGGGCGCAGTTGGCGCCGGTGCCCTCGGTGGCCATGCCACCCTTGCCCTTCTCGCCGGTAAAGTTCTCCGGGCTGATCGAGCGCGTCTTCGCGTCAGACAGTTGCGACAGGTTCCCGAGGTTCATGCCAAGACCGTTGAATTTCATGCCGGTCAGCTTATCGAACTGCCCCACGCACCAGAATGGAGCCGATTGACGATTCTTTGTACGATCTTCCGGCGACATGCTCTCCATCCGCCATCTTCAAAGCCAACCCTGGTACCGCGGGCCGGGACTGGAGATTCGCGGCATCGGCATCAACGAGACAATGCCACCGTCGTTCATCGAGCGCCCCGCCGGCACCGGTGACCGGTTGTTCATGCTGTTCTACGACGACGTGGAACTAGGCCCGGCCAACGCTCGCCGCCGAGTTGGCGGGCCCAGCGTTGCGTTGTGGCCCAGCGCAGCGGCGCACCACTATGGCAACATCGATCGGCGATGGCGGCACTCGTGGATCCACTGCGATGGGAACGTCGTTTCCCGGCATTTGGCTGGTGCGGGTGGCGATCGCGAGCGCATCGTGCGCCTGCGCGACCCGTCGCCTCTGGAGAACTACCTGCTGGCGATGTACGAGGAGATCAACGGCCCGCACGCGCCCGACTTCATCGTGCTGCGCAACCTGCTGGAGAACTTCATCCGCGAGGCCGTTCGGGGTGAACGCGCCCCCGCGCGACGGCAAACGCCCGAGGGGCTATCGCGCGTGAAGCAACACATCGACACGCATTACGAGCAGCGCATCACGCTGGCCGCTCTGGCCGAAATGGCCAACCTGTCGCGTGGCCACCTTTGTACGGAATTCGGCCGGCACTTCGGCGCCTCGCCCATGGCCTACCTTATCCACCGCCGCCTGCACGCCGCCGCGGCGCTGTTGCGCGGGACCGACGAGGCGGTCGGCCAAATCGGCCGGCGCGTGGGGTACGACGATCCGTTCTATTTCTCGAAGCACTTCAAGGCCTGCTTTGGCGTTGCGCCGTCGCAGTTGCGCAACCGGTCGACGAACGGCGTACGGTGAAGCGTGACGCACGCCATACGTACCGAGATCAAGTTCTGGCCCCTCTCCCATGTACGCATGTGAGAGGTTGGGTGAGGGTGATTTTGTTCTCTTTGAGCCGTCAGCCGTTCGAAATCGCCCCCACCCAGCCTCCCCCGGAGTACCGGGAGAGGGGCCGGAGTGAGCGATCCATTTCGAAATAGCGTTGACTGCCGCCGACGGCGCGCCAATGCTTAGCAGGTGCGATCGCGATCCACGCATGTCGTCGCGCGCGCAGCTTCGGATAATTTCACGTTTGTCTGTAACTCGACCGCGTCGAGTCGCGTTCAACGCATAACTGCTTGCGAAGGAGCGTCACCATGGCCGAACGATCCGGCGTCTCGCGACGGGCCTTTTTCAAAGGGGCCGGCGCGTCGGCCATCACCACGGCGCTGCTCGACTCAGGCTTGGCCCGCGCGGCCGAGGAAAGCGCCATAGCCGGCAGCGCCAAAGTGCTGGGACCCGGCGCGGTACCGATGCAGCTCACCATCAACGGTCAGACGGCCAATGTGACGGTCGACCCGGCCACCACCTTAGTCCAAGTCATTCGCGACGAGCTCGGCCTTACGGGCACCAAGGTCGGTTGCGACCGCGGCGCCTGCTCGGCCTGCACAGTCTGGTTGGACGGCGAGCCGGCCAGCAGCTGCATGACGCTGGCCCTGGACGCGCGCGGCCGCGAGGTGACGACCATTGAAGGACTGGCGCGCGAGGACCAATTGCACCCCGTGCAGCAGGCGTTCATCGAGCACGATGCGCTGCAGTGCGGCTTCTGCACGCCGGGCATGGTCATGAGCTGCGCTGCCCTGCTCAATCGCAATCCGAACCCGGATCTGGATCAGGTGAAGGGCGCGATCAGCGGCCACCTGTGCCGGTGCGGCACGTACCAGAACATCTTCAACGCGACCCTGTCGGTCGCCGGGCGAAAGGTGGGTGAGTGATGGCCGACGAGGACGCAAAGGGCGCCGCGACGCAGAAGCCGGGGGACACGGAATCGTCCGACCAAGCCAAGGGCGAGGCCCAACAGCCCGCCGGTGGCAAGGCGGCGACGCAACCGACAACTCAAAAGGCCAACCCACAGGCCGCGCTGCGCGAGCAGCAGATGACGTACGGCATCGTCGGCACCGACATGAAGCAGGTCACGCGCCGCGTGCCGATGGACGAGCCCCCACCGCTGGGGGAGAACGCGACGCTGAAGTCGATCGGCAAATCGGTGCCACGGCTGGACGCGGTCGCGAAGGTGACGGGCAAGGCCAAGTACACGTTCGACATCCAGTTGCCCGGCATGCTGTGGGCCCGGCGGGTGGTGAGCCCGTGGCCGCACGCGAAGGTGCTGTCGGTCGACACGTCGGCGGCGGAGAAGCATCCCGGCGTGAAGGCGGTGCACGTGCTGGAGCGCGTGCTGCAGACCGCGCAGCTGCGCGACCCCAAGGCCGACGCGGGCAACAAGTACCCCACCGTGCGCTACGCCGGCCAGCCCATCGCCGCCGTCGCCGCCACGAGTGCCCGCGCCGCCGAAGAAGCAGCGAAGCTGGTGAAGATCGAGTACGAGCAGTTGCCGCACGTGACCGATCTGGACGCCGCGATGAAGGAAGGTTCGCCGGTCGTCTTCCCCGGCCCGGTCGAGCAACCCTCGACCGCCGGTGGGGGTGGAGCGCCCAAGGGCCTGCCGCAGAACGGCAACGTGCGCGGGCCGAACATGGGCGAGCGCGGTTCCAAGCCCAGCGGCGACACGGCCAAGGGCTTCGACGAGGCGGACGTGATCGTGCAAGGCGAGTTCCGCACGCAGGTGCAGACGCACGTGCCGATGGAGACCCACGGCCTGGTCGCCGACTGGCGCAGTGACGGTTTGACGATCTACGCCAGCACCCAGCACACCAACAGCGTGCGCGACGAGGCGGCCGAGCACTTCGATTTGCCCAAGAGCAAGATCCGCGTCATCAGCGACTACATCGGGGGCGGCTTCGGCGCCAAGTACGGCATCAATAACTTCGGCTTGCTCGCGATCCACTTGTCGCGGAAAGCCAAAGCGCCGGTACGCATGATGCTCGACCGCCGCGAGGAACACACCTCGGCCGGCAATCGACCCAGCAGCTACCAGAAGGTGAAGATCGGCGCCAAGAAGGACGGCACGCTGACGGCGATCCACGTCGTCAGCCATGGCACCGGTGGCGTGGCCGGTGGCGCGGGCATCGGCTTTTGCTACAGCTCGCTTTACCCCTGCCAGAACGTGCACACCGAGCAGTACGACGTCTTCACCAATGCCGGTCCCTGTGCGGCGTTCCGCGCGCCTGGGCAGGCGCAGGGCATCTTCTCGCTGGAACAGGTGATCGACGAGGTTGCCCACGAGATCGGGATTGATCCGCTGGCGTACCGCGAGAAGATCGACACCGACCCGACCGATGACATGTTCGCCCGCGCCCACGAGCGCAAGGTGGGCGCCGAGCGCATCGGCTGGGCCAATCGCAAGCCGGCCGGCAGCGACGCGGGGCCGATCAAGCGCGGCATGGGCTTCGCGCAGTCGCAGTGGCTGTACCTGATCAACACGCGCACGAACGTCGAGGTGCGCGTGAGCGACGACGGTTCGGTGGCGATCTACAACAGCACGCAGGACATCGGCACCGGCACGCGCACCGTGATGGCGCAAACCGTGGCCGAGGAGTTCGGCCTGAAACCCGAGGAGATCGGCGTGTACATCGGCGACACGCGGTTCCCGTTCGGCCCACCGTCGGGCGGCAGCCAGGTCACCAGCTCCGTCACCCCCGCCGCCCGCAACGCCGCGTACAAGGCCGCCCGCGAGCTGGCCGCCAAACTCGCGGGGCCGGTGTTCAAGGACGCCAATCCCGACGACATCATCTTCGCCGACGGTAAGGCCATGTTGCGCGGCGACAATTCCAGTGCCGTGCCACTGAAAGAGGCCGCGAAGAAGGCCCGCTTCGGTGAGATCACCACGATGGCCGGCCGGCGCGACGATTACGAAGGCTTTGCGATCAAGGGCTCCACATCGATCAGCAAGCACGGCCTGGGCGGTGTGCAGTTCGCCGACATCACCGTGGATACCGAAACGGGCGTCATCAAGGTGAACCGCATCGTTGCGGTCCACGATTGCGGCCGGCCGATCAACCCGATGCTGGTGCGAAGCCAGATTGAAGGCGGCGTGATCCAGGGCATCAGCTACGCGATCTATGAAGACCGCATTCTAGATCCCGGCAGTGGCCATCAGCTGAACGCCAACGTGGACCAGTACAAGATCGTCGGCTCGCGCGAGATGCCGCAGATCGACGTCGTGGTGCTGGAACAACTGGGCGCCCAATCGTCCACCGACGCCCGCGGCATCGCCGAGGCCAGCAACGTCGCCGTGACGGCGGCGATCGGCAACGCGTTCTTCAACGCCACCGGCAAGCGCATCCGCACGATGCCCATGAACCCGGCCAACGTGCTGGCGGCATTGAAAGCTTAAGTAGCGCCGAAAGGATATCACATGCAAACCTTCGAATGGGTCGACGCCAAGTCGGTGCAGCAGGCCGCCAACCTGCTGGCGGAGACGAAGCCGGACCGGCTCGTGATGGCCAAGGCGGGCGGCATGGATCTGCTGGACCTGATGAAGGAAGGCGTGATCGCGCCGGCGCGGTTGATCAACCTGAAGACGATCGACGGCCTGCGCGACATCAAGGTCGACAAAGACGGCCTGTCGCTCGGCGCGCTCGTCACGCTGCATCGCATCGACAACGACCCGCAGATCCGCCAGCAATACGTCGCGCTCGCCGAAGCCGCCGGTCATGCCGCCACACCGCAGGTACGCAACGCGGCGACGATCGGTGGCAACCTGCTGCAGAAGCCGCGCTGCTGGTACTACCGGCACGACCACTTCCACAACGTGGAAGGCGATGCGCTGGAACGCGTGAAGGCCGGGCAGAACCAGTATCACGCGATCTTCGACAATAACGAGACCGCCATGGTGCAGGCCAGCACGCCCGCGACCGCGCTCGTGGCGTACGATGCCGGTGTCGAACTGACGGACGGTGACGGCAAGACGCGCAGCGTGAAGCTGACCGACTTCTTCCTGCCACCCGACATGCAACGGCCGGTGGATGCGAAGATCGAGCCGGGCGAGGTGCTGACGCGCGTGCTCGTACCATCGCTGCCTGCCGGTGCGAAGGCGGCGTATCACAAGCAGACCGAGCGGGAGAGTTACGACTGGCCCATCTGCGATGTCGCGGTGGTGATGGTGATGGACGGCGACAAGGTTGGCAGCTGTTCGATCGTGATGGGCTGGGTCGCGCCCGTGCCCCGGCACGCGACGGCCGCCGAGGAAATGCTGGTCGGCCACCCGATCACCGAAGACCTCGCCCGCCGGGCCGCCACCGCGGCGGTGCAGGGCGCGACGCCGTTGTCTAAGAACGGGTATAAGGTGGCGCTGCTGGAGACGGTCGTTCGCCGGACGATTCTGAAGGCGGCGGAGATGGCGTGAATGGACCGTAGCATGGGCGTCTCGCCCATGACCGCGATGACGCCGGAAGCTGGTTTTTGTTCTGACCGCCCCGGTCGAAGCGGTCTGCCATCAATGCTATTGTTCGTCCCGTCCACAGTCATGGGCGAGACGCCCATGCTACGTGCCGAAGATGCAATTGCCTTCGCTACCAGATTCGCAGCGCCCCACCGTTTGCCGCCGGCTGCGGTCGAAGGGGACGCCGGGGGTGACGTACTCGCCGTCGGTGGATTTCGACGCCGGCTACATCTCCACCGCCACGTTTTGGTGTTTAGCGACCGCCGACGCCACCGGGCCGGACGATTCGTACGTCCACCCGCACGTTTGCGTCCACCCGCGCATCTGCTTCACGCCCCCACCGGCAGCAGACGAACCGAAGGAGGGCAGCGACGATGCGGCATGAACTGCCCGCCATGATCGCGCTGGCCGAGCGCCTGCTGAACGCCGGCGAGCCGGGCACGCTCGCGACGCTGTTCGCGTCGCGCGGCTCCACGTATCGGCCGCTCGGCTCGATGATGGTCAGCGGCCCGCCCGGCCTGATCGCCGGTGGCGTGAGTGGCGGCTGCCTGGAGGAATACGTCGCGCGGCACGGCCGATCGCTTACGCAACATCAACCCGCCGAGGTGCTCAGCTTCGCGGCCGACCCGGATGGTGACGACGGCAAACCGATACTGGGCTGCGGCGGGTCGATCGAGGTGCTCGTCGAACGCCTGACGCCAATCCACCTCGACCTGCTGCGGCAGCTGCAAGTGGCCCACGATGCCGACGCGCCTTCGCTGCTCGCCTGCACGCTAGACGTATCCGACGGCCACCCCACCGCGCTCCGCCAGTGGCTGACGGCAGGTACCGACATCGATCATCAGGCCGTTCGCACGTTGGCTGCACGGGCGGCGAGCGACGCCCGAAGCAGTCACGGGCCAATCAGCGATAACACGAGCGTGCTGGCCCACTACGTCCCGCCGATCACGCGGCTCGTCATCTGCGGCGGTGGTGACGACGCTCGGCCGCTCGCCGACATCGCCCGTTCGCTCGGCTGGCATGTGAGCGTAATCGATCGCCGGGCGCGATTGGCGACGGCAGATCGGTTCACGTCCGCCGATCAAGTGCAGGCGGGCCCGTGGGAAGACGTGCTGCGGGCCGTTCGGCTGACGCCGCGCACCGCGGTGGTGTTGATGACGCACAGCCTGCCGGACGACGTCGCGATCCTGCCCCTGCTGGCAGCGCGGCCGCTGGCGTACGTGGGGTCGCTCGGCCCACCGCATCGTCGGCAGTGGCTGATCGAACAGGCGAGCGAGATCGCCGGGTTGCCCGCCGACTTCATCGCACGCTTCCGCGGGCCGATCGGGCTGAACCTGGGCGATCGCTCGGCCGCGGGCATCGCGGTGGCGGTGGTGGCCGACATCATGGCAACGTTGAACGATTGCGACGCCCGGCCACTGTCGCAAGCGTTGCCAATAGCGCTGCCGGGCCGGCACCCATCGCTGGTGCGCAATGCCTGACGACCTGCTGATCGCCATCCTCGCCGCGGGCGCATCGCGGCGATTGGGGCAACCGAAACAACTGGTATCGCTGAACGGCGAGACGCTGCTGCACCGGCAATGCCGCGTGGCCCACGAGTCGGGCCTTGGCCCCGTTGGCGTTGTGCTCGGCTGTCAGTTCGATGCGTGCGCCACCGCGATCGCCGACTTGCCGGTGGCGGTTGTTCGAAACGAACAATGGGAAGAAGGTTTGGCCGCCTCGGTGCGATGCGCCGCCCAAGCAGCCATCGACGGTGGCGCGGCCGCCCTGATGTTGCTGCAGTGCGACCAGTACCGCATCACGTCCGCGGACCTTCGTTCGCTCCATCACGCGTGGCGGGCGACGCCGGCGAACGCGTGCTTCTCGGCCGATGGTGATTACGTGGGACCGCCCGCGATCGTGCCGGCGGCGATGTTTCCGGATCTGCTTTCGCTGCGCGGCGAACAGGGCGCTCGCGCCATCTTTCGCAACGGAACCCGTGCGTCGCCGGCTTACGTCACGCTGCCGAACGCATCGTTTGACTTGGACGATGCGGCGCAGCTGAAGGCATTGCTGGCGGTGAAGCCAAGCGTAAGCAGTTGATGAAGCACGAATTCAACCCGACATCCTGAGCACGAAGCGCGGCCGTGTCCGCTCCGACCGTGGCATGGGCGTCTCGCCCATGCGTGTCGTGAGGCCAGACAATAAGATTTGAGCCTATGGCTTGGCCAGCGCACCAGCCAGTAAATCGCATTTCCCGTTCCAGGCCACAGGCATGGGCGAGACGCCCATGCCATGGTGAAGGCGAACGCGCCCTTTGACAGCCTCTCAGGATGACCCGGGCGTTTGGGGATGCCTCAACCGTCAGAAACAATCACCGCATGCGCCCCGCGAGGCTGGCGACCATGGTGATGAGTTCGGTCGGGTCGACGGGTTTTACCACGTGCATCTGGTAGCCGGCGCGGATCGCCTTCACGCGATCCTCGGCACGGGCGTAGGCGGTCAGGGCCAGCGCGGGCAGGTTGCCGCCTTGGGCGGGGCCCATCGCGCGCACCTGGCGGATCAGGGAGTAGCCGTCCTCGTTGGGCATGCCGATGTCGCTCACGAGCACGTCGGGCACGGCGCGCGCAAATTCGGCCATCGCAGCGTCGACCGACGATGCGATGCTCACCTGGGCGCCGCACTCGTCCAGCAGGCGTTTCACCAGCGCTCGCGCGTCGGGCTCGTCGTCCACCACCAGCACGCGCACGCCGGTCAGGTTCTGGCAGGCCTCCATCATGCGATCGAAGTCGGGCCCACCGGTCGGATGGCGGCGTTCGGCGTCCGAATCGGTCTCGGGGTGCAGCGCGGTCAGTGGCAGCGAGACCGCGAAGGTCGTGCCGCTGTCGCGACCGGCGCTGTTCACGCGCACGGTGCCGCCGTGCAGTTCGACGAGTTGCTTGACGATGCTCAGGCCCAGCCCCAGGCCACCGAACTGGCGCGTGGTGGACGAGTCGGCCTGGCGGAAGCGGTCGAAGACGTAGGGCAGGAAGTCGGGTTCGATGCCGATGCCGGTGTCGACCACGCTCAGTTCGACGTGCGAATCGACGCGCTGCAGCACCAGCTGCACGCGCCCGCCGCGCGGCGTGAACTTCAGCGCGTTGCTGAGCAGGTTCCAGATCACCTGCTGCAACCGGTTGGGGTCGCCGCTGACCGGCCCGGCCGCCGGGTCGATCACCACCACCAGGCGCACGCCCTTGGCGTTGGCGGCTGGCCGCACCGTCTCGACGGCGCTGTTCACGACGTTCGCCAGGTTCACGCGCTGCACGTCCAGCCGCACCTTGCCACTGATGATGCGGCTCATGTCGAGCAGGTCGTCGATGATCTGCGACTGCGCCCGCGCGTTGCGGTCGATCGTCGCCAGGCCCTCGGCTAAATCGCTCGGGTCGGACGTGCCGCTGCGCAGGATCTGCGACCAACCGACGATCGCGTTCAACGGCGTGCGCAGCTCGTGCGACAGCGTGGCGAGGAAGTCGTCCTTCATTTGCCCCTGGCGTTCCAGTTCAGCGCGGGTCGCGCGCTCGCTGGCCAGCAGGCGCTCGTTCTGTTCCTGAAGCAGCTTCTGGTCGTGCACGTCGGTGCAGGTGCCGAACCAGCGCACGACCGTTCCGTCCGCGTCGCGAATCGGCAACGCGCGGGCCAGGAACCAGCGGTACTCACCGCTCGCGCCGCGCACGCGGAACTCAACGGTGTAGTCGTCGCCGGTCGTCAGGCTGCGCTTCCACGAATGGTAGGTGCCGGGCAGGTCGTCCGGGTGGACGTAGCGGTCCCACGTGGCATGGGCGATCGCGTGCGCGGGCAGGCCGATGTAGGCAAACCAGCGGCTGTTGTAGTAGTCCAGCGTGCCGTCGGGCTGCGCGGCCCACACGATCTGCGGCATGGCGTCGGCCAGCAGGCGGAAGTTCGCCTCGCTCTGCAGCAGCGCGCGGGCCGTGCGGGCGCGCTCGATGTACGCCCACGATCGCTCGACGACCGCTTCGATCAGCGAGATCTCCTCCTGCTGCCAGCGGCGCGGCGTGGTCTGGTGCACCGCCATCATCGCCGCCAATCGTCCACCGCGGATCAGCGGGCAGCAGACGATCGCCTTGATGCCGATCGCGTTGAACATCTCGGCCCCCTCGCCGGAAGGCAGCTCCCCGTCCACGTCGTGCACGATCAGCGTGCGCCCCTCGCGCTGGTCGCTGGCGGCGCGCGGGCCGAAGAGCGACAGCACGTAATCGCCGGTGGTGCTTGCGCAGCCGTCCACGTAATCGTGGCGAATCGTGAAGTGTTCCTGGTCCGGCGCCACTTCCGCGTAAGCGCATCGGCTGACGGCCAAGTGCTGACCAAGGTCGCGCGCGATCACCGCCATGACCGACTCGGGGTCGGTCAGGTCGCGCGTGGCCTCGCTGAGCTCGCTAAGGAAGCGGAAGCGCGCCTCGCTGGCGCGCAGCGCCTGCTCGGCGACCTTGCGATCGGTGATGTCGGCGGCGGTGCCGACGAAGTTCAGCAGCCGGCGGTTCGGGCCGTCACCGTCGAAGTAGGCCTTGCCCGATGACGCGATCCAGCGGATGCTGCCGTCCGTGCGACGCACGCGATATTCCGCGCGGTACGGCTGCGGGTCGACCGGGTCGATCGCGGCCTTCACGGCCGCATCCACGCGCGGGCGGTCCTCCGGATGGATGCGGGCCATCACGCCCTGGTAGGTCATCTCCTCGTCCGGCTCCATGTAGATCGCGCGCACGCGGGCGTCCCAGTCGACGTTGCGGTTGGCGTCCATCTGCCACCAGCCCAGCTGTGCCGCGTCGAGCGCGAGCCGGCGCTGCTCGGCCGACACGCGCAAGCGCTCCTCGGCGACCTGCTGCAGCGTCTCGTCGCGGCAGAGCTTCACGAAGCCCACGACCCGGCCGCCCGCGTCGCGCAGCGCGTGCAGCACGCCGCCGGCGAAGAAGCGCGCGCCGTCCTTCCGCAAGTGCCACCGGCGGTCGTCGGCACTGCCCTGTTGCCGGGCCCTGTCGCGCTCGCGCTGGTCGCTGCCGGCCTGGCGGTCGGCCTCGGTCCAGAGGACGGTCTCACTTCGTCCGACGATCTCGGCCTCGGCGTAGCCGAACGTCCGCTCGGCGCCACTGTTCCAACTGGTCACGCGGCCATCGAGGTCGGTCGTGAAGATCGCGTGGTCCGTCACGCTTTCCAGGATGAGGCGCAGCTGCCCCTCGCTGCGCGCAAGCGCGTCCTGCGATGCCTTGCGCTCGGTGATGTCCTCCACGAGCGCGATGAGGCCGATCACCTCGCCGGCGTCGTCGCGTACGGGCGAGAGGCTCGCCTGCGCCCAGACGACCTGACCGTCCGGCCGAACGTATCGCTTTTCGTACACCGCGCTGCCGACGGCGGCCATCTCGAGGCGCTGCAGTTGGTCGATGTTGCGCTGGCGGTCGTCGGGGTGGGTGTAACGCGAGCTGTCGTTGCCGATCAGGTAGTCGGCGGGGTAACCGACGATCTTGCAGAACGCCTCGTTGGTTCGCAGCACCCGCCCCTTCAGGTCCACCAGCACCATGCCCAGCGGCGCCTGCTCGAACGCGGCGCGGAAGCGCCCCTCGCTTTGGCGCAGCAACAAGTCGGTTGGCGCGATGGCGGTGTCGCCACCGGCGGCCACGGTGGGTGGCGCGGCTTGGGGTTCGGAATCGGGTGACGTCATGTTCAGGCTAGCCTATTTCGGTGCGCGACCCATTGGCCGTCATTGCACCAAACCCACGTTGCGCCGCCGCCGCGGTGGAACCGGACGAGGGACGACCACGGTAATCATAGGCCGCGCGTCGGACAACGCCGATTCGCAGGAGGATCTACCGGGACAAAACGGGTGAAAAGCGAGGAGGGAAGAATGGGCCAGGCCGGAGTCGAACCGGCGACACTGCGATTTTCAATCGCATGCTCTACCAACTGAGCTACTGACCCGCAGATCGACACCTGGAAAACCAGTCGCCGAACACCGGGTAATGTAGCGGATTGGCCGACCGATGACAACACCCCACCCGACCGGTCGACCCTGGCTGCCCCTACGGTTCAACTACCCGAGCACGGCCGAACCGGTTACCTTGCCCGGTACCGTGCATAAGACCGTCGTCCTGAACGTCGTTGGCTTGACCCCCGATCTCATCGGCCCCCACACCCCGCGCCTGGCGGCGTTCGCGAAGGCGAATCCACCAATCGGCATCGGGCATGTGTTGCCGGCGGTGACGTGCAGCGTGCAGTCGACCTACCTGACCGGCAAATGGCCGGCGGAGCACGGTATCGTGGGCAACGGGTGGTACTTCCGCGACGAGTGCGAAGTGAAGTTCTGGCGGCAATCGAACAAGCTGGTGCAGTCGCCCAAGCTGTGGGAGATGGCCAAGGCGATCGACCCGACGTTCACGTGTGCGAACCACTTCTGGTGGTACAACATGTACTCGTCGGTCGACTACTCCGTCACCCCCCGCCCGATGTACCCCGCCGACGGCCGGAAGGTGCCGGACGTGTACACGCACCCGACCGAACTGCGCGACGAACTTCAGGCGACCTTCGGTACGTTCCCGCTGTTCCAGTTCTGGGGCCCCGCGACCGACATCAAGGTGTCGCAGTGGATCGCTGACGCCGCGATCCACACCGATCGCAAGTACGACCCCACGCTGACGCTGATCTACCTGCCCCACCTGGATTACGGCCTGCAGCGGCACGGGCCGGACCTGGCGAAGGTCGCGACGGACCTGGCCGACATCGACCGCGTCTGTGGCGGGCTGATCGACCACTACCAAGGCAAGAACGCGCGGATCGTCATCCTGTCCGAGTACGGCATTTACCCGGTAAGTCGGCCGATCCACATCAACCGGCTGTTCCGCGAGCGCGGGTGGATCGCCGTTCGGCGTGAGATGGGCCGGGACGTGTTCGACGCCGGCGCAAGTCGGGCATTCGCAGCCGTCGATCATCAGCTGGCGCATGTTTATGTGAATGATGGGTCGATCCTGAACGACGTGCGGGCGCTGCTCGAATCGACGCCCGGCGTGGCGCAGGTGTTAGACCGCGACGCCCAGCAGGCCGTCCATCTAAACCACGACCGCAGCGGCGAACTGGTCGCGGTGGCGGACCACGATGCGTGGTTCACCTACTACTATTGGCTGTACGATGCCGACCGGCCCGACTATGCCAACACGGTCGACATCCACCGCAAGCCGGGCTACGACCCGGTCGAACTGTTCCTGGACCCGGCCATCCGCAACCCGAAGCTGAAGATCGGGCTGACGCTGGCAAAGAAAAAGCTGGGGATGCGGACGTTGATGGAAGTCATCCCGACCGACGCGACCTTGGTCAAAGGATCGCACGGTGTTGCGCCGCGGCGCGCTGGGGAAGGACCCATGTTAATGACGAACGCGCGAAAAATCGGCGTGTCGGAGATGCTGCCGGCGACCGACGTCTGCAACGTCTTAATGCGCCACTTAATAGACTAAATTAGGCCGAAATGCCGGATAATGCCGCGAGTTCAACCGGCAAAAATCCGCCCCACCACCAACGTAAACGGCCGGGCAAACTGTCCGTTGCGACACCTCGTGAAACACGAGGCATCGCAGTGAACTGTCTGCCCGACCGCGAGTGTCAGGAATCCGATATAAAGAATCGCTTAGTAGCGATCGGCGTTCTCGAGAATGCTGCCGGGACGAGCATAGCGTTCCCAGGCATTGCCGTGGCACTTGGGGCAAAGACGCGGTGCGACAACTGAGTCATCCGGCTCGTACCCGCAGGAACGGCACTGAATCGTGAAAACCATCACGTTCGCACTGATGCGGGGAACCGCTTCGTACGTCGGGAACTGCCCTTGCGCCGCGAATTTATCCATCCCGATCGACATATAAGTCTCCTTCAACTGAAGCTTTACAATCCGTTAATCTGTCGTCGCCAGCCGTTAGCTGAGAGACATAGATCAAAGGCTGTACCAGACGCGCCGAACGGCCGAACTCCCTGAGTCCGCCCCCCAAGAAACGCGTTTCTGAGCCGTCTTTGACAGATTGGCGCATTATGAACCCCGACAGGATGCCGCAGACGCGGCAGCGTGTCGTGGTTCGTTCAGTTTGTCGTGGTAAAGCAGGTAAAATATAGGGCGCGGAGCTGCGTACCCAATTGCGGAGCGGCGCAGATTAGTTGAAATTAGAGGAGTCGAGCGTAAGCAACCTGATCGCTTGCCGTTGGCAAAACTAGACGCATTCGTCTGCAAAACGTAAGCGACAGTCAGAACTGGCCCGATGCGCCTGACGAAGCCCCGTCATCCTGAGAGCGTGATTATTCGGTTTGGTCCCCTCTCCCGGTACTCCGGGAGGGGGTTAGGGGTGAGGGTGATTTCGATCGACGGAAAGCGCCAGCAGTTCGAAAGCACCCTCACCTGACCTCTCCCGGAGTACCAGGAGAGGGACCGGAGCGAACTCCCCCGATTCACCACCCCCTACACTTCAGTCAGCATGTCCTTCACGAACGGTTTAGCCCGTTGTTCCAACGCATACTGGCTCAGCTTCCGCTGAAGCGTGCGGACCGAGATCCCCAGCTTTCCAGCGGCGTGCGTACGGTTGCCGTTGCAGTGGTCCAAGGCCTTGGTGATCGCGAGCTTTTCCAGCTCTTCCATCGTCAGGCCAGTCGGCACTTCCTTGGGAGTGGTCGTTTCGACGGCGCTCTGCATGATGCGCTCGGGCAGGTCGTTCTCGGTCAGCAGCTCGCCGTCGGCCAGTACCATCATGCTTTCCAGCGCGTTGCGCAGCTCGCGGACGTTGCCGGGCCAGCGGTAGTTCGCCAGGCGGCGCATGACCTCTGGGGACACCCGCCGGGGGGCGGTGTGCTTGTTCTGGCTGATCTCCTTCAGGAAGTGATCGACCAGGATCGGGATGTCGTCGTTACGCGTGCGCAGCGGGGGCAGCAAGATCTGCACGACGTTCAAGCGGTAGAACAAGTCCTCGCGGAACGTGCCATCTTCCACCATCTTGCGAATGTCGCGACTCGTGGCGGCCACCACGCGCACGTTCACCTTGCGGTCCTCGTGCCCGCCCACCGGTGTCACCAGCAGCGTCTCGAGCACGCGCAGCAGCTTGGCCTGCAGGCCGATCTCGAAGTCGCCAATTTCGTCGATGAACAGCGTGCCACCGTCGGCCTGTTCAAACCGGCCAACCCGGCGATCGGTGGCGCCGGTGAACGCCCCCTTCACGTGGCCGAACAGTTCGCTTTCCACCAGCGTGGCCGGCACCGCGGCGCAGTTCACCGCGACGAACGGGCCCTTCTTGCGCGGGCTGTTGTGGTGCAACGCCTGGGCGATCAGCTCCTTACCGGTGCCGCTCTCACCCAGAATCAGCACCGTGCTATCCACCGGCGCCGCCCTGCGGACCTTGGCGAACACGTCGTTCATCTGCTTCGATTGGCCGACGATGTTGTCGAAGCCGAACTTCTGGTCGACCCGCTCGCGCAGATTGGCCAGTTCCTTGTCCTTCTGCAGCCCGTCGATCGCCCGCTTAATGGACAGGACGAGCTCGTCGAGGTTGATCGGCTTGGTGACGTAGTCGAACGCCCCCGCCTTCATCGCCTCGACCGCCGAGTTCACACTGCTGTGACCGGTGACGAGGATGAACTGCGTTTCGGGCCGCTGCTTTTTCCAGAGCTGCAACAAATCGATACCGCTGACGTCCCCCATGTAGAGGTCGCTAAGGACGACGTCGATGTTCTCTTCCAGATAGCTGAGGGCCTTATCGGCGCTTTCGGAGCCGAACACCGTGTAACCTTCCGCCTTCAGCAGTTGGCTAATCGCTCGCCGTTCCGTTTCGTTATCTTCAACAACCAGTACACGACCTTGGCTGACCATAGGGTCCTCGTTTTCAAGCGTAAAATGGCACGACTCTGACTAATCGTCATAGCATATGCCGAACACGGCGGACAACGCCAAATCTTCGCGATTGGATAAATCTGACTACTTTCACAGGAGCTACGGGGGGTGGTTGATGAGTGCCGGCGGACGGTAGCGGTACTGGTTCAGACGCTCCCCGAAACTCGCTGAGCTGCACATCAATGGTATGCCCCGCCCCCTTCGGTAGAATCGCGGTCTCATGTTCAAGCGGATCCGGGAAGCGCACATCTCGCTTGCGGCCAAGTGCCAGCTCCTGTTCGGGGGCGCGGTGGTGCTGATCATTTCAGCAGCGTTGCTGGTGCCGGGCCAACGGATCGAAGGGTTGATGAAGGACGTTGACCGCCGCGCCGCCAGCGTGCTGGCCGACCAGGCGATCCGCGATCACATCGCCCATCCCACCGCGCGCTTGGACTGGCCCGACGACAGTTCCACAGTGCCCCGCAACGGCGTCCGTTTGATCGGCAGCGACGTCGATCCCGAGTCGCTCACGCGATTCGAGAGCCGTGCGCCGTCGCGGTTGCGCCGGTTGGATAAGCAGGACTTCGTTTACCAGCGTTACGACCGTGCCGACGGCATCGGATACCGCTACGCGCGTGAGCTGCGCGCGACGGTCGAGTGCCTGCGCTGCCACGCGACCGTCAGCAGTCTTGCAACTACCGCGCCAGCGGCACGTGTCGGCAACGCAAATCCGACGACCGCAGCGGTGCCACCCAGCACCCTGTCCGCCGGCCAGCGGGTTCTCGCGAGCGCCGCGGTGAAGCCGACGACGCGCGGCACGCTGCTGGGCATCGTCAGCGTCGACATCGAATCGCAGTTGAACGACAACCAGATGCTGCTGAACCGCGTGCTGCTGCTGGCGGCCGGCCTGTTTGCGGGCACGCTGGCGATCATCGTGCTCTACCTGATCATCACGCGCCTTATCCTGCAGCCCGTGCGCGTGCTGCAGGAGACGGCCGAGAAGGTCAGCAGTGGCGACCTGAACATTCGATCCGACATCAGCACCGGCGACGAATTTCAACAGCTGTCGGAGACGTTCAACACGATGCTGTCGAACCTGAAGGGCAATGCCGACCAGCTGCGCGCGATCAACAAGAGCCTCGACCTGAAATTGGGCCAGATGGCCGAGAGCAACGTGGCGTTGTACGAGTCGAACCGGTTGAAGAGCGAGTTCCTCGCCAACGTCAGCCACGAGCTGCGCACGCCGCTCAACAGCATCTTGGGCTTCGCCGAACTGCTGAAGGACACGACCCCCACCGACGCCAAGAGCACGCGCTACGTGCAGAACATCGCCCAGAGCGGCCGCAACCTGCTGGACCTGATTAACGACCTGCTGGACCTGGCCAAGATTGAGGCCGGCCGGATGGAGGTGCGATCGGAACCGCTGAGCCTGAGCGATTTGTTCGAGGGCCTGGCGAACATCCTCAAGCCGCTGTGCGAGCCGAAGAAACTCTCGATCGACATCGACGTGCCCGCCGGCATCCCGATCCTGCAGAACGACCCGGCCAAGCTGCAGCAGATCCTCTACAACCTGCTGTCGAACGCGATCAAATTTTCCCCCGCTGGCGAGCGCATCGACCTCACCGCGCGGCTCGACGGTGACGGCGTACGCGTCGCGGTCGCCGACCGTGGCATCGGCATCGAACCGGAAAAACAGCAGATGATCTTCGAGAAGTTCCGCCAGATCGACGGCAGCGTCACCCGCCAACACAGTGGCACGGGCCTGGGCCTGGCGATCTCCAAAGAACTGGCCACCCTGCTCGGCGGCGCGCTCGGCGTCGAAAGCGAACCCGGCAAAGGCGCGACCTTCTGGATCAAACTTCCCCTGCGCATCGACAGCGGCGCCAAGGACGTCCGCCGACAACCGACGATGGTTTAATGCGCTCGTCGATCCAAGGCAACGGAAACCCACGGCCGCGAAGAATCCCCCCTCTTCTGTTGGACAGGCATTCCTGCCGGTCTCTCCCCCCGTAGTCTTCTCCTCTTTCTTCTGTGGCACAGGCATTCTGGCCTGTGTCTCTTCTCTCTATTCTCTTGGTGGGACGGACATTCTTGTCCGTATCTATGCACTTGACGAAACCTCCTCATCCTGAGGCACTCCGAAGGATCTCTTCCTTCACGAAGCGAATATGGGGGGAGATCCTTCGAAGTACCTCAGGATGACGAACTGCGAGGCCCTTCGTCAAGTGCATGGGTCCGGACAAGAATGTCCGTCGTCCCACCAGGAAGATAAAAGAAAGGAAGAGACACAGGCAAGAATGCCTGTGCCACAGAAGATAGAAGAGATAATACGGGGGGAGAGACAGGCAGGAATGCCTGTCCTACAGAAGAACGACGATCACCCCAGCGAAGCCTCGGCGGCCTGAAGGATTTCCTCGTGCCTGGCCTTCACGCTTTCCACGATTGCGGGCGTGATGTGCGCATCGGCCAGCAGGCGCGCGTCGAGCGTTTGATGGGCGGCCGTCAGCGGGAAGCCGTGCGCCGTGCCGCAGCAGATCGTGTCGGCGACGTGGACGATCGTCACCAGCGTCCGGCTGTCGTCCGACAGCACCTGCGGTTGATGGTGGAAGCCCGCCACCAGCTGGCACGACCGCGGGAACTTCCACTGCTCGGCCAGGCCCATGCCCAGCTGCTGGTGGTCGACGCCGACCATCGCGCGCTCGATCTCGCAGAACGGCTGCTGGCCGGTGCGCGACGCGTCGCAGATGTTGCGCAGCTTCTCGGGCCACAGTTGAAGCGACACCAGCAGGCCCACGTCGTGAATCATGCCGGCCAGGAACGCCTCGTCGGCCAGGGAGACCTTCATCTGCTTGGCCAACTCGCGCGACGTGACGGCGACCGCGACGCAGTGCGTCCACAGGTCCTTGGCCGTGTATCCCTCGCAGAGTGTCGCGCCGCGGAACATCTGTCCGAGGCTGGCGGCGACGGCGATATTCTTCACCGCGTTCAGCCCCAGCAGCACGATCGCGCGCTCGATGCTGCCGATCTGCCCGGGCAACCCGTAGAACGAACTGTTGACGACCTTCAGGATGCGGGTGACCAGCGCCGGGTCGTGCGACACGATCTTGTGCAGCGCGCTGGCGGTGCTCTTGGGGTCCTCCACGGTGCGGATGATGCGCGAGGTCACCTCGGGCAACGTCGCGAGCATCGTCACCTTGCGCACGGCGTCGGACACAATGCTTTGCGATTCAGGCAGCGGTGTGGTTCCCATTCAGCGATCCTTCGAACAAACTAAGCGGCTACCTGCAGTATCGAGCAGAAACCCGCAGAGCTTAATCATCGGATTGAACCTAATTCTGACCCGCCCCGCTTTTGCGGGAAGATGCTTTCGCTCGGTCACGGTGGCCGCTAGTACGCGATCAGCTTCCGCAGCAACCGGTTGTTGATCATCAAGCGATCCAGCGCTGCCGCGATGCGAACCCCCGCCCGCCCGCCACCATACGGATGCGTTTTATCGGGCCTGCCTGTTCGGTCGATGGATAGCGCACTTCGCACCGCCAGCGTGATCTCGCTGGCACGGAACCCGACGTCCGCCACGTTCGCCCCGCGCTCGCGACCGGCCTGACGGTCGCCGACGTTGACGACGGGTGTCCCGAGGGCGCCGGCCTCGATGATGCCGGCGCTGCTGTTGCCGACCATCACGGCGCAGCGGCGCATCAGTCCGAGAAACACGTCCCGCGGGGCGTCGGGCAGCAGGAAGTCGATCTCGGCCTGCCGCGCTTCCCAGCAACGGATGATCGGCTGCGAACCGGGGTCGCTGTTGGGGTAGATCACCACGACCTGCTCGATGCCGGCGGCCCGCGAGGCGCGCAACACCGTACTTGCGCGCGATGACTCGGTCTCGCCCGTGGCGTCGGTCGGGTGCAGCACGATTAGCGCGAACTGCCCCTCGCGCAAACCGGGGAAGCGCTCGCGCAACACCGCCATCGGCGCCGCAGCGGTCGCAATGCCATCGATGCCCGGCGCGCCGACGCGATGGATCCGCCGAGGATCTTCACCCAGCTTCACGATGCGTGCCGCACTGGCAGGCGTAGCGGGGAAGTGGACGTGGGCGAGTTTGGTGATGGCATGGCGGAGTGCGTCGTCGATCTGCCCCGCGGCCCGATCGCCACCATGGACATGGGCGACCACCCGCTGCGACACCTGCCCTGCCGCCGCCGCCGCGAAGGCCTCGACGCGATCACCGACAACGAGGACGACGTCGGTCTGCAACCGCTCGTACGTCGCCGCCAGCTTCGCCATCGCGGCGCCCGTGCGGGCCGCGACGGCCGCGGGCGTGTCAGCATCCAATGGCCACGGCACGGTCGCGTCGACCGTCCACCCGTCGCGCCGGATCTCATCGATCGTTCGTCCGTACCGCCGATGCAGGTGCATGCCGGTAGCGACGAGCTGCAGTTCTAGACTTGGATGCTGCGCGATGACCGCGAGCGTGGAGCGCATCAATCCGTACTCGGCCCGCGTGCCGGTGACGAAACAGATGCGCTTGCGAGCCGTCGCTTTCACTTCCGCCTTTCACTTTCCGACTTCGCACTTTAGATCACGCCGCGTCGCTGAGCATCTCCCACGACAGCATCGTGCCCGCGGGCACGTCGCGGCGGACGGTCTTGCCGATCGCGATCGGCCACTGCGCCGCGGGGATGCCCACGCCGGGCCGTTGCACGATCAAATCGGTTGCGCCCACGCGTTCACCGGCGCGCAGTGCGCGGGCGATCACCAGGCTTTGCCGGCTGACCTTTCGCACGTCCTGCTCGCAGTCCAGCACGCGCTTGCCCGCGGCGCCGCGCACCGTGTCTGCCAAACGAATGGCGTTCACGTACTGCGCGAAGCCGACCGGGTCGGCGCTGGCCGCGTGATCGGGCCCCGCGGCGCCGCGGTCGTAGGTGAGGTGCTTTTCCACAATGCTCGCCCCGCTCGCCACCGCCAGCGCGCCGGCGAGCGGTTCAGTCGTGTGATCCGAATACCCCACCGTGCAGCCGAACCGCGCCAGCTCGCCGATCCATCGCAAATTCGCGTCGGCCAGCGTCGTGGGGTAACTGCTGACGCAGTGCAGCAGCGCGAACGTCGCCTGCAGGTCGGTCAGCCATTCCGTCGCGATCGACACCTCGCCCATGGTCGCGGCGCCGGTGGAGACCAGCATCGGCAGGCCCGTCTCAGCGGCGCGCGACAGCAGCGGGCGGTTCACGAGGTCGGGCGAAGCGATCTTGATCGCCGGCAGGTTCAACGAGACGACCGCGTCCACGTCGTCCAACGAGAACGGCGTGGCGATCGGCACCAGCCCACGGTTGCGGATCGCGTCGACGACGCGCAGCGTGTCGAGCGTCGTCAGCTCGTACTGCCGCAGCATGGCCGCTGGTGACGCCGCGTCGACGCGCGACTTTTGATACGACGCGAACTGGGCGGCGTCGTTCATCAACCGGTCGGCCGAGAACAGCTGCAGCTTCACCGCATCCGCCCCCGCCGCCGCGGCCAGGTCCACCAGTTCCAGTGCCCGGCGGACCGACCCGTTATGGTTCACACCAATCTCGGCGATGACGAAGGTGCGGTGCTCGATCCCGATTTGTCGATCTGCGATTTGCATGGTTGTTCCGAAACTTCGATTCGTTCGTCAAGCCAGACCCAAGCGAAACTCGCCGACCGCTACGACGCCTTCCGCATCGCCTGCTGGTCGCGCAGTACCGCCTCGGCCCAGTATAGGTCGCGCTGGTGGTCGACCTCGATCACGTCGCCCTGCTCGGTGCGAACGCCCCGGCGGTCGACGCCGAAGAAGGCGTGCGGATCGTTCGGCATCGCACGGCCGCGCAACATCGACTCGCGCGATACCACCACCGCGCCACCATCGTGCAGCAGCAGCGGTTGCAGGTCTTGGCGGCGGTGGATGCTGCCGGGGTGCAATGCCTCGACGATGCCATCGTCGGACAATTTCGACATCCACGCGGGATGCCACTTGCCCACCGGGCAGAACGTGCGGACGGAATCGCAGCCGGTGCGCTCCAGCATCTCGATCGCGCGGTCAATCACGCCTTCGGTGCGCACGGGCACGTTGCCGTACAGGACGACGAGCGCGTCGGCGTGGAAGTCGCTGGTCGACTCGATCTCGTCCATCGCGTGCAGCATCGCGTCCTGCACCGACGCGTCCGACGTCGCCAGGTGAGCCGGCCGGACGACGGTATCAATGCCGACGGCCTGGGCCATGCCGCGCAACTGCGCGCAATCGGTCGAGAGCACGACGTGCGTGAGCCACAACGCCGCCTGGGCGTGGGCGAACGTGTACGAGATCACCGGCCGGCCGAGCAGCGGCAGCAGGTGCTTGCTCGGCAGGCCGACACTGCCGGCCCGCGCGAGGATGACGCCGAGCGTGTTCATACGAGTTGCGTCTCCAGAGGAGGTGAAAGTGCGATCACATCCGCGTCGCACGTCGTCGTGCTACCGTCGCAGCGCAGGTACAAGCGCAGTGGCCGATCGGCGGCATTGCGACCCATGGCGGGCGACATGTCGGCCAGTTCCAGTCGTGCCGCGCCGAGCGCCCGCGGCCCCACAATGACGGCGACGCCGAGAGCGGATAGCCACTGGTCGTACCACGCGTCCATCTCGGCCAGGTTCGCTGCCAGCTTCACGAACGTCGGCACCACCAGCGGCGTGCCACGGCCGCGCGCGGCGCGAACGGTGACGAACGTCTTCAGGTTGTCCAGCACACGCTTCATCGCATCGGTGCCCATCACCGTGGCGTACGTGTCGGGCGACAGCGCGGGCAGGAACAGGCTGACGATGTCGACCTCGCTGCTGGCCAGTTGCACGATCTGCTTCGCGTCGAACGTAGCCAGATCCGTCTCGACATGGATCGACGCCACCTTCGCCGCCCGCGCCGCTGCGACCACGTCGAACAGGATCGGGCTATCGAGCGGATCGCCACGCCCGCCGATCGTCAGGCGGATGTCGTCGGTGTGCTTCAGGTCGTTCAACAGGCCGAAGACCGCGCGCAGGTCGAGCGTTGCGCCGGCGTCGCTCGCGTCACGCACGGGCAGGTAGATCGGCGTCGTCGATCGGGTCGTGTTCAGTTCGATCGTCACATCGCGTGGTGGCGCGTCGTCGGCCGGTTCTGCAGACAACCGTCGCGCGAGCTCTTCGGCCCCGGTCGTCATCAACTGCCCATTCAGCGGATGGGCCGCCGCTGTGAAGCGGCGGGCGCGGCGATCGCTGTCGATTAAAAAGCTCTCGCGCGTCCGTGAGACGCTTGCGGGCACGCTCACGCACCCCTCGCCGCCCACGGGGTCCAGCATTGGCTGTTCGGGCATGTAGTGCAGCAACCGGCCAGGATGCGACCCGTGCGTTACCAGCGTGTTCAACAGCGCCCGCGTCACCACCGCCCCACCCAGCCCCGGGGCCGCCGCGGAGAACGTGATGCCAAGTGACGTGTTGCACGTTGCACGCTCGATCAGCGCACCGGCAATCTGTGGATCGACCATAGCGGCGCTCGGTGGCGCCAGCAGCACGGCGTCCGCTTTCAGCAAGTCAGCCAATTCAACGATCCATGGAGCGTAGAAGCCGGCGTCGAACGCGCACGTGCTGTGCAGCCCACCGCGCCAACCGTCGGACCACGTGCGGGCGACGGTGATGCGGTCCAGTTCCGGGATCGCCCGCCGAACGCCCTTGGGAAGCACGGTGACGGTGCCGGGGTCGGCGAACATTCGGGTGGCTGCCAGTTGATCATCCCAGCAGAGGATGCCGATGCCCGCGACACCGTTCGCCTTGCGCAGGCGGTCGATCGTCCACTGCAACACCGGCGCGTTGCGCAACAGCCGGGTGGCGCTGTTGGCGTCGGCCGGCTCGTGCAGCATGGATAGGATGGCGGCGACGCGCATCATGCGGCCTCGCTTCGGTGAGCCCCTTGGGCCGTCAGTTCGGTGACGATCGTCTCCATCATCGCTTGAAACGCGCCGGCGGCATCGCGCACGGCGCAGCAGTTGTCGATGTCGCGCTCGACCTGCCGCCGTTGGCGTTCGGTGCCGGACAGCTTCGACGCACTGATGCGCAGGTCGGCCTGGAATCGCTGCATCTCAGTCAGCTGCGTCATCTGCATGATCAGGTCGTAGCAGTGACCCAAGCCGTTCATCTTCGCCCGCAGCACGTCGATCGCGGCGATCGCGCGGTTCACGCGCGGCTGGTCGTCCAAGTGGTCCTTCACCTCGCGCAACAACGGCAGCGTGTCGCGCGAGATCTCCTGAATCTGCCTCGCCTCGTCGCGGCGGTTGTTCAGGCTATCGATGCACTGCTGCAACCGGTCCCACTGTGGTGGCGCGGGCTCGCGTGCGATCGCATCGAGCGGCGTTGTGCAGAACTCCCGCAGCGCCTCGGCCAGCGGCATCACCGTCGCGCCGCGCTTCAGCGCGCCGCCTTCGCTCGCATCGATCACGCGCGATCGGCTGGCACCGAAGTCGCGCTCGAACTGTTGCAGGTAGGCGTACAGGCGTTCCTCGGTGTACATCGGTCGCCCATGCACGTCGGGGATTCGCCGCAGGATATGGCGGTCGCGCACGATCTGTTCCCACTGCTTCATCTCGGGCGTGTAGAACCGGCCATATTCGGGGCGGGCGGCGTCGTCGTGACCGGTGCCGGGCACGTAAGACAGGCCGTCGGAGAAGCCCAGGTCCTGGCCGACGAAGATGATCGGATCGCACCCCAAATGCTCAGCGAGATAGAACGCCAGGTGCGCCACGGTCGCGCCGGCGGGCAGGCGGGCGCGGTCCAGCGTCATCTCGCGCAGCAGCTTGTCGGCGAAGTCGTTGCCCAGCAGCGATACTGGGCCGGGATGCATCTGGAAGATCTTGTTCGTCGCCTTCGGCTCGGCCACCAGCTCGGTCGTCAACTTGTCCGGCAGGCCCTCGAAGAAGCGCGTGCAGATATCGGAGTAATCGAGCGACGTGACGAAGTTCGGCTCGACGCCGATCTCCAGCAGCGGCTTCAGCGTCGTCTGCGCCGCGATCAGCACCGCCTGCCCGGCGGCCTGCGGCAGCAGGTGCTTGTTCTTCCGCAGGCTAGGCCCGGCCGAGACGATGATCGCCGGCTTGCACTTGTAGCGGTCCTTCAACGCGTTCACGCCTGGCACGGCTGCGTACCAGCCGAGGTTGCGCGCGATGTTCTCCGCGGTCCGCCGGCCGTTTAGCAGCAGCGTGGTGATGCTTGTGCGGCAGAGCGACGCGAACTCGTCGACCCACTGCTGATAGCTTGCGAAGAAATCCGGCGACGACTGCACGCTCGGCGAGTGTTCCAGCACCGCGGTGCCCACGTTCACCAGCGCCATGCGGTCGTTCAGCCGGGTGAACAAATCGGCCTTGTCGCCGGTGGTGAAGAACATCAAGCGCCGGCTGATCAGCAATTTCGATAAATCGCGTTGCTCGAACGCCGCCCGCAGCACCGCAAGGCGCGGCTCGAAGATGCAGAGGATCGCGTCGTCACCCGCCCGGTCGAACAGGTGCTCGATATGATAGCCAAGCCCGAAACCGTAGCAGTAGAAGACGAGCCGTTCGTTCACGTCGACGGCTTCGGCCAGCCGTTTGGCCTCGGCGAGGGGTTGGTAGCGGCTGTGCAGATAGATTCGCTGGCCGGTGGTAGATTCAACGGCCAGCGTCGGTTCGCCCGACTTCGCGAGGTCGACGCGCACACCGATATCGCCCGCAGCTTCAATGGAAGCGGCGAGCTTGGGATCGGTCGCCCAGAGCGCAGCGAGATTCGCCAGGTACGGCGCGTCGGCCGGTAGCACGTGGGCGAATGAGGGATCGGCAATTGCGGTCATCGGCACGCGTCGAGTAGAACGGCCACGGCGAAACGGGGCCCGGGCACTTCGTGCTTATCGGACGTTTGCCTTGGAAAGGTTCAATTCATCATGTCCGACATGCTGTTCGATCCCCCGTGGTGGCTGCCCTTGGGCATCATTGCCGTCGGCGCGTACCTGTTCTGGTCGGCCAATCGCAAGCAGGACACGACGCTGCGCAACGTCGGCTTGGGCGTGGTGCTGCTGGCGGTCGTTCTGATGGCAATCGGCTATTTCGTCGACACCCCCACCGAGACGGCCGTTCGGAGAACGCGGCTGCTGATCACGTCGGTCGAGGATCGTGATTGGACGACCTTCGCGTCGCTGCTGGACAGCAAGACGTCGCTTTTGGTCTATCGCGGCAAGGAACAGCTTTCGAAAGGGGCCGAGCAGACGATCGATCGCATTGGCCTGCAATCGGTGCGCATACTGGACCTCGAGGCCCGCCCGACGCAATCGCTGATCACGGTGGACCTCAGCCTGTTGAGTGAACAGGAGATCGCGCCCTACCCGTACCCGTCAAACTGGCGCTTCGAATGGCAGACGGATGGGAACGGGTGGTATTTGGCGCGCATCGTGCCGCTGCCACGGGAGAATTTCTCGCCCGATGACGTGAGCCGGAATCTGGTGCTGCCGACGCCTTAAGGCTGGCGAGCCCTGCCGAAATGCAGGACAGATGGTAGGCGGATTCCGAGCGTGGCGTCCTACGAAAGCGTGGACGCGGTTGAAGCACACCATTTGCAGTTGCAATGGCCATCGGGCGTGGTCGTGGCGGCGGTGTAGCGGGCGCTGAGGGGGCAGTGCTCGGCCGGGTCTTTGGCCTTGGCGCGCGTGGGGCAACCGCAGCCATCGGTGACGGGGTCCCGGTTCACATTCTCGAAGAACGGTTGGCCACAGTAGGAGACGCCGCGATGCACGCGGCGCAGCGGGCACTGCTCGCACAGGCTCGCCCTGGCCGCCCAGTTCACCCGCGTCGGCAACAGCCCCATCGAACGCATCCGCGATCCCGCGCTCTTGGCGGCGGCCCGGGATAAGGCGCTGAACGATCGCTCGCAACAGGTGAAGAGGCTCACAACAGGTTTATCGGACGTTGGCCCAATTCGGCTGTAGTGGAGGCGTGTGAATCAGCGATTAGTAATCATCCAACTCGTGCGTGCGCGGCGGGCGTCGGTGGAAGACGCGGTGCATCTGCGAGATCGACATCACCGCCATCATCGACGCCGCCAGCCCTGCCAATCCCAGGAACGCTGCCAGCGGATACAGGTACGGGCTGGTCGACAGCCGGCGACCGCGGAAGCCGACGCTGCGGCTGTTCAGATGTTCGTATAGCTTGGCGTCCTGCTCGGCATACTCGACGGCGGCGCCCCAGAGCTTCCACGCGGCAAACATGAGCAACAGCCCCACCACCAGCAGCGTGCCGCGGCCGATCAGCTCCCTCCGGCGTTTGACCGCGGGGTCTTCCGCAGGGCCGGGCGTGTTGAAGCGTGAGTAGGACATGGCTGGCTTTCCGCCCCTCGTCGACCGGTGTCTTTAATGGTCCCAGTAGTGATTGTACCGAGAAGTCCCGGCCTGCATCTCACAATCACACCGCGCCCTCCCGCGATCGGTCCATCCGCGGTACAACTTCGCGCGTGGAAGCAACAGGTGAACGCGTCGATCCCCGTCCGCTGGAAACGCGCCCGAAGGTGCGGTTCTTCCGCGCGGTCAACCGGCTGTACTGCAGCACGTTCCAGCAACTGCAGGTGCAAACGCCTTGTCGGCTGCCGCGCACCGGGCCGGCAATTCTGGTCTGCAATCACATGAGCGGGCTCGACCCGTTGCTATTGCAGGCGATGTCGAACCGGGTCATCGTCTGGATGATGGCCAAGGAGTACTACGAGATCCAGTCGATCGGCTGGTTCTTCCGGATGATCGAGGCGATCCCCGTCTCGCGCAACGGGCGCGACTCGTCGGCCACCCGCGCGGCGCTGCGGGCGCTGGACGCCGGCAAGGTGCTGGGCATTTTCCCGGAAGGCAAAATCGAGACGGACCGCAACCTCATGCCATTTCAGACCGGTGTCGCGATGATGGCGATGAAGACCGGCGTGCCGTTGTACCCGGCGTACCTCGATGGCTCACCGCGCGGCATGGAGATGCTGACCGCATTCCGCACCGCCGGGCGTTCGCACGTGCGCTTCGGCGACCCGGTGAAGCTCTCGACCGACAACGGTGAGCGGCTGTCGCTCGAAACCGCGACCGACCGCATCCGCGACGGCGTCGAGACCCTGAAACAGGACATGGAACGCAGCCGGGCCAGTGGCACGCGCCGGCGGCGCCTGTCACCCCCACAATCGTAATTTGGCCCGGTAAACAGGATAAAGTTCCTCAAGTGGGACCGATTCAAACGCTTTTTGCTGGAGAACTCGCACCTCGTTCGCCGATCGATTTTAGGAAGGCCTGTTGGCTTTGAAAATAAAGATTGACCCAAGCCACCTAGCCTAGCTATGCTAAGATAGGCAACCTAGAACGCTTGCGCAATGGCGCATTTTCTCCCCTCCGGAAGACACCGTGTGGAAACACCGGTGTCTTCTTTTTTTGTTTACGCATAACGGGGAAACCGCCGCGAATCGTCATCCTTCGGCGGTGTTGGGCAGTTGGTCGCGTCCACTCTTCACGTAGCGTGGGCGTCCCGCCCTTGGCCTATCAGCAGGACGAGCACCGAGATCGGCTGCAACCTCCATCACCGAAGTCTGCCGCGACAACAATGTCGTCCGCTTCGGTCGCCGGACCGTCAGGTGCGAAGCGCGCTCGGACGATTTGCGTGACTGCCGTGACCGACTTCCTTTCAATCCAAATCCGTCACTTCGCGATTCCCATCTTTGCAGTTAGCGTCCGCTTTGATAGATTCCCGAACTCAATTCCCCGGGTCGGGCTCGCGTGGCTCGTTCCCCCTTTGGCCGGAGGTTGCCATTCGATCGCGACGTCTGCCGCAGAGCTTGCGTTTTTGGATGAGTTCGTTCTGGATTGCGCTGGTGTTGCTGGTGACGGCGTCACCCAACGCATGGGCGGAACCGAGCATATCGGTGGTGAACCGTTTCGGGTCACCGGAGTACGTGCCGGGCGCGTGGGTGCCGCTGCGCGTGACGCTGACGAACGACACGAACCGCGCCATCGACGGCCGCGTGGAGGCGCGCGTGCCCGGCGTCGACGGGCCGTTGCTGCTCAGCGCCGCCATTCCCGTGCCGGCCAACGCGCGCATCTACACCGTCATGTACGCCCCGCTGGGTGAAAACCCGGATCGCCCGCGCGCCGGGCAGGGTGGCAAACCCCTGGCGATATTCGAGTGGCTCGAGGGAGGCGGCAAGCTCGCTCAGACCGACCTGCTGCTGAAATCGGCGGCCGACGGTGAAGGTGGCGAAGGCGGCGCCGCGACAATGCTGGGCATACAGGGCGGCGAGGGTGACGACCGCGACCCGTACGACGCCTTCGCGCTGCGCAAGCCTGCTTCGGAAACGCTGGGCGTGCCGGTGGCGCTCGTGAGCATTTCCACCGATAACCTGTCGCCCCACCCGGTCGCCTACGACGGGTACCGGGCCATCCATCTCCTGGATGTTGCGGTCGCCGAGGCGACTCCCGCCGAGCAGGCGGCCCTGCTTTCATATGTGCGCTCCGGTGGCACGCTGGGGATCTACGCTCCCTTGGGCCAGAGCGACGTGCGCGGCACGTGGCTCGAGCCGCTGATGCCCGTGCGCACGATCGGCCACCGATTGGCCGGCCGCATCCAGACGACGGCCGGCCCCGTGGAACTGCGCGAGCCGGTCGAGATTACCGAGGCGGTCGCCGCCGACGGGGCAACGGTTCTGCTGGCCGACAAACATTACGTGCACGCCGCCTACCGGCAGTTGGGCCTGGGACGCATCGTCTTCACCAGCTTCCCGGTCAACGCGCCCAAGTGGGACGAAGAGCGGATGCGTGACTTCTGGACCGAGCTGCTGGGCCTGTCGCGTCCGCAGATCTCATGGGATGCGAGCCGCCTGCCCGCGCAATCGCCTGACATCCTGGGTGAGATGATCGGCACGCCCGCCCCGCCGCGCACGATCGCGGTCGCGCTGGCTGCGGGGTTTGCGGTGGTGGTGGTCGCACTGCAGTTGGTTTGGCGCGGCGCGCGCCGGCCGTGGGCCTTCGCTGCGACCTCGGTGGTAGCGCTGGGCGTGGCGGCGGCGCTAGTGGGAATGGGGCTGCTCTCGCAAAAGCAAGTGCCGCTGACGGCCGGCCGCGTGTCGGTCATGAACTTGGCCGATCGTGGCGGGTTGATTCAGGAGATGGCCGCCTTCACGGGTGACGTGGCCGACCTGACGCTCACCACGCGCCTGCCCGGCGCTACGCTGCAGCCGTTCGCCTACGACGGTAGCGACGCCCCCACCCTGCTCGCCGACACGTTCACCGTGCCCGGCGCCGGCGCCGCCGCTCGCCGGATCGACCGCGTCTGGCAGGCCAGCGCCAGCACGCCCCCCGGCATCGGCGCCACCGCCACGGGGCAGTTCGGTGAGGAGGGCCTGCGGCTGTCGGTCGACAACGAACTGGGTGCAGCACTCCAGGCCCCCGTATTAACCAGCGGCGGCAGCGTCTACCGCTTGTCGCCACTGGAACAGGGCAAATCGGAAACGCCCGTTGCGCCCGATGCACGTAACACCGGTGGCGCCGTCGCCAGCGACTCGTCCGGCTCGTCGGCCCAGTCGTCACCCGACCAGGTGGCGGCGCGGGCACAGAAGTACCTGAACGCCGGGCCGATCCTGACCGATACCGACAAGCTGCGGGCGCTGGTGCTGTCGTCGGTCCTGACGCCGGCCCAGTCGCTCGGCGCCGCCCCACCAAGCGGAGGCACTCGCCTGCAGATTGGTGGCTGGGTTGAGGGCGGCGAGCTGCCGTCGATCATCGACCCGTCCGTAACGCCGCAGTTGGACCGTTCGCTGCGGCTGGCGCTGTTTCCGGTGAACCTTCGACCGTCGGAACCTGGTACCACCGTGAAGGTGGATGCGGGTTTCAACACGCCGGTGACGGGCAAGACCGCGATTGCGGTGCTGGACGTGACGACGGGCACGTGGCTGCCCTCGAGCCAGCCAGGGCTGTGGCAGATCGGCTTCCGCCCGCCGCGCGAGATCGGCCAGTTGACGCCAACGCGCGCCACGCTGCGGGCCAACGTCTCGCTGCCCGTGCAGTCGATGATCGTCCGCCGCGGCCAGGTGCGCGACGGCGAACTGGTCGAAAGCGCGATGTCGACCGGCGAGGTCGTCGCACGGTGGGACCGCACGTTCGGCCAGCGCGAGCCGGTGACGTTCGACCTGACGCCCGCCGACTTCGACGAGACGGGCACCGTCTGGCTGTCGCTGGAGATCGAGGCGCCCCCCCTTTCGGCCGGCGTGGTGCCGCTGTGGAACATCAACGACCTTGGCCTGGACATCGAGGGGCGCGTCAACGCGGCCGCCCCGTCCGGCGACTGAGACGCCTGGCATCTTGACCGATCGCAGTACTCATACGTCTGCTCGACCGATTCAGCATCAAACGACCCACATCAACCTCCGGAACCTCGAACATGCCCATTCAACGCGACCAAGTCATCCTGCAGACCGAGAACCTGACCAAGCGCTACGGCCAACACCTGGCGCTGGACAACCTCACGCTGAACATCCACAAGGGCGAGGTCTTCGGCTACATCGGGCCCAACGGTGCCGGCAAGACGACCACGTTCCGCATCCTCTGCGGCCTGCTGGACCCCACCGAGGGCAAGGCGAGCATCGCCGGTGAGGACGTGACGAACGACAAGGATCGCATTAAACAGCTCGTCGGCTTTTTGCCCGACAACTTTGGCGTCTACCCAACGCTGCGCGTCTGGGAGTACCTGGACTTCTTCGCCGCCGCCTACAAGATCCCGCGTAAGGCCCGGCCGGAGCGCATCGACTACTGCCTGAAGATCGCCAACTCGTTCGAGTTCCGCGACAAGCTGGTGGGCGCGCTCAGCCGCGGCATGAAGCAGCGCGTCGGCATCGCCAAGACGCTGCTGCACGACCCGCAGGTGCTGATCCTCGACGAGCCGGCCGCCACGATCGACCCGCGCGCCCGCATCGAGATGCGCCGCCTGCTGCGCGAGCTGGCCGACCTGGGTAAGGCCGTGCTGGTCTCGTCCCACATCCTGCCCGAGTTGGCCGACGTCTGCGACACGGTGGGCATCCTTCAGCAGGGCAAGCTGGTTGCCAACGGCGCGGTTCAAGACATCATGCGCACGGTGCGTCAAAAGCGCCTGATGCAGGTGCAGGTCGTCAAGCACGTGAACGCCGCCAAGGAAGTCCTGGCCGGCATGGAGGGCTGGGAACCGATCGAGTCGAACGAGCCCAATGTGCTTCGCTACGAGGTGCAGGCCGACGAACAGCACCTGGCGATGGCGCTGCTTGCCCTGCTGAAGAAAGGCATCCCCGTCTCGAACTTCGCCGAAGTGCCGGCGGATCTGGAAGACGTGTTTATGTCGCTGACGAAGTAGAGACGCGGTTCTTCAAGAAGTGATAACGATGAATCCAGTACTAAGAAAAGACCTCCTCAACCTCCTCCGCCTCCCGCGCGTCGCGGCGATTCAGATCGCATTTGTTGCGGTGCTGGCGTTCATGGTGCTCACCAGTTGGCCGCAGGGTGGCGTGCTGGCGGTGGCGGCGCAGGGGCGGGATGACCTGCTGCTGGGCATCGTGATCGGGCAGCTCGTGCTTCTCACGCTGTTCGTCCCCGGCATCGCGGCCACCGCGATCTCGGGGGAGCGCGACGGCAACACGTTCGAGATGCTCTACGCGTCGCGGCTGTCGGCCGGGCAGATCGTGATCGGCAAGATCCTGTCGGCCATCAGCTTTCCGGTGCTGCTGATCATCGCGGGCCTGCCCTTCGTGGCGCTGCTGGTGTGGCGCGGGGATGTGAACGTCGAGAACCTGCTCTACAGCTACATCATCCTGATCGTCGCCGCGATCTTCTTGGCGATGGTGTCGCTTACCGTCTCAGCCTTCAGCCGGCAAACGTCCAACGCGCTGGTGATCTCGTACGTCGCGGTGCTCGTGCTATGCGGTGGCGTGCTGGTGCCGGCGGCGCTGGTGTTGCGCGAGACGAGCGGCCCATTTGCTTCGCTGCTGCATTACGCCCGCGCACTCTCCCCCGTCGCAGCTGCGCTCAGCGTGCTGCGGCCGGATGCCGGTGGCGCCCAGTTCGGTGGCCGGCCCGACGAAGGCCTCGTGCCGATCTGGCAGGCGTTCGTGCCGCTGGCGCTGATCGTCACCGCCGTCTGCTTTGCTGCCATCGTCGCCAAGCTGCGCAAGCCACCGGCCGAAAGCGATCGCATGCCCGGTGGCGCGATCGCGGTGGAGAACCGCTCGATCGGCCGTAAGGTCATGTTCCTGATCGACGACAAGAAGCAGCGCAAGCCGCTCGGCTCCTTCAACCCCATCATGGGCAAAGAGAACCGCACCAACGCCCTGCGCAGCGGCCGTTGGATGATCCGCTCGTTCTACGCGTCGCTCGTCCTCTCGCTCGGCCTGGCCGTCATGAGCCTGTACGGCGGCGTCGAGCAGACCAACCTGTTAGCACACGTTGCCACCGTGCTCGTCGCGCTGCAGCTCGGCCTGATTGCGCTGATCGACCCCAGCCTGACCAGCCCCGGCATCAGCAGCGAGATCGAGAGCGGCACGTTCGAGACGCTGCGCCTGACGCCTTTAGGCGGTGGCAAGATCTTCTGGGGCAAACTGCTGCCCTCGCTACCGGCGGCGCTGCTGCCCGTGCTGGCGCTCTTGCCGGCATACGGGGCGGTCTGCTTTGTCGATCCGAGCTATCCGCAGCGGTTCCTGCTGCTGCTGCCGGTCGTCGCGCTGGCGGCGCTGCTCTGCTGCACGGTCGGCCTGGCCGCCAGCAGCTTCTTCGACAACACCGCCCGCGCGACGGTGACGGCGTACCTCATCTGCGCCGCGATCTTCATTCTGCCGCTGCTCCCCTACTTCGCTGCGGGCACGCAGCTCGGTGAGAACATCGCGGCGTGGATGTCGATGGTCAGCCCGCTCGTGATGGGCCTGAGCCTGATGCCCACCGGCTCGCGGGCCGTGCAGGAACTGTGGCAGACGCACCTGATCGTCATCGCGTGCCTTTGCCTGGTGATGCTGTTGGCCGCCCGCGTGCGCCTGGGGCAGCTGCTGAAGCAGGGTTAGTGAGGTCCGGAGAGTCGAAGGGGTTCGGAAGTCCATCGAAAGAGACGTTATGCCCATCCATCGCACCCTGATCGCAATGCTGCTGCTCGCGGGCCCGGCGCTAGCCAAGACGGTCGATCTGCCCCCGATCGACAAGCCGTTACCCTTCGGCACCGACGCGCTGGGGCTACCGCAGCCCGATCGCGTCAACACGACCGTGCCGCGCACCGCCCAGCTGTTAGCGGCCGAGCTGAAGCGCCCGGGCCAGACGCGCGAGCGGCGGGCCGAGCTGGTTAGCGACCTGGGCGCCACGGAACTGCCCGCTGCGCTGCCGGCGATCATCGAGGCGGCAAGCGACCCCGACGCCATCGTGCGGGCGGCGGCCGCGGCGGCGCTGGGGACGTTCAAGTCGCCCGAGAGCGCAGCCGCGCTCGTGCGGCTCGCGACCGATGCGGACCCGACCGTGCGCGATAATGCCGTCCGATCTGCAGCCGCGGTGGGCAGTGGCGATCTCGTCACCGCCGGTTTGAATGACGCCGACCGCACGGTCGCCGCCGCCGCCCTTGCCGTCGCCAGCGCCGATCAAGCCGCCGGCATCGCTGGGCAGCTTTCGTCGGAGGATCCCATGTTGCGCGCCGCGGCCGCCACGGCGCTGGCACGGGCGGGCGTTACCGCGCAGGCCGACGCAATCGCGCGACTGTTGGCCGACGACAGCGTGCTGGTTCAGTCGTCCGCGATCGAGGCATTGGGCACGCTGAAGGCGACCCCGCATGCACAAGGGGTCGTCGATCTGTTGAAGCACGACCACCCGACCGTTCGCCGCTATGCCGTGGCGGCATTGCCGAACCTGCTGAGCGCCGACGCCGCGCGGACGCGCGGCATCGCGATGCTGAGCGACCCGGATGAATCCGTCCGCACCGCCGCAGCGATCGCGCTGGCAAAGGTGCCGGGGCCGGCGGCGATCGAGCCGTTGGTAAAGCAGCTGGACGACCCGTACACCCCGTTGCACACAGCGGCGCGTGAGGCGCTGGTGGCGATCGGTCAACCCGCGTCCGCCGCTGCCATGGCGCTGTTGGACCACGCCAACCCGCGCCGCCGCGAGGACGGGTCGTACGTGCTGGGCCAGCTCGCGAGCCACGAGGGGTTCGAGCGGCACGTGAAGCTGCTGGAGGACGCGGATTGGGTGCTGGTGGCGCAGGTCGCCAGGTCGCTCGGTCAAATCGGTGACGCAGCGGCCGGTCCGGCACTGGTGACAGCCATCCAACGGGCGACGGCGGATCAGATCGCAACCGAGCAGAAGCCGACGGCGCACGCCGCCGCGACGAACGCGATCGTCGCCGGCACTTTGCTGGGTCACGAACCGACCAGCGCCGCCGTTTCCAAGCTGATTCCGCAGAAGTCTTACTCCTCGAGCACCCGAGCCGCCGCCATCTGGTCGGTGGGCGTGCTGGGCGCGCCCAACGTCGATGCGATCTTCGGTCGCTTCGGTGGCATCGTCGGCGACCTCGAGGAAAGCTCCGACGTTCAGATGGAGGCGATCAAAGCGGTCGGCAACCGGAAGCACGAGAAGACCAAGGGAATCCTGTCGGCCGCGGCCGTGCAGATGTCCGGCGACATGGCCGCTGCGGCCCACTGGTCGAGCGACCGCCTGCGGGGGCAGGTGACGCCGTTCGAGATGCCGGCATCGACCTGGCAGGCCGACGTGAGCGTGAGCGACTTCACACGGTAAGCAGGCCGCTACCGGCGCGGGCTCGCGGGTTGCCAGGGATGCGGGAGGCACTGGCTACTGTAGCGGCCAGTCCGGCGATGGCTCGGTCGACGTCAGCCCGGTGGCCAGGTGAACGCGCGGCCGGCCAGCAGGTGCAAGTGCAGTTGGAAGACCGACTGCTGCGCGCCGGCGCCGCAATTGAACACCGTGCGGTAATCGGTGTGGCCGAGCTCGTTCATCACCTTCTTGCCCACCAGGAACAGCCCGCCCACCAGCTCGGCGTCGCCCGCCTGCAGGTCGTTCAGCGTCGCGATCGGCTTTTTCGGGATCGCCAGCAAATGTACCGGCGCCTGCGGACTGACGTCGTGAATCACGATATACTTGTCGTCCTCGTACGCGATCTTGGCCGGGATCTGCCGGTCGATGATTTTCTGGAAGATGGTCATGGGATGTCCGTGGTCAGTGGTCCGTAATCCGTCGTGCGGGAACGTGTTCCACACCGCGCTGCTGACTATGCACGATCTGGCCGCCCATCACAACTGACCACGAACCACTGACCTCGGACGCTATGTTCTCCTTCCTCAAAGAAACCCTGATCCTCGCGCTGCGCAACCTGCGGTTGCACAAGCTGCGCAGCCTGCTGACCGCGATGGGCATCATTTTCGGGGTGGCGGCGGTCATCATCATGGTGTCGATCGGTGAGGGGGCCAAACAGTCGGCCCGCGAACAGATGGACAAGCTGGGCGCCAAGAACATCGTCATCCGGTCGGTCCGACCGGCCGAGAACGAGTCGTCCGGTCGCGCGCAGCGGGTGCTGCAGTACGGCATCAAGCGCATCGACCTCGCCCGCCTGCGCGAGCTGCCCGGCCTGGCCGCCGTCGTCCCCCTTCGCGACACCGAGCAGAACGTCAGCCGTGGCGACACCCGCGCCTTCGGCGCCAACGCGATCGGCACCACGCCCAACGTCTTCGAGGTCGTCAACCTCAAGCTGTCACGCGGCAACCTCTTCACCGGCCTGCAGTACGACCGCAGCGAGGCGGTCTGCGTGATCGGCTCGACCGTCGCCCGGCAGCTGTTCCCCTATCAGGACCCGATCGGCTCGACCCTGAAGGTCGGCACCAGCGCGTCGGCCAACGTGACGCTGACGATCATCGGCGTCCTCGAACCCACCGGCCTGCGCGCCGGTTCCGACGGCGCCGCCGTCATCGATCGCGACCTCGACCAGGACGTCTACTTCCCCCTGTCGCTGGCGGCCGATCGGTTCGGCGACACCAACGTGAAGCGCCAGTCGGGCAGCGTCGAACGGAAGGTGATCGAGCTCAGCGAGGTCTGGCTGCAGGCCAACCGAATCGAGGACGTCGAGAAGATCGCCAGCGTCGCGCAGAACATCCTGGAGATCGGTCACAAGCGCAACGTCGACTTCACGGTAAAGGCGCCGATCCAGATCCTGCGCAACGCCGAGCGGCTCAACCGCATGTTCAACTTCATCATGGTGGGCATCGCCAGCTTCAGCCTGGTGGTCGGCGGCATCGGCATCATGAACATCATGCTCGCGACCGTCACCGAGCGCACGAAGGAGATCGGCATCCGCCGGGCCCTTGGCGCCAAACGGCGGCACATCACGCTGCAGTTTTTGATCGAGACCACCACGATCAGCATCGGTGGCGGCCTGATCGGCATCAGCCTCGGCATGGGGTTCGCCAAGCTGCTGCCGATTATGGTCGCGTACGTCAGCGAGCAGAGCTACCCGACGAACATCACCCCCTGGAGCGTCATCGGCAGCTTCGTCGTCAGCGCCCTGATCGGCATCGGCTTCGGCCTCTACCCCGCGATGATGGCCGCTCGGATGAACCCCATCGAAGCCCTGCGGCACGAGTGAACGGCAGTTGCTGGTTGAGGTGGTGTACATTCACTCAACCGTGGCATGGGCGTCTCGCCCATGCTAGTGATGAGGCCATAAGATAAAATTCGCTTCAGCATCTCGTTCGGCGCAACAGCCAACAAACTGCACCTCTTATCCCACTCCACACGCATGGGCGAGACGCCCATGCCACGATCATCGCGGCCGCGGCGGTCTGGGTAAGGCAAAACATGGATTCATGCACCATTATGCACCATTTTGCACCATCGGGTGATGACGACAACGTTCACCATGCCACGCGCGTCGGCTATTCAGTTGTCAAAGAGCACACTATCCATCTCTACGGGCGCGCTGCGCGATCGATGCAACGCTAGCGCAACGCGCCGCGCATTTCTTCCACGTCGTGCTTCACTTGCTCCGCGTCTCGCCGATTTCAATCTGCGGGTTCTTGAAGATGTACGCCGGCATCCAGGTAGCCAGGAGCAGGCCGATGATCATCGCGACCAGCACGCCGTTGATTGCGATAATGCCTGCCAGGCGCAGCCGGCGCTTCCAGGGTGCGGTGGGTGGCATTTGCGGTAGTTCCGGAGGAAGCGGCGCGGCGGGGGTGATGTCCATTTTGAGCGGTTTTCCCATTGCAAGCTCGGGCTGTCAACGCTCGATTTGCCGGACCGCGCGTCCTCACGCCAGCCGCCGACCGCTTCTCGCTTCCGCTCCGCTGGGTTACCCTGCTGCGACCTCTAGAGCAGGGCGCACCTTGCCGTAGCGTTCGGGTGCCACGGTTTGGTACGCCAAGCCGTGTCTCGGGCGTGCGGCAGGCACGGCTTGGCGTACCAAACCGTGGCACCCAGCGGGCACTCGCTACGCGAGAATGTCCCCTGCTCTAGACCCGGAGCCCCTCGCATTATGCTCGACCGCTTTCACTACGGCGTCTGCTACTACCCGGAGCACTGGGACGCGTCCCGCCATGCGTCCGACATCGCCCGCATCGCGGCAGCGGGGTTCAACGTCGTGCGACTAGGCGAAGGGGCCTGGAGCTACTGGGAACCGCAGGAGGGCCGTTACCAGTTCGAGATGTTCGACCGCGTGATCGATTTGTGCCGCAAGCACAAGGTGAAGGTGATCATGGGCACCCCCACCTACGCCGGCCCGGCTTGGGTGGCGAAGAACTACCCGGAAGTGCTCCGCTGGAACTTCAACCGCCAGCCCATGGCGCACGGCAGCCGCCGAAACTACAACTACACGTCGCAGAAGTACCTGGACCTGTCCGACCGCCTGGTGACCGCGCTGGCCGAGCACTACGAGGGGGACGACCAGATCCTCGCCTGGCAGCTGGACAACGAGTTCAACTGCCACATGGATGTCAGCTACGCCCCCAGCGACACGCTGGCGTTCCGCGCCTGGTGCAAGGGCAAGTACAAGACCCTGGAGAAGCTGAACGACGCCTGGGGCACGCGGTTCTGGAGCCAGACCTACGACGCGTGGGACCAGATCGATTTGCCCCACCCCACCGCCACGTACCAGAACCCACACGCGCAGCTCGACGAGGTGCGCTTCATCAGCGACACCGTCGTGGCGTTCGCCAAACGGCAGGCCGACATCCTGCGCGCCCACGACCGCAAGTGGAAGATCACCCACAACGGCCTCTTCAAGAACATCGACGGCCCGAAGCTGGCGGCCGAGCTGGACTTTTTCAGCCACGATCAATATCCACACTTCAACAACGACGGCGACTGGTGGTCGTACGCGTTCCCCTTGCAGCAGGCGCGCAGCCTGTCGTTCCCGTACGCCGTGCTGGAACAACAATCCGGCCCCGGCGGGCAAATGCACTACCTGCTGCGCACCCCGCGCCCGGGGCAGATGCGTTTGTACGCGTGGCAATCGGTCGTGCACGGGGCTAACGGCGTCCTGTACTTCCGCTGGCGCACGTGCCCGTATGGTTCCGAACAGCACTGGCACGGCATTCTCGATCAGGACGACCGCGATAACCGTCGGCTGAGCGAAGCCGTGCAGGCGGGCAAGGAATTCCTCGCGCTGCCGAAGGAATTTCTAGCAGCCAAGCCGGTGAAGGCGATCGCGGTGTTGCGCGACTTCGATAACGAGACCAACGAGGGTCGCATTAACACGTACGTAAAAGAAGGCGCGTGGGAATCGGCCCGATGGCTGCACGAGGCGGGCCGGCGGCACCTCAGCGTCGACCAGGTGTGGCCGGCGACGGATTGGGCGGGCTACCGGTTGCTCGTCGCGCCGCACATGAAGATCGTCACCAAGGCGATCGCCAAGAAGATGACCGACTACGTCACCGCCGGCGGCACGCTGGTGCTGGGGGCGCAGTCGGGCCTGCACGACGATCGATTGCACATCGTGGAAATGCCGCTGCCCGGCCTGCTGCGCAAGCTGGCCGGTGTAGAGGTTGAAGACTGGACGACGTTGTCGGACAACGAGACGCGCGACGCCCGCCTGGCCAGCGGCGCCACGTTGCCGTTCAACGCGTTCGTCGAGCGCCTGCGCCCGTTAGCCGCCACGCCACTGGCCTGGTGGACCGGCAGCGACGCGCTGCTGGGCGAATCGCCGGCCGTCACCGTCAACAGGGTCGGCAAGGGCCGCGTCTACTACGTTGGCGGATACGCCACGCCCGCCGCCGTCGCCGCGCTGCTGACGCACTTGACCGCGGAACTTTCACTAGAGCCGATGGCCCAGGCGAGCCAGTCGGTGGAGATGATCGCCCGATCGAACGGCAAACGTCGCTACCTCGCCTTGCTGAACCACGCCGCCGGTGGCCAGCGCGTTCATGGCTTGCTCGGCGCGAAGATCATCAGTGGTAATGGCACCCTCGCCAAGACCGGCGAACTGCGCCTGCCGGGCTATGGCGTCGCGCTGGTGGAAGAGGCATAGCCAGCAGCAACGAACGCCATTCCTGCCCATCTCCTGGTACTCCGGGGGAGGCTGGGTGGGGGTGATTCGGACTGCTGACGACTCTGGGACATACGAATAAATCACCCTCACCTAACCTCTCCCGGCGTACCGGGAGAGGGACCGGAGCGCATCTCCTAAGCAAGTGGCGACCTTTCTACAATTGCCGTGTCTCTCCCCCTCATCCAACTTCGCTCGCCGACGCTGCTGGCGATCGCGTTGCTGATGGTGGGCATCTTCACCCTGCTGCTGTGGCGGCGAACACTTCCCCGCGCGACAAAGATCCTTGCCATCATCGCCGCCGCCTGCCTCGCCATCGCCGCCGGCCAGCCGACGTACGACGGCAGCGCATCGGCCGAGGACATCACCGTGCTGGTCGACCTCTCGGCAAGCACGCGCGGCGCAACGTACCGCGGCCCGCAAGCCCTCCAGCGCCGGCTGGGCCAACTGCTGGGCGACCGCCCGTATCAACTGCAATACTTCGCCGGCACAACCACCACGACGCCCCCACCCGGCGACCCCCTGCCCGACCTGCCCGCCGACCGCACGATCTTCACGCCACCCGCCAGCGGCGTCGCGATCGTCTTCAGCGATGGGCGCTTCGAGCTTCCCGCGACCGCCCCGCCGACGTACATCGTGATTGACCCGGCGTTGGACCGCCCGGTCGATGCGCGCATGTCATCGGTCGACGTGCAAATGAATCAGCTTCGAGCTGCGTTCGCGAACAATGGTCCGCCGCGCGAAATCGTTTGGACCGGCGTCAGCGATTCCGCTCCGGATCGCATCGCCGGCGACTACACGCTACAGGCCGACCTCTCGCCAAACGCCGATCGTGCGGCCGTGCGTCTATCGACCGGCGACAACTGGCCCGAGAACGACGCGATGGCGACGGTCCGACCGCCACCAACCGATCTCGAACGCTGGTGGGTTGGCCGTGACGATCCTGGCGCGCCGTGGCGACGCTTCGCGCCGGCCGACCTGCCGACCGACGCCACTGCGTTGCTCGGCGTCTCGGTGATCGTGCTGCAAAACGTGTCGATCGACGAGTTGCCGCTGCAACGGCAGCTATTGCTCGACCGCTACGTCCGGCGGCTGGGTGGCACGCTGATCCTGCTCGGGGGTGACGCGGCGTTCACCGCTGGTGGGTACGCGGGAAGTGCGCTCGACGCGTTGTCACCGCTGGCTAGTTCCCCGCCGCAACCGACGGTCGAATGGACGATCCTGACCGACGCCAGCGGTTCGATGGCCGCCCCTGCAGGCGGTGGCGGCACGCGCTTCGATGCCGCCGTCACCGCTGCGCGCACCGCGGTGGCGGCGCTGCCACCGAACGACACCGTGTCGGTCGGCTCGTTCGCGCGCGACGTGCGCTGGTGGAGCACCGGCCGCAGCGTCACCGACACGCTGCCCGCGATCGCCACCGCCCCACCCATCGCGCCCAATGGTCCGACGAACCTCGCGGCCGCGCTGGACGCGATCGTCGCGGCGCCAAGTTCCAAGGCCCGCCAGATCCTTCTGATCACCGATGGCGGCGCCGATCCGGTAAACGTTGCGCCACGCGTCGAGCAACTGCGCAACGCGGCATCTAGGCTCAACGTTCTGTCGATCGGCAACGGCCCCGCGAGCGACTCGCTTGCCCAGATCGCCGTTGCGACCGGTGGCACGGTGGTGACGGAAGCCGACCCCGCCCGCTGGTCGCGCGCTGCGGCTCAGCTGTTGCGCGCCGCCATTGCAGGCGAGCTTCGCACGTCTCCGGCTCGCGGCGGGTTCAGTGGCGAACTTGCGACGGCCGGCGATGTCGAAGCGGCGCCGTGGAACCCGCTCTGGCCGCGCGCGGGCGCCACGGTCGTCGCGACGAACACTGCCGGTGGCGAACCGCTGGCGGCCTGGTGGAACGCCGGCACGGGTCGGGTGATTGCCTTCGCCTACACGCCCCCCACCGCGACCGTGGCGCTGGCAACCGAGCGGCTGGCTCGCCCGCCGCGGGATGAGCGGTTTGCGGTGCGTTGGGATGAGTCGAAGAACGGCACGCGGATGCTCATTGACGCCGTCGAACGAGGTCGACCGCTGAACGGCGCCGCGGTTGTGTTGGACATCACCGGGGAGTCACGGCCCGTCCCGCAGGTCGCGCCGGGACGATATGAGTTGACGATCGATCCGTCACCGAGCGCCGCGTTGGCGACGGTGCTGCACGATGGCCAAGTCATCGCCCGCCGCGCGTTGCCGGCCCGCTATGCGCCGGAATTCGCGGCCATCGGCAACGATTACGCCGCCATGCGCGCCCTCGCCGAGCGCACCGGCGGCGCGGTGGTGAACCCCGCGGTCGTCACACCGCTCGACCTCCCGCGCGACGCGAACCGCGTCAGCCTCACGCCACCGCTGGCAATGTTGGGCGGGTTTTTCGTCGCAACGGCGCTAATTGCCTGGCGACGAGGATCGTGATGCTCCGGCCGTGGCATGGGCGAGACGCCCATGCGTGTAGTCTGGAATGACAGATTTTATTTGTGGCAAACCACGCCGACCGTTCCGCATCAACAAATCAAATCATCTGGCCTCATGACATGCATGGGCGAGACGCCCATGCCACGGAAAGCCAGACAAGCCTTTCCGTATCGCGTGCTTTCGGCGTCGCCATCGATACGATTCGGCACATGAATGGGTCGGTGGCTCTGGCGGCGGCAATCACGTTGGTTCTCTGGGCGTCGGCGTTCCCGATGATCCGCCATGCGCTGGCCAACGGGTACGGCCCGTTCGAGTTGACGCTCGGGCGGTTCATCGCGGCGTCGGTGACGATGCTGCTGATGTCGGGCGCGAAGCGCTCGCTGAGCCTGCCGAAACGCGAATGGCCGATCGTGGCCACGATCGGCGTGGTGGGCGTGGGGTTCTATCATTCGTCGCTGAACTACGGTGCGATGACGGTTGATGCCGGCACGGTCGCCATGATCATCGCCACGTCGCCGGTCTTCACCGCGGCACTGCGGTGGCGTTCCTGCGCGAGCGCCTGCAACCGGTCGGCTGGATCGGCATTGCCGTCAGTTGCGCCGGCGCGATGCTGATCGCGGTCGGCAAGGACGGGCACCTGCAGCTGTCGACCGGCGCGCTCTTCGTCCTGCTGGCGGCGTTCTTCGCGGCGATCTGGGCGGTGGTGCAGCGGCCGGTGACGCAGCGGGTGGGCGCGACCAGGGTTACCACCTACGCGATCTGCTTTGGCACGCTGCTGCTGACGCCGTGGATCGGCAGCCTGATCGGACAAGTGCGTGCGGCACCGCTGCACGCGACGCTGGGCATCGTCTACCTCGGCATCTTCCCCGCGGCCATCGCCAACACGCTGTGGGCGTACGCGCTCATCCACGTGCCGGCATCACGGCTTGCGGTGCTGGTCTACCTGATGCCACCGATGACGATCCTGCTGACGTGGGTCACGCTGCACGAGGCGCCGACCACGCCGGCAATGATCGGTGGCGCGATCGCGATCCTCGGCGTGGTCATCGTTAACCGATCGAAAGGCTCGACGGCCCCCAAGGTCGCCATGCGGGCCGTTCCCCCGCCGGCCGCGAATGCGGGGGATTGAGCGAGAGCTGCCACCGACAGCTTGCCCTCGCACGCCTTTTGGCATCACGCCTTGCTCAGCCGGATATGGACGATCTCGGCAGGCGCGTTGATGCGCAGTGGGAACCAGTTACCGATGCCGTTGGAGACGACGCACGCCGCGTTGCCCTGGCGATAAAGGCCCGACCAGTAGCGGTACATCACCGGGCCAGGGCCGACGTTTTTGGACAGCATCAGCTGCCCGCCATGCGTGTGGCCGGCGAGCGTCAGTTGCACGCCGGCTTTGGCGGCGTAGTCGAAGGCGTGCGGGTGATGCGCCAGCATCACGCCAAACGCGTCCGGGCGTCGCTTCTCCAGCGCCACCGCCGCCCATTGCTGCAGCATCGGATCGCGCCGCAGCGCGGCCTCGCCCCATTGCAAACCGAGGAACTGCATTGGATAGCCGTTGATGTCGATCGTGTGCGACTCGTTCAGCAGCAACGGGAAGCCGGCGTTCATCACGCCCTGTTCGAACGTGCTGCGGTCCTGAAACAAGTCATGGTTGCCCTCGCACACCACCACGCCGTGGCGCGGCTGAAGCCCCTTCAGCAGCTCCAGGCCGTTGGGAAGTTCGTCCAGGTCGAAATCGATCAAATCGCCGGTGAAGGCGACGACGTCGGCGTCCAGGCGATTGGTCGCCTCGGCGATCTGGCGAATATCGCCGCGGTGGGTGAAGCGGCCGATGTGGGTGTCGGACAGGTGCGCGATCGTCACGCCGTCCAACTGCGACGGCAGGTTGCGGAAGGCGATGTCCATCTTGTTGATGCGGAACGACCCCAGCGTGGTGACGGCCGTCGTGACGGCGGCCAGCTCCGCCACCGGTGGCGCCGCGGCGACGAGCGTGGCGGCCAAAATCTGCCGGCGCGTGGGACCGTTGGCCAACACGGGGTCGCTGCTCAACGTCTCGGGTTCGGCGGTCGTCTTCTTCCCCGCAATCGCCCGCACCACGCCCGCGACGCCCTTGAACAACCCGCGGCCGATCAAGGCGAGCATGACCACCGGCAGGATCACCAGGTGCCACACGTAGACCGCGATTAACAACGGCTGCGGCATGGCGCTGCCTAGGTCGACCATGCGGGCGTAGATCATGAAGACGAATAGCCCCGCCTGCGATAGCGCATACAGCCCCACGGCCAAGCGCCAGCCGACGGCCCGATGGGTCTTGCGCAGCCAGGCGTCGGCCCAGGCCCACCAGATGAAGTTCGAGGCAAACAGGGTGAAGATGATCAGGAGGAAAGTGCTCATAGGAGTTTACGGCCCACGCATGTCAGCAGTATCGGGACGGAGATTAGTTGCACCGGCCGCGAGCGTCATCCCGGTTAAAATCAGTCACCTTTACTGATGACGGCATGGGCGAGACGCCCATGCTACAGTCGGAGCGCAAGCTTGCGACCGTGTGCCGATTGTAGGCTCGTGGTGGCCTGCCGCTGGTGGACAACGAAATCTCCATGAATTGCGCTGCGTGTCGTGCCCTACATCCGCGGGCCGATCGGGCGTATACTCGGGCCTTATGGGTCGTTTGCTCGTTACTATGCTGTTGTTGGTCGGCACCTTAAGCGGGTGCGTCGAGCAGACCATCACGATCACGTCGGACCCGCCGGGGGCGCTGGTTTACCTGAACGACGTGGAGTTTGGTCGTACGCCGGTCACGCGCGAGTTCACGTTTTACGGCACGTACGACGTTCACGTGCGCCGGGAGGGCCATCAGGCCCTGGTGACGAAAAGCGTGGTCATCGCGCCGTGGTGGAACTGGGTGCCGCTCGATCTGATCGCGACCGCAATGCCGTTCACGCTGCACGACCGGCAACGCCTGCATTACGACCTGAAGCCTCTCACCACGCAGCCTGCCGATGCGCAGGCGCTGCTCGAACGGGCCGAGAAACTTGAGCAGGGACTGCCCGCGACCCGGCCTGCGCGTCCGTAAGAGAGGCTCTCCAAACCTCTCTCGTCTAGCCGCGGGCTTGCCCGCGATCGACGTGCAAACCATCCCCGGGCAAGCCCGAGGTCAAAGGTTAGCGGACAAAACCTCAGCCCAATGCGCTACCTGTCATCCCGACCCATCTCCCACGGCCCGCACCGTCAGTCAATCGAGATCCCTCAGGCAGCTACCGCTCCCATCGGGATGACATGGGGTCTTGTCCGCTGGCCTTAAAGTGCGGCTACTGTCGCGCCCCCAAATCCGATGAAGCGACCGGCGGTGGCGCGTTCCCCGTCTCGTCCATCGGTTTCGTGCAGTCCGCCTCGCAGACCGTGTCGTGGATGAAGCGCAGCTTCTCGATCGTCGGTGGCGGCAGCACGAAGGGGTAGGCGTCGGGCAAGCCCATGCCACGGTTCAGGGCGTTCAGCACGTAGGTCAGCGGAAACCAGTTGCCGATGATGTCGTCGAACGACTGATCGTTGGCGCGCAGGCGCGGCTGCTTCTCCATCACCGGCTCGTTTGCCCGGTCGGGCTTCAGCGATAGCCCGCTCGCCGCGGCCGTCTCGAGCGTGTCGGTCATGTGGAAGTAGTGCGCCCACGTCTCGGCCCAGTCTTCCCATGGGTGCACGCTGGCGTACGCGCTCACGAAGTGTTGCTGCCAATCGGGCGATGGGCCGTTGGCGTAGTGCGATTGCAGCGCGTCGGCGTAGCTCACCTGCTCGTCGCCGAACAGCTTGCGGAACGCTTCCAACCGCGGGCGGTGCTGGATCAGCCGGTCCCAGTAGTAGTGCCCCACCTCGTGGCGAAAATGGCCCAGCAGCGTGCGGTACGGCTCGTGCATCGAGACGCGCGCCCGCTCGCGCTCGACGTCGTCGGCCTCGATCACGTTCAGCGTAATAACGCCGTTGTCGTGCCCGGTCAGCACGCGCGGGCCGTTCGGCGGGTCGGTCAGGAACTCGAATGCTAAGCCGGCCCCCGGGTCATCAATGCGGTTCTTCACCGGCAGGCCGAACTCCATCAGGCTGTACACGAGCCGCCGCTTCGCCGTCTCCAGTTTGGCCCAGGCAGCGAGGTTGCCGGGGACGTTCAGGTCCGGAATGGTCCGCGTCAACCGGCAAGACGGGCACAGCGGGTTGTCGTCATCGGCCGGCACCGCCCAGTTGCAGACGTCGGTGTGGTCGTAGTTCTTGCACAGGCGGTACTTCCTGCCCTCGGCCCGCTTGATCGGCGAGGTCCACAGTTCGTCGCTGCCGTCCCTGGCTTTACCGGCGAGGTCGAGCGAGGCGATGACCTTCAGGTCGGGCAGGTACGCGAGTTTGTGGCCGCACTTTTGGCAGAGCGTGTTCTCAAAGAAGATGGCGTGGTTGCAGTGATCGCAGTGAAAGACGCGCATTGTGGCTGACACTCCCGGGGGCATTCGACCGCGCAACATCGAAACGCGATACGGGGAAAGTGTAGGCACGCCCTTGCGTGGGTGGCACTGACGTGGGTCGCCTTAAACCGTGGCATGGATGCCAGAGCCCATGCTTGTGGATTGAAATGGAATCACGATTGGTGGCGGGCGGCTTCGACCGCGCAACAGATGCAAATTGAATCTGCTGGCCTCCCGCATGCATGGGCGAGACGCCCATGCCACGGCCGGAACGGACGCCGCTGTCGCGGTGGCCGACAATGGACGGTGCTCAAAGAGGACCGAAGAAATGGTTCCGCTCCAAGCTGCGTCATCCTGCGAGGGTGTTAAAGAACGACGCCGCGTCCGCTCCGACCGTAGCATGGGCGTCTCGCCCATGTCCGTCAGCAGGACAACCGATGGGATTTGAGGCAACCCGCTTCGACTGAAATGGCTCCAAGAAAACATGCCTACTCGGCCTCAAGACGGCCATGGGCGAGACGCCCATGCTACGGTGAAAACCGAACAGCACCGTGTTCTTTGACACCCTCTGAGAAGGTGCGCGCTTCAGTTCGGAGGACGTCACTCCGGTCCCTCTCCCATAAGTACGTGGGAGAGGGACCGGAACCCGACAAGCACCCGCACAGGATGAGGACCGACGTCGATCGGTGGCGAGCCACCTGAACCAACCGAAACGAAAAATCGCCCGTGGCGGTTGCCACGGGCGATTGGGTTTGTGAATCAAACTTCGGCAGACGACTTAGAACACGACGACCTCAAAGTTGTTGAGCGTCACACCCTGGTCCTGCAGCTGCGTGTCGATCGGGGTCGCGTCCGTCAGGCGGACGCGCTGGCCGTCGATCGTGAAGGTCAGCAGGCGCAGGCTGTCGGCGGCCACACCCTGGAACGGGATGCTGGAGGCCGTGTCGGCGATCGTGCCAATGTTGATGCTGCCCAGCGTCGGCGCGATGATCGCGCTTTCGCTGAAGCCCACCTGACCGCGCGGCGCGCCGAAGCGGGCCGAGACGATCTGAGCATTGGGGTTGGCGAAGTCGGCGGCACCCTCGACCGAGGCGTCGCCACCGGCGACGCCGGCGAAGATCGCGCTGCGGAGCGTGCCCGAGCGCACCGAGACCGATCGGATGCTCCCGGCCGAGCGAATCTCGGCGTCGGTCATCGTCGTCGCGCGGAACGAGGTCAGCGAGTATGGGACGCTGGCGTCGGTCAACGACACCGGCGCCGCCAGCGTGCCGACCGACAGAGACCGCATCGAACCGGCCGACAGCGTGCCGTCGAGCGTGCCGCGCACCGAGACGGAGCTGACCGGCCCGGCGAACACGCCGATCCAGCCCGCCGCCGTGTTGAGCGCGCTGACGCGCGACGCGGTGCCGGCGCCGATGTTCCACACGCCACCGGTCACGTCGGCGCGGGTCGAGAACGACCGCAGGCCAGTGGTGGCCGTCAGGTCGGGCCCGAAGTTGCCGGTCGAGCTGATCGTGCCGAGGTCACCGGCCGTCACCTGACCGTTGCCACCCACGTTTTCCCAGCTGCCGACGCTCAGGCGGGTCAGCGTGCCACCGACGTTCCAGTTGTCGCTGGTCGTGTTGCCGCGGATGCTGGCGCTGCGCAGGCCGCCGGGCGTGTTGATGTCGGCGCCGAAGTCGCCGCGCGAGCTGATCGTGGTGATGTCCAGCGCGGAGATAACGTCGGGCGTGGCGTCGCTGTCGGTCCAGCTGTTGACGGTGATGCTGCGGATCGCGCTGACCATCGTGATGCTGGCGTTGGTCACGTCACCGGCGCGAAGCGTGAGCGCGGTGCCGGCGACGTTCGAGGCGATCGAGCCACCGTTGATGGACCCGAGGGTAACGCGGCCGAGCGCGCCGTCGACGTTCACGTCACCGACGAGGTTGCCGCGCGTCGCCGTGATCGAGCCGAGCGTGCCGGCCGCGGTGATGTCACCGATATCGACCGAGTTATCGCCACCCGACGAGGAGATGATCAGGCTGCTGCTGACGCGGGTGATTTCGTTTAGGGCGATGCTGCCGATGCTGAGGTTCAGACCGGTGACGGTCGTCACGCCGCGCACGGTGCTCAGGGCCACCTCGGTGCCATTCATGAGGACCGTGGCGGTGGCGTTGCTGGCCCGCACGGTGGTGCGGGTGCCGTCGCCGTCGATGAAGACCAGGGAGCGCGACTGACCCTCACCGGTGCCGAGCACGACGGGCGGCGCGGCCACGTCGACCGCGAAGGCCTCGTTCATCACGTCGCCGTCGAGGGTCGTGGACGTGACGGTGACGGTCGCGTTGCCGCTGGAGACCGGCGTCATGGTCAGCGTGCCATCGGGGGCGACCGAGGCGTTCAGGATCCCCGGGTTGCTGCTGATGACGGTGAACGCCGTCTTGGGCATCAGGGTGGCGTTGGTGATCATGGGCACGGTGCCGCTCGCGTCGGCCGGGAGGGCGTTAAAGGCACCGCCCTGGTTGCTCGTGGGGAGCGCCGCGATGTTGTTCACCGTGGTCATGTCCAGCGCTTCGGCGAAGGTCGTGAAGCCGCCGTTCTGGTTGTCTAGGTTCGCGCGGTTGTCGGCCAGGTTAAAGAAGAACTGGCTCGTCGCCGAATCGGGGTCACCACCGACCTTGGCCATGGCGACCGTGCCCATGACGTTCGGGTGGCTCGCGTCGAATTCGTTGGGGACATTACCGAAATCTTCGACCTCGGCGCCGGTGCTGGTGTACCCACCGCCCTGCAGGACGAAGCCGGGCTCCAGGCGATGGAACAGCACGTTGTTGTACCGGTCGCTCTCGACGTACTTCAGGAAGTTCTCGACCGTCTGCGGGGTCAGGTCGTCGTACAACTCGAGCGGGATCGAACCGAAGTTCGTGTCGAGCGTCACCTTGGTGCGGGCGACGTCCGGATCGTCGAAGTGCTGCTTCAGGTCGACCGTCTGCGCGGTTCCGACGACCGCCTGCATGTCCGCAATGGGTGCCAGCAATACGTTGTGCAACAGACGGCGGGACTCGAGCGACTCGATCGGAGCAACGGGCGCACTAGCGCGGGGACGCGAAAGCAATGACATCAAAACCTCGTAAAATGGAAGGGTATCTCGTGCCGCGCTCTGCCAACGCGTGCTAAACTAGTACCACATCAGTCCATCGGCATCAACGATGAACTGGGCAGAGCAGCTTTTACCTTAATAAGACAAATTTCGGAACGACCGATCTCGACGCACTACAGATCCCCACGAACATTGCATGAGTCCGCTTTGCGCAACAAAGCTGCCGCCGTCCGAACGCGGATCAGCTCGCTTCCGTTTTTTCGGTTGTACGCCGGCACTTTCTCGAATAATTACCAGCAGCGACGAGCCAATTAGCGCTCTCAGTTCAGCCCTTCCTCGCGTAAAACGCACAGCCAAGGAGCGGCACTAGCCACCACCGCGTTAGACGAAACAATCGCACTGCCGCTTTGCGACAATACGCCTTGCCTAATTGTCACTGCTTCGCTACCACTGGTGCATGGCTGATCCGCAGCGTCGCATACTGCTCGTGATGCACAACTGGATGGGATATCTGCACGGCGTGCAATTGGGGATCGCCGCGTACCTGACGCAACGGCCGGACTGGACGTGGACGCGCGTCCTGCCGTTGCCGCAATATCTCAACGGCATCGCACGCGGTAGCGCCGACGGCGTCATCACCTATTCCGAGAAGAACTACGTCGACCAGCTGCGCGAGCTGGACATTCCTGTGGTCGACGTGTCGAACTGGTGGCCGCCCCAACCGTTTCCCTCGGTGCTCGCCGACGACGAGGCCGTCGGCCGGCTGGCGGCCGAGTACTTTCTGGACCTGGGCCTGCGCCACTTCGGCACCATCGGGCCGACCGGCGCGGGGTTCTCGGAGATCCGCCAAAAGGGGTTCGCCAGCGCGCTGGAGGATGAGGAGATCGAGGTCAGTTTTTACCGCAGGCAGGGCAGGCCACCGCTGCGGTCGCGGGCACCGGTGGGCGACCCGCAGACGGTGCTGGCGTGGCTGCAGTCGTTGCCCAAGCCGGTCGGCATCTTCGCATCGCACGACCCGGCCGGCGCTGAGATCCTGGAGATCTGCCGGCACAGCGGCATCCGCGTGCCGGAAGAGGTCTGCGTGCTGGGCGTCGATAATGACGAGCTGGTGAGCAAGTTCAGTCACCCCCCACTGTCGAGCATCGCGCTGCCGACCGAGAAGATCGGCTTCGCCGCCGCCAAACTGTTGGACGAACTGATGTCCGGCGCCGCTCCACCGGCCGAGGCGATCATGTTCCCCCCGGTCAGCGTCATCTCACGGCAAAGCACCAACCTGTTGAACATCAACGACCCCGAGGTGCTCGAGGCGCTGCGCTACATCCGCGAGCGCGTTCACGAGGGCGTGACGGTGCAGAAGCTGCTGAAGGTGGTAACGGTGAACCGGCGGTATTTGGAGCGAAAGTTCCTGCAGCATTTGGGTCGCACGCCGTTGCAGGAGATTCGCCGGGTGCGGATCGAGAAGGCCAAGCAGTTGCTGTCGAACACCGACCTGTCCATGCCCGCGATCGCCAAGGGCAGCGGGTTCTCAAACCCCGAGCGCATGGCGAACGTCTTCCGCAACGCCGTCGGCATGACGGCCTCGGCGTACCGCAGGAGTTGCAAGCTGAGCTATCAGTCGACGTAGGTAGGGCCGGCACCAACGCTATGTCATCCCGAACGGGAGCGGTAGCGACCTGAGGGATCGGCACGGCGGACTGTGCTGGCCCCGTCGAGATCCCTCTGGTCGCTACCGCTCCCTTCGGGATGACAGACGCTGACCCACGTGCTCGATCCGTCGGTCAGACAGCAGGCCTACTGCTTCTCCGCCAGGTCTTTCTGGATCTCCTGCAGCGCCAGCACGACGTAGGACGTGGTGATGACCGGGTTGTCTTCCATCCAGCGCTTGTCGCCGACCCAGCTGCCGTCGGGCTGCTGGAGCGAGAAGAGCTGCTGGGCTAGATCGGCGCGCCAGTCGTGCGTCTTGCCGCTGGCGTCGGTGAAGGTGGGCTCGTCGTAGGCGTTCATGGCGCGGGCCATGGTGTGGTAGTAGTAGTACAGGCCGTTCTTCGCGTTCTCGGGGTCGGCGGCGGCCATGCCGGGGTTTTCATCGAGCGTGTAGTTCTGCTTGATCCAGTCGTACGCCGCCTGCACGCGCGGGTCGGTCTTGGACAGGCCGGCGTAGATGAACGACTTCAGGCCCGCATAGGTCATCGAGCCGTAGCTGCGCGGTTCCTTCTTGTCGGCGGCGTCGATGTGCCCCGCCATCGATTCGCCACCGCGCGCCGGCGTGTAGAAGAAGCCACCATCGTTGCCGGCGAACGCCTGGTCGTTGCTCTCGCTACGGTTCTGGGTGCGCTGGATGAAGGTCAGGGCGCGCTGGTACGCCGGGTCGTCGGGCTTCAGGCCGGCGTCGTGCATCGCGTCGAGCGCCATCTGCGTGTTGGAAAAGTCCGGCCGACCGTTGCGCCCGTAGCCCCAGCCCCCTTCCCACGTGGCCTTGTCTGCATCAGCCGTCGATTCCCCCTTCGGGCCGACGACACCACTGGTCCACTGCAGGCTCTTGAGGTAGGCGACGGCCTTATCAAGCCGATCCTTGTACGCAGGATCGTTCGCCGCCGCGAGCGCGCTGACGGCGATGGCGGTGTTGTAGTTGGCCAGCGCATCCTTGTAGATGCCGCCACTCTCGACCTGGAAGCTCAACAGGCGCTCGTATCCCTTCTTCACGAAGTCCGCCTGCGGGCCCGTCTTCGGGTCCTGCGCAAACGCCCTCAGCACGAGCGCCGAAATCGCCGGCGGCTGCCGTTCGGTTGCCCAGCCGCCATCGGGCAGCTGCTGCGACTTCAGGAACGCCAACCCTTTGTCGATCGCCTCCTGCAATCGTTCGGCCGATAACGGCGCGGCCGCCGTCGTGGCTTGAGGGGCATTTTGAGCGTGAGCGATCGGCGCAACACCAGCGAACAACGCGAGCGAGATCAACAGGGGCTTGGTCATCGGTGAACCTCCGGAATCATTGTAGCCGTACCCCCCTCAATATACGCAGGGTGTGAACAAAAGTTGCTCAGTGGCGGCCTGTGTACGCGGATATTATGGGAACCAGTCGAGCGTCTCGACATCCTTCAAGAGCCTAGAGCGTGTTATCCACTTTGGGGGCCAGTAACGCAGGCGTGACGACGCTGGGTGCCACGGTTTGGTACTCCAAGCCGTGTCTGCGTGTACCGGCACGGCTTGGAGTACCAAACCGTGGCACCCAAGCCAGTTTCTGAGCTGGAAAGTGCATAACACGCTCTAGCGATCGCGGATGCAGGGCGTTCGTCGAGACAGGTTGTCGCGGTCGCAAAACGCCGTTTCCCACCACTAGAGCGGTTCAACTTCGGGTGTAGCGTCTGGCCGCAACCCTGTCATCCCGAGCGGGAGCGGTAGCGACTCGAGGGATCGCCACTGTCGAGCGCCCTCCCTTACTTGAGATCCCTCAGGTCGCTACCGCTCCCCTCGGGATGACACGCTACACCTGAGGTAGAGCCGCTCTAAAGCGGAGAATTAGCCGCGCAGATGACAACCGCGCCGCGCCGATGACAACCGCGCCGCGCCCTTCGCATGGAAAGCGCGCTGTAGACGCGGGAGACGCACCGTGAGTCAGAACGCGACGGCAAGCCGGGCGGCACGGCGTGGTACGCCGAGCCCGCGATCCGTCCGGTAATCGCGTCATCCTTAGAACAGGAAGTACCGCTGCGCCAGGGGCAGAACGTCCAGCGGCTCGCAGCGCAGTTCCTCGCCGTCGGCCGTCACCGTGTAGGTCTCGGCGTCGACAGTGATCACGGGCGTCGCGTCGTTCAGCTTCATGTCCTTTTTGCCCACGTTACGGCAGTTTTTTACAGGCGTGATTTGCTTGTTCAGGCCGTACCCTTGCACCACGTTCGCATCCACCGACGCCTGCGAGACGAACGCCAGCGATGCCGTGCCCGTCGCCCGGCCGAAGCCGCCGAACATGGGGCGCATGTAGACCGGTTGCGGCGTGGGGATGCTGGCGTTGGGGTCGCCCATCTGGCTCCAGGCGATAATGCCGCCCTTGATGACCATCTCGCACTTGGCGCCGAACATCGCCGGCTTCCACAGGACCAGGTCGGCGAACTTGCCGACCTCGATGCTGCCGACCACGTGCCCCACGCCGTGCGCGATCGCGGGGTTGATGGTGTACTTGGCGACGTAACGCTTGATGCGGTTGTTGTCGTGGCCGGCCGGGTCGCCGGGCAGTTTGCCGCGCTGCTGCTTCATCTTGTCGGCCGTCTGCCAGGTGCGCGTGATGACCTCGCCGATGCGGCCCATCGCCTGGCTATCCGATGAAATCATGCTGATGGCACCCAGGTCGTGCAATATATCCTCGGCCGCGATCGTCTCACCACGAATACGGCTCTCGGCGAAGGCGACGTCTTCCGGCAGACTGGGATCGAGATGATGGCAGACCATCAGCATGTCCAGATGCTCGTCGAGCGTGTTCACGGTGTATGGCCGCGTGGGGTTGGTGGACGACGGCAGCACGTTGGGCAGCCCGGCGACCTTGATGATGTCGGGCGCGTGACCACCGCCGGCGCCTTCGGTGTGGTAGGTGTGAATCGTGCGGTTCTTGAACGCCGCGATCGACGATTCGACAAAGCCGGACTCGTTGAGCGTATCGGTGTGAATGGTGACTGCAACGTCGTACTGCTCGGCGACCGTTAAACAACAATCGATGGCCGCGGGCGTGGTGCCCCAGTCTTCGTGCAGCTTCAGTCCGATCTGCCCCGACACGATCTGCTCGGCCAGCCCTGCCGGGTGGGCCGTGTTGCCCTTGCCGGTAAAGCCGAAGTTGAGCGGCAGCGCATCGGTCGCCTGCAGCATCATCTGCGTGTAAAACGCGCCTGGCGTGCAGGTGGTGGCGCAGGTGCCCACTGCCGGCCCGGTGCCACCACCGATCATCGTTGTGAGGCCTGCCGCGATCGCCTCGTACGCCTGCTGCGGGCAGATGTAGTGAATGTGCGCGTCGATGCCGCCGGCGGTCAAAATCAGTCCTTCACCGGCGATGACTTCCGTCGTCACGCCCACGATCATATTCGCCGACACGCCCGCCATCACACCCGGGTTGCCCGCCTTGCCGATGCCCGCGATGCGGCCATTCTTAACGCCAATGTCGGCCTTGTAGATGCCGGTGTAGTCGACGACAAGCGCATTGGTAATGACGAGGTCGAGCGCATCCGCCTGCGACACGCCCGCCGCCTGGCCCATGCCCTCGCGCAGCACCTTGCCACCACCAAATTTGCACTCGTCACCGTAGACGGCGAAGTCCTTCTCCACTTCAAGGATAAGGCCGGTATCGCCAAGGCGAACGCGGTCGCCAACCGTAGGGCCATAGATGTCGGCGTACGTGGAGCGGGGAATGCGGTAGGACATGGTTCAGATACCTCAACTGTTCGATTCGATTCTGCGGGCCCAGCAACGTGATACAGCGCGTCATGTTGCGGCCTTCGTTGCGTCGATCGCCTTCTTACGGCCGGTTTCGGTCACCGGGCCCGAAGCGAAGTTGTTGCCACCAGCGATCACCTTGTCGCCGGCGATGTCGACGAGGCGCACGCTCTTCGTCTCGCCCGGCTCGAAGCGCACCGCGGTGCCCGCGGGAATGTCGAGGCGTTTGCCGTAGGCCACGCCGCGGTCGAACTGCAGCGCGGGGTTGGTCTCGACGAAGTGGTAATGGCTGCCCACCTGCACCGGGCGATCGCCGACGTTGGTGATGGGTAGGTCGACGCTGTCGCGGCCTTCGTTCAGAGCCAGTTCACCGGCGGCGGGTTGAACTTCGCCCGGGTTGTCTTCAGGTAGGTCGCCGAAGAGCGACGGATCGGGCGTGGGCAGGAAGCTGCCGTAGAGGGCCATCTCCAGCTTGCCGTCGAGCGATGCGATCGGGTGGTGAACGGTGACGAGCTTCGTGCCGTCGGGGAAGGTTCCCTCGACCTGCACGTCGTAGATCATCTCCGCCACGCCCGGCAGCACCTGCCGCCGGCCGAGCAACTGCTGGCCGAGCGACATCAGCTCGGCTACGCGCTTGCCGTCGCGAATGAATTCCAGGCAGACCGCCGCGATCAGCGCCACGGCCTCCGGATAATTCAACCGCAGCCCGCGGGCGAGCCGCTTCTGGGCGAGGAAGCCCACGTTGTGCAGCATCAGCTTGTCGATCTCGCGGGGGGATAAATGCATCGTGTCGTTTCCTCTGTCTGTGCCTTTCTTCTGTAGGACAGGCATTCCTGCCTGTCTCTCCCCCCGCTTTCCCCCCGTATTCGACGGAAGAGGAAATACGGGGGGAGACCAAGAGAGACAGGCAGGAATGCCTGTCCTACAGAAGATTCATCTCTCGTTCTAAAACTTCCGCGACCACAAATCCTCACCGGCGATCGCCCACGCGAACGCCATGCGGTCGCGCAGGTACTGACCCACCAACTGCGGTGACGGCCCCAACACCCGCAGCACCGCCCCGCCATCGCCGATGGGGCTGGCACTGGCCAATAGCTCGGCGTTTCGCTTCACCGGTGCGGCGTTCAGTTCGTCCAAGATCGCCGCGGCGCCGTCGCGCACGCGCGGGCCGATGAGGAACAGCGTCGCGTAACAATCAAACCGCCCCATGCGGTGCGGCGCATCGATCGGCTCGAAGGTGCCGTCGAGCAGCAGCGCGTCGCGCACGAGGTGCTGGCCGTCGACGACGATATCGTTGCGGCTCATGTACCGCGTGAACGCCCAGCGCTCGCCGCGCGCCAGCCGGCCACTGCTGATCCAATCGAGCAGCACGAGCGACGCGCCGCGGGTCAGTTCAAACCGTTGCCGTTGTTCGTAGACGGCCGTCGCGAACGGGCTGACGGGGTCGGGCAGCGAGAGCAGGATCGCGTCGTCGGCGATCGTGGCGTTCAGCGTCTGGATCGCTGCGACGCTGTGCGGGCTGCGGTAGATCTTCGTCGACGCCTGCGTGCCGAGCAGCAGCGCCGTGCCAGCGCTGGCGGTGACGGACAAATCGATCTCGTCGCCAGCAACCAGGCCCCCGCCGAAGGTGCTGGCGAACGCCCAGGCGCAACCGCCACGCGGGCGCGGGACGAGCAGCTTCAGCGGACTGGTGGCGGTGGAACGGGTGATGGCGGTCTGGCCGTCAACGCGCGTGGCGACGAGCTGGCCGGTCCCGCGATGACGCAGTGCTGGCGAGCGGGCAATGGGCTGGGCGTCGGCGATGGATCGCATGCTCTGTGGCGGCGGCGCGGTCGGTTCTCGGGTAGCATACGCGCCACCGCCGGTCGGCACCACCCGTCATGCTTTACGATCGCATCCTGTCTTCCGCCGACGTCGAACCGAGCGATTCGGTCGACATTGCGTGGCACGAGTGCGCTGCTCGCGCGTTGCGCAAGACGACGCGCGCGAGACGGGAGGTGCGCATCCTGTTGCCCCTGGGACGATCGCTGCGCGATGGCGACGTGCTTGCCGCTGAAGCGACAGGCGTTGCGCGTGAGGGGGAACAACTGGCGGTCCTACGCGTTCACGTGCCGGCGTGCGAGGTGTGGGTGACCGACCCGGTTGATCCTGATGCGCTCGCGACGGTCGCGCTGGAACTGGGCAACCTGCACGTGCCGGTCCAAGTGTCGAACGGACGATTGATCGTGATCGCCGACGGGCCGACGCGGGAGGCGCTGGATCGGTATGGCGTGCCGTTCCGCACGGAGAGGCGCGTCTTCGCGCCGCTGCGCGCCACGGTGCTGCAGGGCGTGAAGCTGGCGCCGGGGTTTGAGGTGCGCAGCGCGAAACCTCAAGCACGGTGAGACATGCACCCGTAGTGGCGACGCCTGCGTCGCGGTCGATGCGCAGCATCGAGTCCACCCGTACCACGGGCGGCCCGACCGTGTTCTCGCGTTGGAAGGCAAAAGCATGGGCGGGCCGCCCATGTTACGAGAATGCGGCTACGCCGCACCGCGACGCAGGCGTCGCCACTACCGTGTTCGAACATTCACGGCTTCACCCGCATCCGCTCCAACCTACACCACCTCGAACTGTCGTCCTTCCGGGTCGGCGATTGCGAGCGTGATGGCCGACAGGCTCGCGGGGCGGGCGGGCCGCAGGGTGCGGGCGAGGCTTTGCAGGGTGGCGCCGGTGGTCAGCACGTCGTCGACGACCGTGACGCGCTTCCCAGCGACGTCGGCCGGGCGGATCAGGCCGAAGGCGTCCTTCAGGTTCTCTGCGCGTTTGGAACGTCCATGCATGTGGGTCTGCGTGTCGGTCGGGCGCAAGCGGACGACGGGCCGCACGACGCGCACCTTGCCGCACCGGCCGAGGCGCGACGCGATGACGTCGGCCTGGTTGAAGCCGCGCCGCATCTGCCGCCAGGCGTGCAGCGGCACGGGCAGCAGCACGTCGGTGTCGCGCAAAATCGCCTGCACCTGCGCATCGACCATCAACCGGTCGGCGAGCCGTTCCGCGATCGGCCAGCGGCGGTTGTACTTGGCCAAATGAATCAGATGCTTCAACGGCGATGACATCGTGCCCAGCCGCGCGATGCGCGCGTACGGCCTGAGCCCGTCCCCCTCGCACCACGGGCATGGCGAACCGTGAACTGCCAGCGGCATTGCACAACGTTCACACGCTGCGGCTTGGGCCAGCTGCGCCAGTTGCACTTCGCATGCTTCACAGAGAAATGCCCCCACCGGTGCCGGCGCCTCGCACGCGCTGCAGACGGCCGGGTAGCAGAGGTTCAGCAGATCGCCGCCCCACTGTCGAACCTGCAGAATGATGTTGAGCCGCCCCATGGGCTGGGGAGGTTAACCGATCTCAGGTATGGAGGGGCAGGAAAAAGTGGAAGGGTAACAGCAGCATGGGCAAAACCGATCTGGCTTGCCCGACGAAATGCAGAACTATATACGCGTCATCCTGAGGTACCCCGAAGGATCTTTTCGTCCGCGTCGCAAGACCGAAAAATCCTTCCGAATACCTAGAAATTAAAGTGTCTTTCCGATTATTAACCTACTTTCCCGCCTCGTCGGCGGTGGGCAGGCGCCAGCCTTTGCGCATCGCGTCGATCAGTGGGTCGGGCCCGCCGAGGCGTTTCTCCGTTTCCGTCAGGTAGTCGGCGGCCAGCTTGCTGTTGCCCATGTTCCGGGCGATGTAGGCCAGCAGGAAGGTTGGGCCAGCCTGCTGTTGCTCGGCGCTCGCGATCTCCTTCAAATCCTTGATGACGAACTGCAGGCGTTCGGCGCCGAGGAACGTGATCAAATCATATTCACCCGCCAGCAGCGCCGGGCCGTTGGTGAACGCCTTGCGAAGGTCGGCCTCGGCGCGGCCGTAGTACGACGCGCCCAACTCCGCGTGGGCACGGCCGAGCGTGACCAGCGGGTTGTTCGGCGCGACGCTGGCGGCGGCGTCGTAGCGGTCGATGGCGGTGCCGAACTCGCCGGCACGCATCGCTTCCTCGGCGCCGGTCATCAGTTTGGCCAGCCCCTTGGCGTTCGTACCTTCCGCAAGGTTGTTCACCTTCACCGGTTCGGTCGTGACGTTCGAGCCACCGTTGCCGCCCGGCTGCGCCTGCATGGGCAACTTGCTGGTGTCGATCGCGCCGGCACCGGCGCCGGCGCCGGTGTCACCGCCATCAAGTCCGGCGTCGCCGGGCAGCTCGGGCAGTTCACCGGGTTTGCCGGCCTTGGCTTCGGCGTTGATCTTCGCCTGTAGGTTACGCTGCAGCGCGAAGCGCCGCTGGGCTTCCTGGTCGGTGATCGCGCCACCGCCCTGCTGGTCGAACTGCGCCTGTAGCCGGGCGTAAAGCGCGCTCTGGCCGGCCGGCGTCATCAGCTCCTGGCGGGTCGATTGATCGGGGCCGATCTGCCCGCCGAGCGCGTTGTTGGCCAGCGGTTGGTTGGCGAGTTGCTGATTGGCACCCGTGGCGTCCCCCTCACCGACGCGCGGGCGATTGAGGTCGACACCGGTCGCCAGCTCGTTGGAGGTTCCATCCTGCTCCGGCGTCTCGGGCAGGCGGTTGGAGACGCGCAGTTCGGCGCGGTACTGCTCGAGCGTGTTGGCGTCCAGCGACATGCGGTCGGGCGCATCGGGTCGCTGGTCCTGACCAAAGCGGTCGACGAACTGGCGCTCGGCCGGCACGTCGCTGCGCCACTGGCGAACGCCGTACAACGGCGACGCGGTGATCGTGCTGAGGCCGGTGCTGGGATTGACGGGGCCGGGCAGCATGAGATCGCCCGGCGACGGCAACACGGTCTGCGGCGTGGTGACGACGGAACCCAAGCGCAAATCGCTCCCCTGGCGCGCCATGGCCGGCGCGGGGATGTAAGCATCGGTGAGGCCCTGCTTTACGAACCCGGGTGGCGGTGGCGCGGCGCGACTGCTGCCGTAGAACGGCAACACGTTCTGCGCGTTGTTCTGCGGCGCGCCGGTGAACGACGCGCCCGACGATCCACGGATAAACCGGTCGGTCGTCTCGTCGGCGGTACTGCCGCGGAAAGCGCCAGGATCGGTGTATCCCACCGGCCCGCGGAACTCACGGCCACCGGTGACGTTGCCGGTGACGACGTTGTTGCCAAGGCCGCCGTTCAACGGACGGATGATCGGGCCACCAGTGTTGTACCCGTTGCTGCCGATGCGGTTGTTGGCATCGTTCAACCGACCGTCGCTACCCACGCGGTACTGCGCCACCGCGACCGACGACGACACCGCGAGCGCCGCCCCGATGGCGGCGGCGGACAGGATGGCTTTGTGTTGCTTCATCATGATGACGACTCCCTTGGCCCTGCTCATTGGACGCACCCGCGGGCGCATAAGTTGCAGCGCCACTTCAGGATTGTACCCGGCAATCTATCCCTTGTCGGCCAATCGCACGGTTGAACTGCAAACGTAACCGATCCGAACGACGCAATTTGTGCGCCAGAGCCCATCTAGCCCCGGACCTGCCCGGGTTTCCCGGCTTAACCGGGGTAGAACAGAAGCATCGCATCCCCCTACCGCGCCTTTAATTGCCTCGACACCAACCCCGACGCCTCACCGGCAGTCGTAAGATCGGCGGCGACCTCGGCGGCACCCCAGATGCCGAGCGTCGCGCCCGTCATTCGCACGTCCCGAAACGCCGCGGCGTCGAACGGCGTCGCCAGCGCCGCGATCTGACCGGCGGCCCCTTCCGGTAGCGTCGCGCACGCGGGGGCGTACGCGCTGATCTCTTCCAGGTACTCAATCACCGGCCGGTACTTCTGGCGCATGCGCGGCCACTGCTCGACCGCGCCGCTCGAGCCGTCGATCAACCCGTCCACCGCCGCCGCGGTACCGTCGCGATAGGCCTTCACGATCGCCTCCAGCTGCTGCACGTCCACACCCCAGTCGGCCCAGCGCGCCAGCGGCGCGCACGCCGCGATCGCCTCGTCGATCTTCGCCGCCCCGCGCAGCGCCTCGACCAGGTCGCCGGCGATCGCCAGTTGCGACAGCACGTCGGGCGACACCACCCCATCCGCGCTGGCCAACGTCGAGGTGGCCTCGGTCAGCATCGCGTTCAACCGGGCCTGCAGCGCCGCAGCGCCTTGGCCGGCCCACGCCTCAGCGCCCGTGGCGGCCTTGGGCAGATCGGTGCCGATGCGCGCCGCGGCGTCGGCCAGGCCGCGCAGGGACTTCAGGAACGCCACCGCATCCTCGGGCAGCATCTTCCCTTCACCCACGGCCCCACCGACGGCCGCAATCACGCGCTTGTCGAGCAGCCCAATCGGCCGTGGCTTGAACGCCAGCAGCGCGTCCAGCGAGCGCGGGCTCGTCTCGATCAGATCCAGCTGCGCCAGCGCCGCCGACATCTCACCCACCGTGTCGCTGAGCTGCTTGGGCGTGGCGGCCATCATGCCACCGTCGGGCAGGCTGATCGCCTCTTCCATGAACGTCGCGCGGGCGGTCTGAAACTGGCGCACGGTGGCGTCGGCGGCACGCTTCACGTTCGGTGGGAGCGACGCGAGCCGCGGGCGTCCCTCGAACTCGGCCACCACACGGTTGTAGGCCTCGACGGCGTTCAGCACCTTCGGGCCGTCCTCGGGATTCTCCTGCGCCCAGACGAACAGCTTGGCCAGCCGGCGCGTGTCCGGATTCTCCGCAATTTTACCAACGCGCGCCAGCGTCTGGCGGTACGGGGCGAGCGTCTTGAGGCGCTTGCGCCCGATGTCGCGCGTGCGCGGGTCGGTGAACAGCGCCAGCCCCTGCGCCAATTGCCCTTCGATCTCCTGCCGCGTCGCCATCGCGACGGCGGTGTTGGCGGCCAGGCCGGAGGCCAGGTCGACGGCGTCCGACAACCCCTCGGCCAGCACGCGGGCCTCGGTGGCGTCGCCGGTGCTACTGGCGACGTTGGCGGCCTCGGTGAGGGTGAGGATCTGCCGGCGCAGCACCGGCGTGACGTTCAGCCGGCGCGCCGCGTTCGACAACGTCACCAGTGGCGCTTCCGTCGGGCTGCCATTCCCGGCCGGCGCGGTCGCCGGTGCAACGGCGCGCTGCGGTCGCATCGTGACGGGCGGCGCGGGCACGATCGCCGACAGCGCCGTCGCGATCTCCTTGGTAAGCGCATCGATCGCCGCGACGGTCGGCTTATCGAGCGCTGGGCGATACGTCAGCTCGTGCAGGGCCTTCAGCGCGTTGGCCTGCGGTTCCGTGGGTGGCGTCAGCGTGCGAACGGTGAGCGCGATCTCGTCGCCGGCGCGCACCACCTGCTGCAGGCGCAGGTAGGCAGCGGCGTTCTCGGGCTTGCCGTCCAGCTTGTCGGGCATAATGCTGGCGATGCCGCGGGCGAGCAGGCGCAGGTCGATCTGCAGTTCGAGCATGGCCTGGTCGACGCCCGTCTCGCCGCGTCGCTGAAGCAGGACGGCCAGTTCCTCATCGATCGCGTCGATGCGCTGCTGCTTGTACGAGCCTCTTGAATCCGCCTCCGGCGTTGCGGTAGCGACGGCCGGTTCCTGCGGTTGCGGCCGTGGTGGCCGGGCGGGCGGGCGCGTTTGCGCCATCGCCTGCGATGCGAGCAGGCCGGCGAGCAGGACATGTCGGATTGGGATCAACTTCATCAATCTATTCCACCTGTCTCAAGTGACGATCGTGTTGCTCGCCCACATAGCCCCCGGCTTGCCGGGGGTCTCTTCTTCCATCTCTCGGAAAAGACGGAAGAACCCCGGCAAGCCGGGGGCTATGTAGATGGCTACACCAAGTCCGCGTACACCCGTTCGAGCCCCGCCACCATCACCTTCGTGTCGAACCGCCCAAGCGCGAACGTCCGCCCGGCGTCACCGAACCGCCATCGTAACTCGGCATCTTCCAGTAGTACCGCGATCTTGTCGCCCAGTTGCCGTTTATCGAACGGCGGCAGCACAAAACCCGTCTGCCCGTCCAGAACGCCCTCCTTGGCGCCATCGATGTCGTACGTAACCACCGGCTTGCCCGCCAGCGACCCCTGCGGCAGCGCGCGCGCCAAGCCTTCGCGCCGCGACGGATGCGCGACAATGTCCATCGCGTTCACCAGTTCCGGAATGCGTGTCGGCGGCACCAGGCCGGTCAGCACGAAGCGATCGACCAGGTTCATCGCTCTGATGCGCTTTTCGAAGTCCGGCCGCAACAACCCGTCCCCCACCCACATGAACTTCAGCTTCGGAAATCGGCTGCACAGTTCCGGCGCCAGGTCGAGTAGATCGTCGTGCCCCTTCAGGTGAAACAGCCGTGCGATCGTGCCGACGGCGATGTCGTCGTGGGCCAAACCCAGCTGCTTGCGAATAACGTCGCGCGGCACGGGCGGATCGACGAACGGCGCCGTCTCCATGCCGCTGTAGACCGTGACGTACTGCGACGGGGTGCCGATGTCGGCCGCCAGCGACTGGTCGCGCATGGCGTCGGCGACGCAGACGATCTTGGACGAGATGGGGGCCGTCTGCCGTTCCAGCATCTCGTAGAACCGGTTGACGATCGGCCGGGTGCTGGCGGTGAAGGCCAGGCCATGAATCGTGTGGACGATGCCCCGCACCGGCGCGCGGTGCGCCGCCCAGCGACCGATGATGCCCGCCTTGCTGGAATGCGTGTGGACCACGTCCGGCCGCAGCTCGCGGAAGCGGCTCACCAGCCGGTGGTAGACCCGCAAGTCCGCGATCGGCAGGATCGACCGCTTCATCTCGTCCAGCACGTCCACGCGGTACCCGTACGCCTGGGCCCGCTGTAGCAACGACCCCTCGGGCCCTACCGGCGGGCCAGTGATGAGCGTGACGTCGTGACCGAGGTCGTGCTGCCCCTCGCAGCTCAGCAGCGTGTTCTCCTGCGCTCCGCCGACGATCAGGCGCGTGATGACGTGAACGATTTTCATGCGACGCGTGGAGCGTAAACCATGGAGGTGACTAGGGGAAGGAGAATGAGGGAGCGAATGGGGAAGAGAATGACCAAGCCCCAATGACCAACAAATGACCAAGCCCCAAATCCCAAATCAGAAGCCCCGCGGCTTGCCGCGCTCCGTCATCCCGAGCGGCGCCTAAGGCTAGCGGACAAAACCTCAGCCCAATGTGCTACCTGTCATCCCGAGGGATCTCTCAAGGCCGAGAACCGTCCGTATTTCGAGATCCCTCAGGTCGCCAAGGCTCCCATCGGGATGACATTCAACCGGTGATAGGCGAATTGATTGGGATTTAGGGCTTGGTCATTTGTTGGTCATTGGGATTTGAGGCTTGAGGCTTGAGGCTTGATTTGTTGGCCATCAACACTTGGGATTTTCAATCCCATCCCCGACCGGCTATAATCCTGCTTTACCGCAAGAGGTCTGCAGATGGGCACAGCGACGAGCCAACCGCAAAGCGTGACTGAGAAAGTTCAGGAGGTCATCAACCTCATCCGCCCCTCCGTGCAGGCGGACGGCGGCGATATCGAACTCGTGAAGGTCGCCGAGGATGGGGTCGTCTCGATCCGCTTCCACGGCGCCTGTCATGGGTGCCCCAGCAGCACGATGACGCTGCAGAACGGCATCGAGCGCAACCTGATCGAGCGCGTGCCGGAAGTGACGAAGGTGATCCCCGTCGTATAAGCCGGCCGCGCCTGGCGCGAGGCCGATTGGTTCACAGGTGTGAATGATGGCCGACGTTGCCATAGCAGACGTGTCGATTGCCAGCGACTTTCCCCCGCCGGCTGCTCCGCTGATCGTTAATGTTCCCGCCCGCCCGGCTCGTCCGTCCAGTTCTGTTTTATCGCAAATCGCCCACCGGCTGTCGGCCGTCGCGGTGCTGCTGTTGGCCGGTGGCCTGGCGGCGGCGTACGCGGGCCGCGAGACCGTTGGCGCCGGCAGCAAGGTGCTGGTGGTCGCCCTTGCCGTGATTCAATTTGCCGCCGTCGCAGCCTTGCTGGCGAACCGCCGGGCTCGCCGGCGTGGCGAGCGTGTGGAACGGGGCATCGTCGGCTTCTGTGCCGTCCTGCTCGTCACCATTACCCTGGCACTCGTCGCCGACCAGCTGGGCTGGCTGCAGCGTGGCGCGATGGCGATCAACGACCTGTTCGCCAGCCTGTCGACCCAGGACGTCCCCCGCCGACGATTCCAATGACCGACGACGACGCTATGCAGCACGCGCTAGCCGAGGCCGCCAAGGCCGGCACGCTGGGTGAGGTGCCGATCGGGTGCGTGATCGTCCATCACCCCACCGGCCAGATCATCGGGCGCGGCCACAACCTGCGTGAAACCCACCACGACCCCACCGCCCATGCTGAGATTATCGCGATGCGCCAAGCGGGCACAGCCTTGGGCCACTGGCGGTTGATCGACTGCACGCTGGTGGTGACGCTCGAACCCTGCCCGATGTGCGCCGGGGCGATCGTGAACGCCCGCCTGCCGAGGCTGGTTTACGGCTGCGACGACCCCAAGGCCGGTGCCGTTCGCACGCTGTACCGGCTGTGCGAAGACGTTCGCCTGAACCATCGGCTGGAGGTGATCGCAGGCATTCGCGCGGAGGAAACCGGTCGGCTTTTACGCGACTTTTTCCGCGCCCGGCGCGTGAAGAGTCCGTTGACGCCGGAGCAGTAGATGCTCTGTTTGCGCAGGCATATGCAACGTGTTCTCGTCTCTTTTACAAGCCCATCGTCATCCTGAGGTACTCCGAAGGATCTCCCTCCGCATTCGCTTCGTGAAGGAAGAGATCCTTCGGAGTACCACAGGATGACGATTTGTGCCTGCTGACGCGTCGAGTCCGGATTCCCGTAACGTAAAGCGCCCACACCGCTTGGGGTTTCGCAGACGGGCCAGTGTGGCGTCGCGTGAAACCGCAAGCGGCGTCGATCGCGGGTTATAAAACGCTCCCAGCGTCAGAGACCACAACAGTTTGGTTACAATACGAGACACCATGAAACTCACCCTCTTCCTCGCCACGGTCCTGTTCGCTGTCCCGCTGTTCGCTGCCGATGCGCCGACGACGGCGCCCGCGTCGCCTTGGCCGGCGCTATCGAAGATGCTGGGGCTGACGGGGACCGAGCGGGAGTCGGTCTACACCGTCACCGTGCCGCGGAAGGACCTGCTGGTGTCGACGCCCGACGCCGGCGACATCCCGACGGCCGCGGGGCTCGAATCGACGTTTCACTTCTTCATGTGCCCGTGCGGCAAGACGAACGTCGTCGGCACGTTCATCCTGGCCGAGTACGAGTCGAACGACGTGATCGACGCGCTGCGCGACGCGCAGATCCACGTCGTGTCCGTCGCGCCGGCGCTGTACAACGAGTCGCCGAGGCTGGTTGCGGTGCGCTTCCAAGGGGAGGCGCAGGCCGACGTGATCGCTAACGCCATCAAGGCCGCGCTGGAACGTACGGGTGATGCGCGCAACCCGAAGATCACGTTGCCTTAAGGCTAGCGGGCAAAACCCTGTCTCCTCGTGCCCGGTTGTCATCCCGATGGGAGCCTTGGCGACCTGAGGGATCTCCCATGGCCCGCACCGTCACTCGGTCGAGATCCCTCAGGTCGGCAAGCCTCCCATCGGGATGACACGTCTCTGATCAACGCACGGGCTTTGTCCGCCAGCCGTTAGATCGTGCACCTGGCGCCCAGCACACCTCGATATGCCTCCCTTGGCAGGGTCGCTTGAGCGCGCCTGACGACCGGCAACGCGTCGTCGCGCCACACGCAGACCCGCGCGCGCAGGCAAAAGTATCTCACGCTTCCCTCAGAATTGCCTTGCAACGGCGCAAATCGCATCGGCAGAATACGTGAACCATGAAACAACAGTACCACACCATCATCAAGCCCGAGAGCAACGGCGGGTTCGTGGGCTGGGTCGAGGAAGTCCCCGGCACGATCTCCACCGGTCGTTCGCTGGACGAGTGCCGCCACAAGCTCAAGGACTCGCTGACGCTGATGCTCGAGACGCACCGCGACGAGGCCCGCATGGGGCTCGACCCCTCGTGCCTCCTCGAGACGATCGAGATCGAGACGCCCGAGGACGACATGCAATACCTGATGCGCGTGTGGGCGTAGCCCAGCACGTTTTGCGTCGGATGCCTGGCGTTCGTTCATCGATCACGACATTCGGTCCGCGCGCCGTGTCGTCGAAGGGTTGACTGAGTGTTCTGGCGCGATGAAAGAACTGGCCGCTAAAGCGGCCAGTCCGGCGGCCCTGGTGCAAGAACCGCGCAAACGCCGATCTCGCGTCCCGCGCCCTCTTCTGTAGGACAGGCATTCCTGCCTGTCTCTCCCCTCGCTCTCCCCCCGTATTCTCTCTTCTGTGACACAGGCATTCTTGTCTGTGTTTCTTATTCGGTGGGACGGACATTCTTATCTGCCACGCGCCGCTAGCCGCGATGGCGAAGAGGCAGAGACGCGAAGGCGCGAAGGACGCGAAGGCGGACGCGAAGAAATGCGGGTGGTGTTGCGCCAACCCCGCGTCTTCTACGCAGCGCGAGCGTAGAGATGGATAGCGTGCTCTTTGACAACTGAATACGCGACGTGATGAGCCTTACCGGCGACTGGCTCGATCACCCGATGTTGCACAATGGTGCAAAATGGTGCATGGATTCGCGCGTTGTCTTGCCCAAACCGCCGCCACGTTCTACCGCGGTCTTCGGCGAGACCCTTCGCGACTGCTCTTCGCGGCGCTGACGTTCATTCTTCCGCCTAGTGCACCGCGAACGTTGCGCCGCCCTACAACCCACCGTGAACCCTCACGGCAACTGCGACCGCGGCGGTGGTCCCGGGTTCGGCAATGGCGGATTCTTGGCCGGCTGGGTGCCGCTGGCCGGTGGTGGTGGACCCAGGGGTTGGGGCGGTGGTGGTGGCGCCGCCGCGGGGTCCGCGGGCGATGGCGCGGCCGCTTGAGGCGGGGCCTCTGCAGGAACCGGTGGCAGGTTCGGCGTGCCTTCGGGGCCGATTAACCGCTGTGCGCCGGTATACCGGGGCGTCGGCAGTTTCGCCTTCGTCTGGTTCGCAGCGACGCGGATCTGTTCGATCTCCGTCAGCACCTTCTGCCGGGCCGTCGCCAGTTCCTGGTTGGACCGCTGCAGCTCGAAGTACGCCGGTGGGTACGCGACCCGCACGAGCTGGCCGGTCTCGTCGCGGAAGACGCTGTTGGCCTCGATGCGCCGCATCGATCGCTCGTTGGCGGCCACCTCGTCGTCGATCGCGCGCACGCGGCCCTGGGCGGCGGTGAACTCGCGCTCGTGGACGGCGATCTGCTCGTTCACCTGCCGTTCCATCGCCTGCAGGTGCTGGAACTGGTCCTGCGGCACCCATGTGGCGCCCCAGCGGAAGAAGCCCTCGCTCGCCATGCGCTTGGCCAGCGCCATGTCCAACGGTGAGAACGTGGCGGCCAGTTTCTTCACGGCGCCGGCGAGCTTGTTGTCGCGGCTGTTGGCCTGCAGCGCCTCGGCGACGTTGTCGAGGATGCGCATGTCCTCCGGCGCCACCGTCAGCGCCCTGCCGTAGGTGTTCAGCGCCGCGGGCGTCTGGTTCTGGCGCATCATGACGACGGCGAGGTTGTTCAGCGTGGGCCCGTGAACGTCGCGACCCAGCGCATTGGCCGCGGCGTCGAACGCCTTGCGGGCCGCGGGCACGTCGCCCGTGCCGAACGCCAGCACGCCGCGCAGGTACAGCGCCGCCGGTTGCTGCGCGTCGGCCGACAGTACGGCATCGATGATCTTGCTGGCCTCGGTCGTGCGCCCCTGCAGCAGGTGATCGCGCGCCTCGATTAGCCGGTCGTCGAACTGCGACTTGGCCTGATCCGCCTCGGCCGGCGTCAGCCACTTGTCGCCGAACTTCACCAGCCCGCGGTCGGCGCGGTCCTTCCAGATGCGCAAGTCGACCTTCGCCACCTCCGCGACCGGCTTGCCCTTGGCGGCGGTAATGAATCGCTCGTACTTGTCGATGACGGTCTTCGGATCGGTCGCCGACGCCGTCGATCGCCGCAGCGACGCCAGCCCGGCGTCGCCGGTGGCGCCACCCTCGGCCGAGCCCACCTCGATCGACTTCACCTGGTCGTTCGTCAGCTGCAGGGTCTGCCCGTCGGCGACAACGGTCCAGCCGTCGGGCGTGCGCTTCACGTCACCGGTGAGCGTGCGACCGTCGGTCAGATGAATGGTGTCACCGCTCGATAGGGCGGCAGTGGTGGCCAGCGCGATGATGAAGGAAAGGGTTCGCATAAGGGGTGGGCCGACAAACCGGGGAACCTCTGCCACCGACAATGTACGCGCCACCCCCCGGCCCGCCAATCGGAAAATGCGGGATTAGACCACAAGATTTTCCAGTCGGCCGAGCCCCTCGATCTCGATCGCCACGCGATCGCCGGCCGTCATCCACAAAGGTGGCGTGCGGGCGAAGCCCACGCCGTGCGGCGTGCCGGTGAGGATGACCGCGCCGGGGCGCAGCGTCATCGTGCTGCTGAGGCTCGAAATAATGCTGGCGACGTCGAAGATCATGTCGGCGGTCGTCCAGTCCTGCACGGTTTGCCCGTTGAGCGTGGTTTTGATCGACAGGTTGTTGGGGTTCTCGATCTCGTCGCTGGTGACGATCGCCGGGCCCAGCGGGCAGAAGCCGTCGAAGCTCTTGCCGCGCGCAAACTGCCCACCACCGAGGTTCTTGTCGCGCTGCCAGTCGCGGGCCGACACGTCGTTGCCGATCGTGTAGCCGAAGACGTAGCTCAGCGCGTCGGCCGGGCTGACGTCGGTCGCCGTCTTGCCGATCACCACCGTCAGTTCGGCCTCATAGTCGATCTCGCGGCTTAAGCGTGGAATGCGGATCGGGTCGCCGGGGTTGTTGAGCGTGTTGCTCGACTTGATGAAGAGCATCGGGTGCTTCGGGATGGCCGAGTTGCTCTCTTCTGCGTGCTTGCGGTAGTTCAGCCCGATGCAGAGGATGTCCGTGGGCACGATCGGTGCCAGAAATTTCTCGATGCGCACGGTGCGGCCGGTGAGGTGCAGCGAGTTGAACAGGTCCCCCTCGATGATCTCGGCGGTGCTATCGTCGATCTGTCGACCAAAGTGGGTGGCGCCTGCGTGGATAAAGCGAACGATCTTCATGGCGGCTAAGGGTACGCAGGGTTCGCCGGGTGACAAGGGAACCGCCCGTGACGCGCGACCGGCACCGGCAGACTTTCTCCGCCGACAAACGCGATCTGCATCGCTAAAGTTCAGTGCCTGTTCGTGTGGAGCGGTGCTATGCCAATGATGAAACGACGCAAGCGCAACATCCTCATCGTGCTCGCCGTAGCGATCATCGCCGCTGCGCTGGCGTTTCAAGTTGAGGTGACGCCGATCAGGGCGGCCGCGCCAGCGAGTCAACCGGCGACGACCCGTGCGACGACCACTCCATCGGCGACTCCGATCGCGGTGCAGTCGTTCGCTGCGTTCACCTATTTCGAGACGAGCTGCGCCACCTGCCATGGCGAGTATGGCTCAGCCTACGGTGACGCGGCCATCGACGAGCTGAACGACACCGAGCTGAGGACCGCGATCCACAACATGGCCGACGGGCCGGGCAATGCGCCGGTCGACCCACCGAAGCTGCAGGTGCTGTTCGATTACCACAAGGCAATGATCGCCAAGGCGCCTTTCGTAGTGGTTACGAAGAAGGAAAGCGCCGACGGCAAGACAACGATCGAAGGCGAAGTTTCCCCCGACGCCTCGGTCAGCGTCGCGGGCGAGAAGGCGTCGGTTGATGGCCATGCGTGGAAGGTGACCGTGCCGATGGCGGAGCGGTACCCACTCAACGTATCGCTCGGCGAACGCACGCTCGAACGGACGATCGATAACTAGCCCTCAGAGCCCTCAGCCCCGAACATCACGAACATGTAGAGCTACCACGCACGTTCGTACTGCACCGGCGGCGTGATCTTCGCGCGCAGGGCATCAGCTGCCCGGCGCGGCCAGTAGGGATCGCGCAGCAGCTCGCGCGCGAGAAACACCAGGTCGGCCTGCCCGGTGCGCAAGATCGTCTCGGCCTGGTGCGGCTCGGTGATCATGCCGACGGCGGCGGTCGCGATGCCCGCGCCTCGCCGCACCGCAGCGGCCAGTTCCACCTGGTAGCCGGGGCCAACGGGGATCTTCGCGCTGCGCGAGACGCCGCCCGAACTGCAGTCGATCGCGTCGACGCCCGCCTGCTTCAGTTGGGTCGCGAGGCGCACCGAGTCGTCGATCGTCCAGCCGCCCTCGGTCCAATCGGTGCAGGAGAGTCGCACGACTACGGGCAGGTGGTCGGGGATGATCTGCCGTACGTCGCGCACGACTTGCATCAGCAACCGCGTGCGGTTTTCGAACGAGCCACCGAAGTCGTCGGTCCTCCGGTTCGACAGTGGCGAGTAAAAGCTGTGCAGCAGGTAGCCGTGGGCCGCGTGGATCTCGAAGACCTTAAAGCCGGCATCGATCGCGCGGCGAGTGGCGTCGCGGAACTGGAGGCAGATCGAATCGATGTCGGCCGCGGACGCCTGTCGCGGCGAAGGATAGTGGGGCGCGAACGCGTCGCCGGCGACGCCGATCGGTTGCCAGCCGCCCTGCTCGGGCGCCACGGCCTTGCCGCCATCCCACGGGGCCGCGGTAGAGGCCTTCCAACCGGCGTGGGCGAGTTGAATCGCCGGCACCGCGCCGTGCTGCTCGATGAACCGCGTGATCCGCCGCCACGCATCCACCTGCTCATCGTTCCAGATGCCCGTGTCGCCGGGCGAGATGCGGCCGATATCCGCAACCGCGGTCGCCTCGCTCATCACCAGCGCCGCCCCACCGACTGCGCGCGAGCCCAGGTGCACGAAGTGCCAGTCGTTGGGCACGCCGTCGGTTGCGCTGTACTGGCACATCGGCGCAACGCCAATGCGATTGCGGAGGGTGATCGATCGAAGCTGGAACGGTTCGAAGAGCTGAGCGGAGGACATTGCCTATGCTAGGCGCGCTGGTGAATGGAAGATTGGAACCGCTCGGCGGAGGTCTCAAGCCGTCGCGATGTGACGACCAGGCATCTCTCGCCATAGGCGGCCCGTTCATGCTCTTTCGTTTGGAACGCAAAGGCACGGGCGAGCCGCCCGTGGTACGGATTAGCGCCGTCGCCGACGCAGCAGCGCCGCGGCACCTAGACCCAATAGCGTCGTGACCGCGCCGGGCTCGGGCGCGGAGATGGCGAACAAGGTCAACCCATCGGTCTTGCCGCCGATGAGGTTGTTGTCGACATCGCGCCAGAACGTCTGCCCGGTTACCAGCGACCAGTCGCCGTCGGCGTAACGCCACAGCTTCAGCCCAGACTCGTCCAGCCCGCGGTTGGTCGCCAGCGCGTCGTCGTAGCGAACGCTGACGTCGACGCTGTCGGGCACCACGTCACCCGTGTCCAGCGACCAGACGCCGATGAAGCTGTGCCCGCCGGGCAATTGCGGGATATCGCTGCGGTCGGTCGACAGCAGCGAGACCGTCACGATCTGCGGCGGCGGATCGATGACCAGCCGAACGCTGTTCACCAGATCCAGCGTGACGTCGGTTTGGCTCTCGCCCCACGTGAACGTGTTCGGCGAAGTGGCCGACGCGTGCGCGGGCAACGTGAGTTGCCCGCGGTTCTGCGCGAACCAGCCGTTGTTGCCACCGATGGTCGGGTTCTCGATGAGGTTGTCGACCTGCGCGAAGTCGGCCAGCGCCAGTTCTCGGTCCTGCCCGTAGCCGTCGGCGATCACCTGTCCGTTGTTGACGAACGTGCCGCCGGGCGCGTCGATGCGCCCCCAGCCGCGCACGACACCCGAGCCCATGTCGCTGCCGCGCACGATCACGAACGGACGATCCGTGAGCGGCAGAGGCAGCGTGCCGATGGGAACGCCGCTGAGCGGCTCGGTCGTGATGTTCCCGCTGCCGAGCGCATCGCCCAGCAGCAGCGTGCCGCGGCCGCGCCCACCGACGACCATGCCCACGGACGCGCTCGACCCGTTGCGCGCAAAGCGCAGTTCGCCGCGCCGCAACAGGTAGGTTCCCGAGCCGCCGGCCCCTTCGCCCAACAGCAACTGCGTGGTGATGTTCAGCCCACCGTTCTGCGCGAGCGTGCCCTGGCCCTCCCGGCCGATGTCTTCAAGGCCCGCGACGAGCGTGCCGCCATCGATCGAAAGCGTGCCGGAGGTGCCGGCGGCCGCGCCGACGGAAACGGTGGGCCCCGCGATGCGCCCGCGCATCGGCCGCCGGGCCGCAGAGGCGATGAAGGCGGACCCCTGCGATGGCGCGTGCGAGACGCCGACGGCCCCACTGCTCGTGCCGACATACGTCGGCGCGATCGACGCGATCGCATCCTGCCCATCCACCGGCGAGCCCGCCGTCGGTGCCGCGGGCGGCCGACGCGAGGGTTCGTTGGCCGCGGCGCGCTGTTGCGCGTCCACCTCGTCCCGGTCGTCCTCGCGAACGATCGGGTCGGGCAGGTTCATACTGCTGGATGTCGACGTCGACGTGCTGGCGATCACCGTGGGGAACGGGTTGCCGCGCGGGCCTGGCGGCGGCAGTAGGGATGGCGTCGTCCGCGGCGCGGGCGCCGGCGACTGAGCAGGCTGCGGCGCGGGCACGAAGGTCGTTGGTTGCGGGGCGTGCGCCACGTCGCCGATCATCGCCTCGGGCGACATTCCTTCGGGCGCGGTCGCGTAACGATCCTGCGGCAAGGCAGGCTGTGGCACCGGGTCGTTCGCCGACGCCTGCAGTTCAAACCGGGGCAGGTGGAACTCGAAGCGTAAACCTTCGATCCACTGCCGTACGTGCGTTACGAGGCTGGGGATCGATTCCGGCGCCCGCACCGCCGCCATGCTGCCCCCCGCTACGGTTGCCAGCAGCATCACGACGGACGCGACGATCTTCAGCTTGCCGAGCGACACCACCGTGTACGTGCCGTTCATCAGCGCCAACACGTTGGCCGACACCGCGCCACTCAGGCTGTGCCCGAGCATCACTTGCGCGGCCGCGTCCACCGTGCGCTGCGTCAGCGCTTGTCCGAACGCCGTCTCCAGCAGCGGCGCCATGCCGGCCGACAGCACGGCGCCATCGGTGATCGCCCCGCGACGCTTCAAGCGTTCGCCGAGCATCGTGCGGGCGCGGTGCAGCCGCACGCCCAGCGCACCGGGCTTCAGGCCCAGTTGTTCGGCGATCTCCTCGCGCGACAACCCACCAAAGTACAGCGACACCAACGGCAACCGATACTTCGCCGGCAGCTTGGCCAGTTCTTCACTTAGAACGTGCCCGATCTCGCTCAGGTCCATCGCCGACGGCTTATCGTCGTCGTTGATAATGCCGTTGTTCTCCGCACTGCGGCGGGCCTCGCGCGCTTCCCGTCGCTTGCGGCTCTTGCGCACGTCTAGGCTGGTTCGCTTGGCGACCTGCCGCAACCACGCCGGCAAGTGGCGCACCGGGTTGCCGCTTTTGCACTGTACCGCCAGCGCCAGGAAGACCGCCTGCGTGGCGTCCTCGGCATCGTGGGCATCTTTACACGTGCGCAGGCAGACCGAGAAGACCATCCCGGCGTATCGCCGGACGATCTCCTCGAACACCTGCTGCTGCCCACTGGCGGAAAACTCCGCCAGCAGGGTCTCGACAGGCTCATCAGCAATCAGACTCGTTGCGCGCAGAACGTCCTCCCAAGGCTACAGTCGACGCCGCTAGGACCGCGATAACGGGAAAACTTTCCTTGTTGTAACTTTTCACGCTGCCAGTCGTCTCTATGGGCAGCAAAGGCCCGCAAGGATGTAACGGCTAGCATACGCCAACCTGGCTTTCCCGGCCAGCGCTGGCCAGCCATCCGACCCCAATCCGGGCCATCCCTCTACCAGACAGCCAATTCGGGTTTACGCCCGAGACGATCGCAGACGAGGTGTACCGACGAACCAGGAGTCGGTCGTCTGAGTGGTGTGTTGCCGCTCGCACTTCGTTACCAGCACGGGCCCCTCTGCCGGTCCGTGCTTTTTTATGCGCCGCGCGAACAACGTGCGTCAGCTGCGATCTTTGGCTCTTCGGTAGGACAGGCATTCCTTGCCTGTCTCTCCCCCCCTGTCTGCTTGTCCCCCCGTATTCAATGAAGAAGAGTTAGACGCGAAGGAATCGCGAAGGTGGCGCGTAGAAGAGGTTGAACCACAGAGGACACAGAGAGCACAGAGGCAGACACAGAGCAGGAAATCCCTCTGATTGGGATTTGGTCTTTGGGATTTTGTTTGGCATTGGGGCTTGGGATTTCGCTTCCCCTCCCCAAAGGCCGGCAGAAGACGCCCGCCCCACGGCGTCTCCCGCCGCCTCCCCGCACTCCCTACTTCTCCACCTCAAACTGCCGCTCCGCCAGTTGTTCGCGGACGACCTTGATCACCGCGCTGTTCAGCGTCTCCGCCCCACCCTTGGCCTGTTCCTTTTCCTTCTCCGCCACGTACTTCCCACGCTCATCGTTCAGCGCGTTGATCTGCTGCTGCAGTTCCGCGCGCTTGGTGGCCTGCCCTTCCACGTACTTCGCCCGCTCTTCCTTCGACAGCTCCTTCATCGGCTCGGGCAACGCCTCGGCCGGCAGCGCTTCCAGTTTCACCTCGCCGTCCTTCAGCGCATCCACCAGGTCCCACTTGGCGTTGTTGTACTGCGCATTGGCCTTTGCCACCGCCCGCTGCACGTCCGCCCCGGCCGCGGCGGCGCTGGGGGCACTGGTGGCGACCATGTCCTGATTCGCCTGCCGCAGGGCGCCGACCGCCCCCGCATCGCCGTACGGCACGTACGTCTCGTTCAGCTCCAGCGACAGCTTGCGGATCTTCTCATCCTGCGGCGCGATGACCGCCGGCGCCGCCCGGTTCTGGTCGATCCACAGATACCGCCCCTCCCCCAGCCGCGCCCCGTCCGCCCACTGGCCCGATCGGCCAGCGTTGTCATCGCCGCAGTGAATCGTGTTGACGATCACGCCCCTGCCCACCGCCATGCCGATCGCCGAGCGATAGTCCACCTCGCCCTGGGTGAACGGCTCGTTCCCCGCGATGAAGATCGCGCGGTACGCGTCCTTCTCATCGGCCCACACCAGCTCGCGGGTCGCCGCCCCGATCACCGTCCCGCAAAACTCGCTGCCACCGTTGGTGCGCAGGCCCCACAGCTTCTCGCTGACCAAATCCAGATCGCCCGTGAACGGCTGCACCAGCCGCACGTGCCCGTTGGCGCTCGGCAGCCCGTCGTTCCCATACTCGTACAACGCCACCTGCAACCGCGGGCTCTGCCCGTCCCGCTTGCACCGTGCGAACTCGTTGACGATCGCCCACAGCTGCGTGCGGGCCTGATCGATCAACCCATCCATGCTGTTGGACGTATCCAATAGCAACGCGATCTGTATCACCGGCTGCCGATGCCGCTGCCCATGATCCACCACGATCGGCTCATGCCCCCGCACCACCCCACCCGGCAGGAATGCCACCGACGCCCCCGCCGCCACCAACGCCATCAATCCCAATCGACGCTTCCGCATAACCGGCTCCTTCGTTGAAAGTCTGCCCGTTTGGACGCACCGCCATCCGGAAAGTTCCCGGAAGAATGAAGTCTGAAGTGAGGACCGCTCTGACGCCCACCGACCGCAGTGTGCCACCGGCGGCTTGCCCGCCCGTGGCTGTTTCTGTGGAACGAAGACACGGGCGGGCAAGCCGCCGGTGGCACGCGCGGCTTGCCCTTCCTGCTCCGCCCTTCGCATCTCGGCGCGCAAAGGAACGGGGCGCGCCACACAGGCCGCGCCCCGTTCTTCACGTCAAACTGCAAATGTCAGACGTCGGCCTACGCCGCGATCTTCGCCGGCGTGCCGGTGTTGGCGCTGCTCACCGTCGTCGTCATGCCGGTGGGGGTCACGCCGAAGTTCACGACGAACTCGCCGACCTTGCCGACCGCCGTCGAGCGCGTCGCCTGGATCTGGTACATCACGCTCGGCACGCCCGCCGGCACCGTGGTGTCGGTGAACGACCGCTGCCCGCTGCCGCCGATGTAGTGGTACTCGCCGGTCGACGCCACCCTGCGGTAGACCTGGTAGATCACGCCGTGGCAGCCCGCCGGGTTCTTGCAGGCGAACCGCAGGTCGAGCGAGCCGTTGGTGTTCAGCGTCACCTTCAACTGCGTCGGCTCGCCGGGGTTGCCCACCGCCGCGGGCGTGGCCGGCGCCGGCAGGCCCGCCAGCGTGTAGATGCCGTCGCCCGACATGCGCGCCTTGGCCCGCACCTGCTCGATGACCGCCGCGCCGGCGATCGCCATCTGCTCCACCGCCTGGTCGGCCGCCTGCACCGCCAGCTTCGCCGCCGCCTGCGCCGACAGCTGCGCCTGATACAGCGTGCGCGCGCCCTGCGTCTTCGTCTGCAGGTCCGTCACCGCCGCCGTGCTCGTCCCGATCGCCGTGGCGTTCGTCAGCAACGCCTGCACGTGCGTCTCGAAGAACGCGATCTTCTCCTGCTTCCTCTCGGGCACCATTCCCATGATTCGACTCCGTTCCACGTTGGGCACCGCCCGCCGCCCGGCCCGATCCGCGCGATCGCCGGTCACACGACCAGCCGCGCCGCCGACGGCGATCACGACGATCGCCCCACCCCCCTTCCATCGGCCCGCCCGCCGCGCGACTGAAGCGCCGCCGCAACCAAATCCCCCCGCCCGTCGCCACGCCCCCACCCCGTCCCAGAATAACCGCCCCCACCGCCCCCCAGCCCCATCGCCCCCCACCCGACCCGCCACCCCATGCCCCCGGAACGCCACCCCGTGCCCACGGAACGCCACCTCGTGCCCCCGGAACGCCATTCCGTGCCCGCGGAACGGAACCCCGTGCCGCCGGAACGACGTTCCATGCCCGCGGAATGGAACCCCGTGCCCCCGGAACGACGTTCCGTGCCTATGGAATGGGATTCCGTACCCTCCGAACGCCATTCCGTGTCCATGGAACGACGTTCCGTGCCCATGAAATAGAATCCCCTGCCCCCGGATCGGAATCCGGTAGTGGGTCAGTTTCAACACCTTCCCCCGTGGCACGGGTTTTCAACCCGTGTCTTCGCTCCAGAACACGGGTTGGAAACCCGTGCCACTTCAAACGGACCCACTGCCCGGAATCCCGTGCCCGCCGCGTCCCGCCCCGCCCCGCCGGGTGCCACGGTACGGTACTCCGTGCCGTGTCTTTCCCCACGGCCTCAAGCACGGCTTGGAGTACCAAACCGTGGCACCCGGCACCCGGCACTGTCGGGCCATAAGACGCCGGAGACGTACTTCAAGTACGGCAGCGTGGAGTGGGTCGCGAAGATGCCCAACCGCAAGGGATCGTGGCCGGCGCTGTGGCTATTGCCGGTGGCGGGCTGGCCGCCGGAGATCGACGTGTACGAGGGGTTTGGCTACAACGGGTCGTGGGTCTTCGCGTCCGATCTCTCCACCAACCTGCACGGTGGCGACAAGCTGCAGCGCACGTTCACCCGCCCCGCCATGCGCATGAAGATGTCGACCTTCGGCCTGCCCAACACGCTCGACAGCGACTTCCACACCTTCGCCGTGACGGTGGATGAGGACCTGATCACGATGTTCGTCGACGGCGTGGAAACGATGCAGTACGCCAACCCCTTTAAAGGCGAAACCTGGTACCCATTAACCAACGTCGCCGTGAAGGCGAAGCCGGAGTCGAAGTACGAGGACGGCTCGGGCGCGATGGTGCTGAAGTCGCTGAAGGTGTGGCGGAAGGAGTAACGGCGCAGGGCGGGGCGACATCGCCCCGCCCCGCTGCACGTCATCGGTCAGACGCGGCGACGGCGGCCGAGCAGGACGAGCGCCCCACCCAGCAGGCCAAGCGACGCCGGCTCCGGCACCAGCGTGGAGTTCAGTTCGGCGACGCTGACGTGGAAGAACTTGCTGGTGTTGTTGTTGTTCGGGCCGGCGTCGATGTCGACGACGATCTGCCACAGGCCCGAGCCGGACGTCGTCTCGACGGGGCTGATGCCCGACACGCCGACGACGTTGCCTTCGTTGTTCGACGGGTTCAGGAAGACGCTGGTCGTGCCGGCGGCCCCGGTGACGGCGTACTCGGTCTCGCGGTTGTCGGAGACGAACAGGCGCGAGGCGAAGAAGTCGAGGCTGTAGACCTCGGTCGGGCTGAGGTTCGAGAACGTCAGGCGGACGCCCTGCACGACCAAGCCATTAAACGTACCGACGTTGCCGTACAGGTTGTCTTCCGTGGCCGTGCTGGGATAGCTGCGCGCAGCCGCCTGGCCGCTCGGCGTCGGCGTGCCGTTGGTGTTCTCGGCATTGAAGCCGACGGCGTTCGTGGTGCCGGGCGGGTTGGCGATCGTCAGCCGGTAGCCGCTGTCGGTGCCCGTGGTGTCGTTCAGCACCTTGTTCGGCACGGTATCGTTGGCCGTCCCGATGTTGTTCCACGCGCGCCCGACCGCGTCGGTGCCGGTCGCCGTGTTGCCGAAATCCATGAGGATCTTCGCCCCGAACGCGGGCGTGCCCAGAGACAGGCCTGCGAAGGCCATCAGTGCCAAAGATAAACGCCGTTGGCCCACGAGAACGCGATTGCGCATGGTCGATCTCCCTTGTGCAGACGGCGCATGCGCCAACCTGCGACTCCTCATTCCTAATTAGTGCCCGTAGGACTTGTGATACGTGCCCTAACGACCGAGTATAACCCGGTCCCCATACGAGATGCAATCGTTTCGACGCGGATGCGCGAGCGCGTGGCCGACCGCTACCGCGTACTGCAGCGGCAGTCGTCACAGGCGGCAACGTCTACTCAAAGTGAAGCGTAAGGAGAGCTTGCGCGTCTACATCCACCAGTTCAGGTCCACGTCCAGGAACACGCTGTCGTGCAGATCGACCTCGCGGATCTCGGCGTTGTCGACCTCGTCCAGTTCCTGACCCTTGGCGACCTTCTCGGCGAGGGTCATCATGCGGTCGTAGTTGGTGGCGTGGCCGCTGAAGCGTTGGATGCCGTAGTCGACGGCACCCTGGGTGTGGATGACGAAGGGCCAGTCGCTGGCTTGCAGCAGCAGCAACTCGCGGGCGCCGCGGTCCATCAGTTCCTTGACCTTGGCGTTGGTCTGCCAGGGCAGCTCGTGGAGCAGCTTGAGCATGCGGCCTTCGGCGCGGTACTCGATCTCCCACATCCACTTGACCTTGTCGTTGATCCAGACGCTGTGGTTGCCGTTCTCGCCCCAGCTGCCCTCGGGCAGGCGCATGACCTTGTCGGGCGGGTGGTGGTACATGGCTTCTTCAGCCGTCATCAGCTTCACCTGGCTGTCGTTGGCGAGGGTGAGGATGACGTCGCGTAAAAACTGCACGCCCTCGAACCACCAGTGGCCGAAGAGTTCCGCGTCGAACGGCGCGACGCAGACGCCCTCGCGGCCGGACCAGAACTTGTATTCGCCTAAGACCTGCTTGACCACGTTGACGAAATGCTGCGCGTGTTCGAAGACCTTGGCGGGGATGTCGTCGGGGTAGTAGAGCTCCTTGTCGCTGAGGGCGGTCTTGTTGCTGGTGACCTTGTGGTAGCGCAGGCCGCGGTCGCCGTGCTTGCGGTGGAATTCCATGTACTGGCCGGCGCCGGGGTAGCCGATGGAACCGCTCCAGACCTGTTCGCTGATCTTGGGGTGGCGGGCGAAGGCGAAGGTTTTCGGGGCCTCGGGCCAGCTGGCAACGCCGGTGGGTTCCAGCGGATGACGCCAGCCGCGTTTTTGGTCCCAGTGGAGCTGTTGTTCACCAACCGTGCGGAAGTTGCCCTTCTCGTAGATGCCGAGTGGTTGGCCGCCGGTGACCATGTGGGTGTCGACGAAGAAATGTGTGACGCCGGCGTCGGCGATGAACTTCTCGACGCCGGGGCGTTGTCGCGGGTTGTCGTACAGGACGGCGGGCATCCAGTGATCCCAGTTGGGGCGATAGGCGCACTCGGGCAGCCACATGCCGCGGGGCTGAATGCCAAGCACGCGCTTGCTGGTGTTCACGCCGGCGCTCATCTGGGCGGCCATCATCTGGTCGTTCAGCAGCAGCGGCATGTAGGCGTGCGTCGCGTTGCTGGTGAGGATCTGGATGTGCCCTTCCCGGAAGCGCTTGCCGAACTCGCCGGGGATGTCGCGGCCGATGCGGTCGAAGTGCTCGAGCTTCTTGCCGTACCAGTCCTGCCAGCGTTGCGCAAGGTAGGCCTTGTGCCCGTCGCCGGCCTTCTTGAAGTCGGCCTCGTCCTGCTTGGCGCGGGCGATGCGCTCGTTGCAGTAGATGATGAAGCCGTCCTTGAAGCGCTGGTGCGACAGCTGTTCGAGCAGGATGGGCGTCAGGCCGATGGTTAAGGCCGGCCGCGACTTCATCAACGCGGCTTCACCGACCATGTCGAGCAACGGCAGGTACGTCTCGGCGGCCGCCTCGTACAGCCACGCCTCACCGTGCGGCCAGGAACCGTGGTGCAGGACGTACGGCAGGTGACCATGAAGGACGATGCAAAGCGTGCCGAGGGATTCGCTCATGAGGCCGGCAATCGTAACCGTGACGGTGGCGGTTGACTATGCGCAGAACGGCGGAGGGGACGAGTTGGCGAACCGCTAGCTTCGTGCGACACCGTCAGTCGGCATTGGCTGTCATCCCGATGGGAGGCTTGCCGACCTGAGGGATCTCCCACGGCCGAACATCGCTCGCCTATCGAGATCCCTCCCGTCGCCCTGGGCTCCGCTCGGGATGACAACTTGCGCCGACCGGTCGCTCGGCGCTCGCTCACACTTTGCGTATCTCCACCTTCGCCTGCACCGCCCTCACCAGCCCCATTCGCTCGGCGATCTTCGTCCGGCGGTACTCGAAGATCTCAATGAGTTGCCGGCGCACCATCAATGCGTTGGCGATGCGGCCCAGTGGCCCGAACGGCACACGGTAGAGCACGCGGTCGCGGCAGAGGGTGCCGTCTTCGACCTGTTCGAACGTGTGCTGGTGATGCCAAAGGTCGTACGGCCCGCTCAGCTGCAGATCGATGAACTGCCGCGGTGGCGACCAGTCGATAATGCGCGTGCGCCAACGCAGCGGAATGCCCGCCCAGCGAATGCGGTAGTCGATGTGCGTGCCCTGGCCGATGTTGATCGGCCCGTCGGCCAGCACCTCGAAGTTCATCCATGGGGGCGTGATGTCGGGCAAATTCTCAGCCCGGCCGAAGAACGCCCAAGTGGCCTGCAGGTCGGTCTTCACGACGATGGCATCAGTCAGTTCGTAATACACGCCCCATCCTACGCACGGCAGAGGCGGGTTGGATGTGTCAGCGGGGAAGTCCGCGCCGGTTTTGAAAGGATGGGTCGGCCAGCCGCTAACCCAGGAAGCGATCCGCCAGCTCAGGTGTCGGCATACGGCAGGCATCGGACCGGCCAAACAGGCGGTAGCGGTTGCCCGCCACGCGATCGTACAGCCAGTCGGCGATCGGTCGCGGGATCGCAACGCCGACCTGGAGCAGTGGCCATGGAAACGGCAGGTGCCGCACCAAGCGCAAGACGGCCGCGGAACGGGTGAAGGCTTGGCCGCGATCGATCACGACCAAAGTCTTCAAATTGATGGGTTGATCGTAGCTGGCGAGCAGTTCCTTGCCCGCGGCCGATTGCTGGCTGGCGAACTTGAACCGCCGACCGTGGTCGCGATCGATCAGGAAGTTGACCGCGCCGTTGCACAGGTTGCACTGGCCGTCGAACAGGACGACGAGAGATTGTCGCGGTGGCGCTGCGGGCATTCTCCCCCATCATAGCCCATCTGAAGACGCGCGGTGCGCGAACGGCCCTTAGAACGGCCACCAGCCCTTGCGCTTGCAGGCGTTCTTTCGACCCAGCGTGACGACTTCCACCTCCGTAGGCGGCACGCCGGCCTTCTCGAAGGCCGCGAACAGCGACTCGGTGCCGCCCTTCAGTTTCTGGTCCATCTCCTCGGAGTACAGCGGACAGAGCGCGTAGAAGTGGACCGTGCGCCCCTCCAGCTTCAGCTCGTGAAACCCCTCCGGCGTCAGGAGCGGTGGCAACAGGATCGAGCCGATGAACTTCGTGTTGTCGGCGAACGGCTCGGCCGGGTCGCCGTTTGGGATCGTGTGGCCAAAGCCAACCCATGTCGAGTACTCGTGCGGCATGCGGGCGATCATCTTCAACCAGCCGATCGGCCAGTACGCCTTGGGGTCGCTGTTGATCTGCCCGGGCTTGTCCTTCGATTCCAGTGGCCAATCGGCCGGCAGGTTGATCATGAGTTCGGCGAAGCGAACGTCGTGCGCGCCCTCGGGCGTGTTCATCGGCCGGTCGCTCATGCCGCTGGTCACCAGCGAGTACCATGGGCGATCATCGGTCGGCTTTACCACGTGCACGTCGATGTGCACCAGATCGCTGATGATCTCGTGGAAGACGCTGTCGACCTCGCCCAGGTGGGCCGCGATGTGCGCCTCGACCGCGCCGATCGTCTCCATGTCCCCCACCGCCGGCTCGAACGGTTTGGTGCGTTCCTTGTGACGATAGATCGGCTGACCCGCCAGCGAGCGTTCGGCGGATTGCTCAGGGTTCAGGTCGTACTCGTTGTCGTCGGCCATCGCGCATCCCTCCTGGTGGAGTACGGATGGTTCCATCTGGCATGGCGCGATGCAAGTGAAAAATGCAACGATGCGATGGGACTGCGATACCCGTCGGCCAAGTACCGACTTAGTACCGTCTGACGGACCGCTCCCACGCGACGTGGCCTGAGGATCGCTCCGCCAACCGTCCAACGTCACACCGACGTACGCTCGTTCAGGCGGAGGTGCTATCGGTTTCGGCGGCGTTGCGGGCCCAGTTGCGGCGCAGGCCGAGGATGGCCGAGAAGACGAACAGCGGCATCGCCAGGAACGACAGGCCCAGATCGTGCGACGCGGCGTTCATGAACGACGAGACGACGATCGCCATCGTGATCGACAGCACCGCAAAGATGATGATTTCGCGCACCGAGGGAATGAATTGACGCATCCGTGTGTCCCGAAGATAGAACGACGCCACACAAGCCGTTCACGGCTCGGCTGCGTCTGGTTGTTCGCAAGGTTGGCTCGTTCCGAACGCGTCAGCCCCGACAACGTCCGTCCCGCGCACCATACCGATTAGGATCGGCAGATTCAAAGGATTTCTTGCACCTTGAACCGCCGGATCACCCCATCAGTGCCGACACGTGTGTCGGCGCCAACAGACGCGACTCGATACCCGTGGTTCCTACGCCCGAGGACAAGCCGGGGTTCACTTCAACGTGGCGATGGTCCACTTCAGCGGGCTCATCCACGTGCCGGCTTCGTTCGCGGCGCTGAGATACCAGTTCCCACGTGGCCGGCGGGCCAGCAGCGACACTTCCAATCGCAGCGTGCGGCCCGTGGTCAGCGGGTCGCCCGCAACGATTGCCGTGGCGGGCAGAAACGCTTCAACATCATAGTTCCCATCGGCATTCACTTGCCCGGCAACCTGTGCATCGACGGGCGGTGAGGACCGTCGTGGCCACTTCAGCACGACGGCGCCGCGGCCCTTGTCTGGTAGTGGCGCGAACCCGATGTAACAGCGGTCGTCGCCCGCTCCGTATTCTGCAGGGCGGTCGATCGCGTGTCGGCCGACGAAGATCTCGATCGCGTCACCGCCGAACCACTCGGTCAACAATGCCGACGGATCACCGCGTGGCACGCGGGCGGCAACGTACAGGCCCCCTGGCCGCCAGGCGAGCCACAGTTTGGCGGCGGCGGCGTCGGGCGCGTCGGTGGGATCGCTGGACAAGGCTTGCCGGGTGGCGGGGTCGGTCCAGTCGTCAAGCGCCCCGTCGACCGTGATCGGCATCGTTGCGGCTGCGATCGCGATGCGCTTGGCCGGCTCGCCCTGCCCGGCCCGAGGGCCGTCGAACGCGGCGTTGTCGAACAGCAGGATGTCACGGCGCTCGGTGGTCGCCAGCACACCGTCGGGCACGAGCGTGGCGGCCTCCATGTTCGGGTGCAGGAACATCACGCTGCGCGGCGGCACGGTTGCGGCCTTGGCGGGGTCGCCGTTCACCACGTACCGGTTCGGCCCGAAGACCGTCAGCACCATCAGTTCCTTCCCGTCGGCCGACATGTCCGCGGCCGTCACGGGCGTGCGCAACGCCAAATCGGCCACCGCTTCCATCCGTTGTGGCACCGGCTTGGGCGCGGCCAATGTGAACCGCAGCACCTGCGCCACGGCCGCGTCGCGCTGCTTCGACACGATGTAGCCATGATCCTGCCAGACGAACAATGCCTCGGCGTCGAACGGGTCGGCCGGGTACGCAAGCGGGTACCGCGCCTTCACCCGCAGCGCCGGCGCGCCCGCGGGCACGGGCACGCTGGGGTCAGGCTCGTCGATCTGGTACACCGCCGGCCCGCGATCGCGCCGGCGGGCGTTGTTGCCGATGTCACCGATGTACAGGTGACCGTCATCGTCGATCGCGATGTCCTCCCAGTCGACGTTTTTCGCACCGATCGTGTACGTCGCCAGCAGCGTGCCGTCTTGCTTCACCGCGAAGATGCGCGGCGCGTTGCCGCTGTCGTCGTGCGTCCAGAACACGCCGGGATGCCGCCGACTTGCGACGATGCCGGAACTTTCGGTGATGGCGGGGTCAAGCTGGCCGATCTTGTACTTCACCGCTGGCGCGGCAGCGGCCTGGGCACGGGCGGGCAAGGGGGCGAGCCCGAAGGCCCAGCAGAGGACGAGCGTGCAGATGCAGATGGCTGTGGTGCGGGAAACGATTCGTTGCGTGGCCGTCATGCTGAAAGCGTACCGCAGAAGGTTAAGTTGACCTATGCCGCGGCGATCGCACATCGTCTGAAACACCCGCCGCTTGAGATGGCGCTCGATCACCATCGCGTCCGCCGATCGCGTTGCACGGACGTCTCGCCGATGCCTGCGACGTCACGCGGGAGGCATGTTGTGTCACGTTTCATGCATGCGATGTCACGAAAACTCGATGTAACGTGACTTTGCATGCATCAAACGTGACACAACATGCATGCAACGTGACTCCGCATGCATGAAACGTGACCGCGCATGCATGAAACGTGACGGCACATCGGGTTTTCGTGACCTCCCACGCCGTTAACGTGACATACAACGCGGTTTGGTGGGTAGTCGGTCAGCTTATACGAGCCGATCGTGATCCCCCTCTCCCGGTACCCCGGGGGAGGGTAGGGGAGGGGGCTTCCGCCCGACGCAGTACACTTGAATAGCCGGAGCGCCCCCTCCCCAGCCTTCCCCCGGGGTACCGGGAGAGGGGGAACGGTGCCTCGCCCCCCTCTGACGTTTCGTGACGCCGGGAAGATCCCCCGCCCCCCGGGCCGTTGCGACCCTACCACTCGACCTTCACCTTCGCCCCCTGCTTGGCGCTCTTCACCGCGGCCTCGACCATTGCGAGGCTCTTGATGTTGTCGGTGCAGACCGTCTGCGGCGCGCGGCCCTCGCGCAGAGCGGCCAAGCCATCGGTGATGAACGCCGGGTGGCCTTGCAGCGGCATCTCGGTCTCCGGGATCGCGATGTCTTCCATCTCGTACATGAACTCGCGCTTGCCGTCGGGCTTGCGGGCCTGGGCGCGCAGGCCCTGCGTGTCCCACTTCATCGTGCCTTCGGCGCCGATGAAGCGCCACTCGCCGCCCCAGTCGGCCGGCAGGCCCTCGGCACACCAGCTGGCGCGGAAGCTGAAGACGACGCCGCCGGTCATCTCGAAGATCGCGACGCAGCTGGCGTCGCCCTTGTACCAGCTGTGCTTTGGGTTGAACGAGTGGCAGTAGACGCTGACCGGGTCGGTGCCCGACATGAAGCGGGCCTTGTCGAACAGGTGGATGAGCATGTCGACGATCAGCGGGTACGGCATCTCCTCGCGAAAGCCACCGAAGTGCGGCCCGAGGTACATCTCGCCATGGAACTCGTCGAGCGATCCGATGCGACCCGATTTGATGAAGTCGCGCGCCGCCACGGCGCGTGAGCTGTAGCGCTGGTTCTGCATGACCGCGTACATGCGGCCAGTCTCCTGTGCCGTGGCGACCATTCGGCGGGCGGACTCGATGCTGGTCGACAGCGGCTTCTCGCCGAGCACGTCGCAACCGAGCCGCAGGGCCTCGGTGACGACGCGCTCGTGGGCATCGGGGATCGTCACGTCGAACACGAGGTTCGGCTTGGCCGTCGCCGCGGCCTCGGCGAGCGAGCCGTAGACCACCGAGTGCGGCAAGCCATGCTTGTCGGCCATCGCGCGCGCGGCTTCGGGGCGCAGGTCGATCAGCGCGACCACCTCCACGCCCGGTGCCTTCCGTGCCGTCTCGACCCACGCGTTAGCCATGCTACCGCAACCCACCACCGCGACGCGAAATGCTTTGTCGACCATGGCGAGAATCATAGAGTTGCGGGGAAACCCCTTCAAGACGCCTGAAATACCGGCACATTCGACAAGCGCGCATCGTCTGCCCAATCTCTGGGCGACCGGCACCCTGATTGACGAAGAACCGCGCGATGCACATCGCGCCTTCCACTGGCACTGCGGCGCGAGCGAGTCGACAAATCATGAGTTATTCAGCGGGAAACGCGGCTTCCGCGAAAATTCTCGACCAATCTTGGTTCTGGCACCGCGTTTTCTATAGGGAGATTCGTTGCCGTCGCGGTGACGGTGATGAGTGGCTTAGGCCGCTCAAAAAACATGGAGCGCGGTTGGTTCCCACGGGCAGTGTCGTCCGGCCGACGGTCGGTCGGACGACACGTTCGCCCGGGGGTTTATTCGAAACCTTCGGCCGCGTTCATACGTCGCACACAGTTCCGCACTATAAGTTCGCCTTCAAGTTGGTACGCCTTAGGGGTCGCAGGGCCTGGCTTCTCAGGGGAGAGCCAGGCCTTGTTTATTGGTGCTCACCCGTTGTCCCTTATCGCTTTCACCCGCGACGTTGTAACTAGTCGCGGTCGCTCCGCACGTAGCATGGCGTCTCGCCCATGACGGTGATAAGGCCGAAGGATATCGTTTGTGGCCGCCGCTCGGTCGAAGCGAGTTGCCACTAAGTCGATCTCCATTTCAATCCACAGGCATTGGCGAGACGCCCATGCTACGTGAAGACCAACGGGCCCACCGCGCCTGGTGGCTCGGCCAGCTCTACATCCCACATTGACGGCCCCCCGCTGCGCCCCTAATCTAGCGCGCAGCAACTAACGTTGGGGAGTAGCCCCCCGCTGAAGCGGGCTGCGCCGGTCGTCAACACGAGGGTCTTCCATCGACCCTCCGGCCGCGCGGTTGACCGGTCCACCCGTGGACCGTCACGGGCGAGACCACCGGTCCTTCCCGCAAGTGGGCGCACCTGCCATAGCGCGCCCGCCCCAGCGTTGGAGATGTGATGTTCTGGATCTGGTCCGGGTTTATCCTGTTCGTGCTCTTCATGCTCGCCCTCGATCTGGGCGTCTTCAATCGCAAAGCTCACGTGATCGGCGTTCGCGAGGCCCTGAAGTGGTCGGCGATGTGGATCACGCTCGGACTGGCCTTTAGCGCGTTCGTCTACTACGGCTACGAAAATCACTGGATGGGCCTGGGCATGGCCGCCGACGGTACCGTCGCGCGCGACCCCGTCGACGGGCAGGAGATGGAGGGCCATCACGCGACCGTGAAGTACATCACCGGTTACGTGATCGAGAAGTCCCTCAGCGTCGACAACATCTTCGTCATCGCCATGGTCTTCACCTACTTCAAGGTGCCGGCGATGTACCAGCATCGCGTGCTGTTCTGGGGCATCCTGGGCGCGCTGGTGATGCGCGGCGCGATGATCGGCCTGGGGGCCGTGCTGCTGGCGCGGTTCCACTGGATCATCTACATCTTCGGCGGGTTCCTGATCCTGACCGGCCTGAAGATGCTCTTCAGCAAGGAAGAGGACGCGGCCGACATCGGCGACAACTTCCTCGTTCGACAGACGCGGCGACTGTTGCCGGTCACCAACAACTATCACGGCCAGCACTTCTTCGTGCGGGCAGGGTCGGCAGCATCGCACGAGCCGGAGGTCTGGCAAAAGGGTGACACGCTCAATTACGAGACTCCCACCGGTCCCGTCGACGCCGCGGTGGAAGGGGTGAAGGCCGGCACGCTGATGTTGACGCCGCTCATGCTGGCGCTGATCGTCGTCGAGTTCACCGACCTCGTCTTCGCCGTCGACAGCATCCCCGCGATCTTCGCGATCACCGGCGACCCGTTCATCGTCTTCACGAGCAACGTCTTCGCCATCCTCGGCCTGCGCAGCCTCTACTTCGCGCTGGCTGGCATGATCACCCTGTTCCGCTACCTCAAGATCTCGCTGGCGCTGGTGCTGACGCTGGTGGGCGTGAAGATGCTGATTGCCAAGCAACTGAAGGAATGGGTCGGTGACAACTTCAACTTCTACCTGCTGGGCGTCATCTTCCTAATCCTCGCCGCCGGCGTGATCGCCTCGATTATGGCCAACAAGCGCGACGAGAAGGCCAGCAAGCTTCACTCGCCGCCGGGGATTGAAGAGGTGTAGCGGGGTGCCTGTTCCTCTTCTGTAGGACAGGCATTCTTGCCTGTCTCTCCCCCCGTACGCGTTTCCCCCGTATTCGGTGGAGGCGAAGCAGTTGAACCACAGAGGGCACAGAGAGGTGAGGTTTGGATTTGGTGCTCGGTGATTTGTTTGGCATCGGGGCTTGGGATTTTGCCCTCCTCCCACCCCGCAAGCGCTCTCCCCTATTCTCTTCCCATGCCTGCCCAAAGCGTCCATTACGTCCTGCTGATCACCGCCGTCATGGCTGGTTCCACGGCCGTCGTGATGATCAAGTCGAACACGATGCCACCGGTGCTGCTGGCGAGCTACCGCGTGCTGCTGGCGGCCGTCATGCTGTCGCCTTTGTTCTTCCGGGCTCGCGCTAAACAGCGGGCGTCGGGCCTAAGCGTCACGCCGATGCGGCAGTTGCTGGTCCGCAGTGGGCCGGGTGCGGCGATGCTGGCGCTGCACTTCATCAGCTGGAACACCGGCGCCCGCCTGACCGGGGCGGCAAACGCGGCGCTCGTGGTGAACATGGTGCCGGTCGTCATGCCGTTCCTGATGTGGGCCGCGATGGGCGAGATCATCACCCGGCGGGAGATCATCGGCTCCATCCTGGCCCTGGCGGGCGTGCTCGTGCTGACGGCCGGTGATTATCACCTCGGCGGGCCCAACCTGCTGGGCGACGTGATCTGCTTTGGGTCAATGCTGATGATGGCCCTCTACATGCTGGCCGCGAGGCGGTACCGCAGCGAGGGGGAATCGCTCTGGTTGTACATCGTGCCGCTTTATTGGATGGCGGGCTTCTTCTGCTTCTTCATCGGCCTGTGCATCCCCACCGCCCGCCCGCTGTTCGACTACAGCGCCCGCGATTACGCATTGCTATTCGCCCTGGCCGCCGGCCCCACGGTGGTCGGTCACACGCTGCTGAACAACGCGATGCGCCACCTGCGCGGCCAGGTCGTCAGCATCTTCAACCTCGGTCAGTTCGTCTTCGCCGGTGTGCTGGCGTTCATCTTCATCGGTGAAGTGCCCAAGGCCCGCTTCTACCTCGCCAGCGCCCTAGTGGTGGCGGGCGGCGTGATCGTCGTGATGCGATCAAGGCCGAAGATGCAGCAAATGCAGAAAGAGGCGGCGCTGATCGAGGATTAGCGGTGGACATCGAATGTCCGTGTCCGTCCGGGATAAATTCAAGCTGTCATCCCGATCGGGGCCTCAGGCGACTGAGGGATCTCCCAGTGCCGAGCGACTCTAGTGGTTCGAGATCCCTCAGGTCGCCTTAGGCTCCCATCGGGATGACAACCGCTCGGAGGGGCACTCACTTTGATCCGTCAGACCGTACCTAGGCTCCCATCGGGATGACACTCTGCACCACCCGCCCCGTCTCTTACGCGCCGCCAACCGCTGGTATCCGTTCCCCTACAGCTTGAACCCCGCCGCCGATGCGTCGGCGTAAAACATCTTCACGGTCTCCAGCGAGTATTGGTTCAAATCCTTGCCCACCAGCGACAGCTTCTTCAGCACGTCGTTGGTGACGGTGATGATGTGGCAGCCGATCGCGTCGGCCTGGAAGATGTTCAGCAGTTCGCGGGGGCTGGCCCAGATCAGTTCCTGCGTCTTGTAGGGCTTCATCATCTCGACCGCTGCCGCCATCATGGGCAGGGGGTCGCGGCCGGTGTCGGCGATGCGGCCGGCGAAGATACTGATGTTGCTGGGAGCATGATCTTCCAGCGCCAGCGAGACGTCGCGCACCTGCGCCATCGTCATCAGGGCCGTCACGTTCTGCTTCACCTTGGCCTTGGCCAGCGTCGCGATCAGCTTCGTCGCCGGTTGGCCGCTACAGTTGGTGACGGGGATCTTGGCGTAGACGTTGTCGCCCCAGCTGGCGATCTCGCGCGCCTGGCGCTCCATCTCCTCGAACTCGTCGCAGAAGACCTCGAAGCTGATCGGCTTGTCCTTGATGACGCTTAGGATGTCCCTGGCGAAGGCGCGGTAGTCCTTGATGCCGGCCTTGTTCATCAGCGTGGGGTTGGTCGTCAGCCCCGCGATGTGCGGCTTGGCCGCCATCTCGAGCATGCCCGCCCGGTCGGCGCCGTCGGCGTAAATCTTCACTTTGAGCTGTTCGACGCTGGGGCTGGACATACGGCTGACTCCTGAAAGTTCTATTGAGCGAATCGCTAGGATACCACAGCGGAAATTGAACCGCCAAGGACGCCAAAGAAGTAGACGACGCGGCCATGCGCATCTTTACCGTAGCATGGGCGTCTCGCCCATGGTGCGTGTACCCACGCACGTCGGATGGTACTCCGTCCGAATCCTCGATCGCGCAAGCGAAGGGAGTTCCCGTGACACCGGATGGAAGATCGCTTGCGCTCTTTAGCTCGGGCCGAGTACGGCCCGACACCCCAGCGTACCGGGGCTCCACGGGCGGGCCGCCCGTGCTACGCGAAGAGCAGCCGCCCATGCTACGGCATCCGCGGCGGTTCGATGCGGACCATCTGCAGGATGATGTCGCTGGCGTGCGCTAGGTCGCGCACGCAGAAGTCCGGCCGGCAGGTGTCGACCTTGCTGTAGGGTCGGTCGACGAGGAACGTGCGCACGCCGGCGGATTCACCCGCGTGAATGTCGCCGCTGCGGTCGCCGACCATGAAGCTGTGGTGCAGATCAACGTGCCACTTCTTCGCCAGCGTCGTCAGCATGCCCGGCTTGGGCTTGCGACAGTCGCAGTTGTCGGCGTTGTCGTGATAGCAGACGGCCACGTCGTCGATCGGCAGCTGCCCGCGCAGCGCCTCGTTGATCGCCTCGACCCCCGCCTTGGTCTGCGTGCCGCGGGCCACGTCGGGCTGGTTGGTGACGACCAGCAGCAGGTAACCGGCCGCCTTCAACTTCGCCATCGCCTCGGCGGCGCCGGGCTCGACGCAGAGCTCGTCCACCCCGTTTGGCGGATACGGCGTGCTGCCCTTCACCGTACAGGTGTTGATGACGCCATCGCGATCAAGAAAAACGGCTCTGGGCATGTCGCACGTTATCGGGAGCCACGAAGGCACGAAGAACGACACAAAGGCAGCGAGCGTTCCTACCGTGGCATGGGCGTCTCGCCCATGCATGTCATAAGGCCAGCTGATTCAATTTGTTTCAGACGCCGCGACCGGAGCGGGCTTGCACAAATTATGGTCTTTTGCCTATCTACACGCATGGGCGAGACGCCCATGCCACGGCCTGAAGCCCTTCGCGTCTTCGTGGTTCGCACCTGTTTGATCACTTGGTCGACTCCCACTTCGTCACCGCCGCCTTCAGCTTGGGGTGGCTGACGAGCAAGTGCCAGACGACCGCCTGCCACGCTTCACTGTGCGGGGTGACGTGGTCGGCGTTGACCGTCGGAATGATCACCGCGGCGTCGGCGACGGTGGCGGTGTAGCCGCCGTCACGGCCGACGATACCGACGATGGTCGAGCCGACTTCCTTGGCGTGCTGCAGGGCGCGCACGAGGTTGGGGCTGACGTTCTTCTCCAGGCTGCCGCCGCCCACGCTGAAGACGAAGACGCCGTCTTCCTTGCGAAGCCGGCTGCCCTTCAGCCAGGCGACGAAGACGGTTTCCCAGCCCTCGTCATTCGTGCGGGCGGTAAGCTCGCTCACGTTGTCGGTGGGAGCGTAGGCCTCAAAGCCAGCGATCTTGCGGAAGTCGTTGACGGCGTGATTACAGTTGCCCGCGCTGCCACCCACGCCCAGGAAGAACAGCCGCCCGCCATTGACCCGCACGGCCGCGAGCTTGTCGGCGATGGCCTCGATGGCCGTGGCGTCGACGGATTGGGCGATCTGGGTGACTTCGGTGAGGAACGATTGGGAGAAGGACATGTTTACTTTCTAATCACTGCCAATTGTCGGCCTAGTCTTCTGTAGGACAGGCATTCCTGCCTGTCTCTCTTCATCTCCCCCCGTCTTGTTCTCTCGGAAATCCGGGGGGAGAACGGGGGGAGAGACAGGCAGGAATGCCTGTCCTACAGAAGAGTATTAACGATTCCGCGACTGTAAATATACCCGCGCTTCCTCCAGCGAAGCGGGGGTGCCGATTTCGTAGAAACGCTGGGTGACTTCGTACCCGATCATCCGCCGTTCTTCCACTAATGCCGTATATAGCTCGGCCAAGTCGAACGGGCGGTCGGCCGGTACGCGATTGAGGACGCTGGCGCGCAACAGGCCGACGCCGTAATCGATGTACTGCATCTCCGGCGTGCGGTTCTTCTTGTCGTAGCGCACCAGTTGGCCGTCCTGGAAGATGACGTTGCTGGTGTCCCACTGGTTGCCGTTGCGGAGGACGGTCATCAGTCCGAGCGCGTCGGACCGCGCGAACGCGGCTAGCACGTCGCGGTAGGCGATGTCCATGTAGGAATCGCCGTACATGACCCAGAAGGCATCATTGCCCAGGAGATGGCGGGCCCGCAGGAGCGCGCCGCCGGTACCCATGAGTTTTTCACCGTCGAACGAGTACTCGAGGCGCATGCCGCGGGCAGAACCGTCGCCGCAGTGATCACGGACCATTTCACCGAGATATCCCAGGCACATCACCACATGCCTTATGCCGTTCTCGGCCAGCAGATCGAGCTGCCAATCGATGAACGGCCGCCCGGCGAGGTCGACGAGCGCCTTGGGGATCTTCTCCGTGATCGGCCGCAACCGCGTGGCGAGGCCACCGGCAAGCAGTGCGACGGGGACGGTGGCACTGTCGAGGGGTGAATGCTTCATGAGATGGAGAAGAGACGCGAAGTCGCAAAGGCGCGAAGGAATCCCGAAGTTAAGGGAGAAGATTTAGTTCGTCATCCTGAGGTACTCCGAAGGATCTCTTCGGGGCGTCATACGGGGGGAGATCCTTCGGAGTACCTCAGGATGACGAAATGCGCATGATCGATCCGTTTCTTTCTTCGCGACCCCTTCGCGGCTTCGCATCTCTGTATCTTCTACTGGATCAACGTCTTCGTCCCCTCGAAGTCGAACCGGAAGCGCACCTCGCGCAAACCGGTCGTCGCCAGGGCGTGGCGCAGGCGCGTCTTGTCTTCGGTGTAGAACATGAGGAAGCCACCGCCACCGGCCCCGATGAGTTTGCCGCCGATGGCTCCGTTTTCCATGGCCAGCGTGTACCACTCGTCGATCTTGCCGTTGCTCATGCCGCCGGAGCGTTGTTTTTTGCGTTCCCAGTGGGTGTTCATCAGTTCGCCGAACTTCACGAGGTTGCCGGTTTCGAGGGCTTCCTGCGACTGGTAGCCGAGTTCCTTCACGAAGTGGAGGTTATCGGTCATGGCGGTGTCGGCCTGCTTGCTCTTCTGGTCCTGCTCTTTCAGGATGCTGCCGGCGGCCCGGCTGAAGCCGGTGAAGAACAGCAGCAGGTTGTCTTCCAGGTTGTAAAGCGTTTCCGACGTAATGTTCAGCGGCTTGGCTTCCACGCGATCATTCGGCAGGAACTGGAAGCAGGTGATGCCACCGTACGCCGCGATGTACTGGTCCTGCTTGCCGATCGGTTCACCGAGCTTGTTGATCTCGATGTCGCAGGCCTGCTCGGCCAGCTCGCGCGGGTGGATGATGTTCTTCTTGTAGCCGTGCAGCGCCTTCAACAGCGCCGTGGTGAAGCTGCCGGACGAGCCCAGCCCGGTCCCCGAGGGGATGTCGGCCATGCTGGTGATCTCGAGGTGCGGCTGATCGATGCCGACGACCTTCAATGCTTCCCGTACGATCGGGTGCTGCACCTCGGCGACGCTGGCGGCGTGCTCGAGCTTGGAATACTTGATGATCAGTTCCTGCTGGAACGTCTGGTGCAGCGTGATGTAGACGTACCGGTCGATCGCCGCTGCGATCAGGAAGCCGCTGTGCTTGCGATAGTACGACGGTAAATCTGTTCCCCCACCGCCCAGTGAAATGCGCAGCGGACTCCGCGTGATGATCATTCAGTTGCTCCGGTATCCCTCGGTTCGCTCTAACAGACGACTAGGATACCGATCGATTACGGGCGGGGAAAGAGTAGGCTGCTGTCGCGGGCGCGTCCGAGAATGATGGCGGAAACGGGGAGCCACGAAGGCGCGAAGGAGGACGCGAAGGCGTCTCCGGCCGTGGCATGGGCGTCTCGCCCATGCATGTGGAATGAAATGGCACTATTGTTTGTGGCAAATCGCTGCGACCGCGCGGAATGAACCAAATGGAATCTGCAGGCATCATCGCACGTATGGACGAGACGCCCATGCCACGTAAAGAGCGCGTCGACCACGCGCCCTCGTTCTTCGTGTTCCCCTGCGGGCCTTCGTGGCTCCGCGGCCGTCTTAGTCCACCGACGCCGCGCTCGTCTCTGGGGTGCGCGATGACACCAGTGGCGTCGGCAGCATCTTGTCGGCCGACCGCGCGGCGAGGTTCAGCTCGGCGGCGTGGGGGATGCTGGGGATGCGGTAGCCGAAATAGATGATCCAGGCCTCAAAGCCCTTAGTGATCACGTAGCCGCGCACGTGGTACTTGTCGTTCTCGCCCTCGAACCAGTGCCGGCCGGTGGCGTCCACCCACTCGCCGATCGTGCGGCCTTCGGGCGTCTTCTTTTTCTTGTACTCGTTCTTGGCGAACCAGAGGATCGCGCTGCTGGACAGTGGCAACGGCATGCGCAGGTACGCGACGCCGACGCCGGTCATCCGGCCGGGGCTGCGCCACTGCTGATGCGTGTATAGCGCGGTCGCGTGGATCGGAAGAGATTCCCACCGCTCAGGGATGGCGGCGTTGACGCGAAGCGACCGGTTCTCGGCCGTTGGCGCAAGGCCCGAGAAGTCGATCATCGCCTGGTGCTCGATCAACCGATGCGTCCCCACCGACGCCGGCGATGCACAACCCGATGTCAGACCCAGAATTCCGATGAATAGCACAGTCACCGGCGCCAGGCCGGTGGCGAACGTCAAACGCTTGCCCATTGCGTCTCCGTAATACGAGCGAGGCGCGCGGTCGGTTGGTCTTCGCAGGTCAGCCGTCTGGTTTCAATCGCGCCGCGAACCCCGATGTGGTCTTATCGACACAACCACCGGTTTGCGATTAATTGAGGTTCTGGCTGGGTTCACTGGCGGGTAAGGTCGCGCTGCCCGGCACGGCCTTGTTCCCGATGCGTGTACTTTCCCTTGCCTGTTCGGCAACTTCAAGCTCTTTCGCGTCGATCGCTTCGTTTACCTTCGTGCCCGCGTACGCGACCCAACCGCGCCAACCTTGTACGAACAGGTTGCCACGCACGCGGTAGAGGCCCCCCTCTGCAACGAACCGCAGGCCCGGCAGGTTCGGATCGTATTCTTTTTCAATCAGATTTGCGGCCCCCTCCGTGCGCTTCATCTCGCGCAGGAACCCCTGCAGCGTCAAATCGTGACCGACCGGCCAAGGCAGGCTGAAGTTGATGACCCCGTACGCCGTGCGACCGGTCGGGCTGATCCAGACCTGGTGCGTATGTTTGCCCGACGCCTTGATCGGCTCTGCGTTCCACCCCTGCGGTGGCGCGACCAGCGCTTGCAGATCCTCGCGCAGCGTCGGGTCGTTCAACCCCACGAGCGGTTCCGGTGGCTGCGATTGAATGGTCGGCGGGCGGTTGGACTTGCACCCGGTCGACCCGAGCGCGCCAACCATCAGCGCAACAATGAACGCCGTTGCCCACAGGCTATTGACGGGGGCTCGTGTGGGCAACGGCGTCATAATGATGGGTACAACGTCAACGCGAACGACAACAAGGGTGGAAGACGAAGACGCCAGACGCGACCCGGACCTTACGGCCCGATCGTCATCTGCAGTCTTCCGCCTTCCACCCTCGTGGTTATACGGATGAAGCCAACAACGGGGAACGACGAAAGCGTCGTCGTTTTACTTCTTCGCCGGGGCGGCCGCGGGAGCGGCACCCTTCTGGAAGCTGTAGGTGCCGCCGAACTTCTTGCTGAAGCGTTCCACACGACCGGCGGTGTCGATGAACATCTGCTTGCCGGTGAAGAACGGGTGGCTGGCCGAGCTGATGTCGACCTTGATCAGCGGGTACTCGTTGCCATCTTCCCACTTGATCGTGTCGCGCGTCTGCATGGTCGAACGCGTCAGGAACGCGAAACCGGCGCCGTTGTCCTGGAACACGACCGGACGGTACTTCGGATGAACATTCTTTTTCATGGGATACGGCTCCAAACGGTCCCAGCGTGCGCCGTGCGAAAAGGTCGCGCAGCGTCAGCCAGAACAGGGGCGGAGAATTTAACCCGTTCTGACCACCGACGCAAGCGAAGGACCACCGACGCCGGTGGCACGCCAGCCACGCTCGCTCAGCTCGTTAGTGGACACCGCCATCCCTACTGGATGCCCGATAATCCGGCCTCAACTACGCTGTCAGCACTTTTTCTCCAGATTCTCATGTCCTCCAGTTAACACCCCCCACCCACTAGACGATACGAAACTCGGAGCGGCGACCGGCTTGGGGTTGGATCGCCGCCCGAATCATGCGTTACACCAAGACCATCGTGCTCCTGCTCGCCACCACCGCGATCGCCAACGAGGTGGCCGACGGGGTCCAGCCGGCCCTGTCGATCGAACCCGTGGCGATCGTCGACACGACCTCCCCGTGGTCCAACGAGCCCGCCGCCGTCGAATCGGTCGACCCGCTTGCGATGCAGGCTTCGTTTTTCGACCAAGCCGCCAAGCCCACGCTCTTCAGCTCGGCCATCCGCGTGAGCCCGCCCCCGCGGATGCCCAGCGTGACCGACGGGCTGACGTTCCCGTCCGTCCCCGGCCCGTTGATCGAATGGTCCCCCGCCCGTTCGACCCCCGCGGCGATGCCTGATTCACTGCCCGGTGGCAATGGTGGCGTGCAGCGGTTCCTGCCGGAGATCACCGGCAAGGGCCTCACCTTTGATGGTGACGCCCCCACAGGCGACCTCGCCACGCCAGCGTTTAGCCCTTTCGTGCTTGGTGTTGGGGCCGACGGCCCGTCGTTCCTCGGCTCCACCCCGATCGCCGCGCCGCTGGCCACCGCCACCACGCCAATCGAATTCCCCGAGACGGCGGTCCCCGAACCCAGCAGTTTGGCGCTGCTGGCCATTGGAATACTGGCCCTGCGGCGTAGTGCGCGCGTGGCGACGCGTTGATGAGGCGTAGACGCGGCCCCGGCAACCCGTGTCATCCCGAAGGGAGCGGTAGCGACCTGAGGGATCGCCCATTGGCTTAAGCGTCTCCGTCTTTCGAGATCCCTCGGGTCGCTACCGCTCCCCTCGGGATGACAGGTTTGGCATTGGGCGGCGTTCTGCCCGCCATCCAGGCTCCGTCCTTCCGGCTTCATCTCCTCACCTTCCCCCCAACCGTCCATCGGCCTATGATTTGGCCCGATGAGTGCCGTACCTGATTTTGCCCCGCGCCGCCTGTACCTCGACAACGCCGCCACCAGCTTTCCCAAGCCCAGTGGCGTAATCGAGGCAATGACGCGTTACGCGACCGAGATCGGCGCCAGCGCCGGTCGCGGCGCCTACGCCGAGGCGGTGGAATCGGCGCGTCTTCTGCACGACTGTCGCAAGCGCATCAATACGCTCATCAACGGCGAGCGGGCTGAGCACGTCATCTTCACGCTGAATTGCTCCGACGCTCTGAACCTCGCCATCAAGGGCCTGATCGACCCCACGCCCAAGTCGAGCCACGCGATCTGCACGCACATCGACCACAACTCGATCCTGCGACCCTTAAACGCCCTCGCCGAGCGCGGCTGGTGCGAACAGACGCGCGTCGCGGTCGATCCGAAGACCGGCCTGGTCGACCCCGACGCCATCCGCAAGGCCGTTCGGCGGGACACGAAGTTGATCGCGATCACGCACGTCAGCAACGTCACTGGCACCGTGCAGAACATCCGGGCCATCGGCCAGATCGCCCGCGAGGCGGCGGTGCCGTTCATCGTCGACGCCGCCCAGTCCGTCGGGCACCTGCCGATCGACGTGCAAACCGACTGCATCGATCTCTTGGCCGCCCCGGGACACAAGGCGCTGCTCGGCCCGCTCGGCACCGGCTTCCTCTACATCCGACCGGGCTTGGAAAAGATCCTGCGCCCGCTGAAGGAGGGGGGCACTGGCTCCGTCAGCGAGCACGACACGCAACCCGACTTTATGCCCGACAAGTACGAGCCCGGCAGCCACAACGCGATCGGCATCGCCGGCCTGAGCGAAGGCGTCCGCTACGTGCTTGAGAAGACGGTCGCTGCGATCCACGCCCACGACCTCGACCTCGTCCGCACCTTCATCGAAGGCGTCAGCGAGATCGACGGCCTGACCTACTACGGCCCCCAAGGCGTCCGCGACCGCATCGGTGTCTTCAGCGTCCGCATCGATGGCCTCGACCCGCACGAACTGTCGGCGATCCTCGAAACCCACTACGGCATCCTCACCCGCAGCGGCATCCACTGCGCCCCCCTCGCCCACACCGCCATCGGCACCGTCGCCACCGGCGGCACCACCCGCTTCAGCTTCGGCCCCTTCCTGAGCAAGCAGGACGTCCGCTTCGCCACCGACGCTTTGGCCGAAGTCGCCATGACCGGCGTCTCTCGATAGATCGGTTCAACGCAGAGGCGCAGAGAAACGCGCAGAGTGACGCAGAGGAAGACAAAGCCCTTTTTGCCTGGCTTCTTCTTCCTCTGCGTACTCGGCGTGCTGCTCTGCGCCTCTGCGTTAAAAACGAGTTAAACCGTCTGCTTCTCGCGTTCGGGGACGCCGCCCTTGTCGGCGTATTCCATGGCGGCTTTGACCAGGCCCATGAACAGCGGTTGGGGCGTCAATGGGCGGCTGGTCAGCTCGGGGTGGGCCTGGGTGCCGATGAAGTACGGATGCACGTCCTGCGACAGCTCCAGGATCTGCATGATCGGGTAGTCGGGCGCCTTGCCGCTGAAGATCATGCCGGCCTCTTCCAGTTGCGCCACGTACTGCGGGTCGACCTCGTACCGATGGCGGAAGCGCAGGCGGATCTTCTCGGCGTTGTTGAACAAGCGGGCGGCCAGCGTGCCCTGCTTGATCAGCACGTCCTTGCCACCCAGGCGCATGTTGCCGCCGAGGCCTTCGATCTTCTTCTGCTCGGGCAAAATGTCGATCAGCGCGTTGCGACAGCCGGGGGCGAACTCGGTGCTGTTGGCGTCCTTGATGCCGATGACGTTGCGCGCGTACTCGATCACCGCCATCTGGAAGCCCAGGCAGAGGCCCAGGTACGGCACCTTGGCTTCACGGGCGTAGCGAATGCACTCGATCTTGCCCTCGGTGCCGCGAATGCCGAACCCGCCGGGCACGATGATGCCGTGGCAGTCACCGAGGCGTTTGACGACATTCGCCGGGTCGATCGCGGTGGTGTCGAGCCACTTGAAGTTCACGTTCACGCCGAGGTGCACGCCGCAGTGTTCGCCGGCCTTGATGATGCTGGCGTAGGCGTCGCGCAGGCTGACGTACTTTCCGGTGACGGCAAGCGTGATGTCCTTCTTGGCCTTACCGATGTTCTCGCTGAACCAGCGCCACTTCATGCGCGCCTGGTCCTCGTTGCGCTGGTTCACGCGGTCGTGCAGGTCCAGCAGCGTCAGCACTTCTCGGTCGATGCCGGCCTCGCGCAAACTTTCGGGGATCGAGTAGATGCTGTCGACGTCGTGCATCGTGATGACGCGCTTCATCGGCACGTTCGTGTACATCGATATCTTCTCGCGGACCTTCTCCTTCACCGGGTTGCTCGCGCGGCACGTGATGATGTGCGGCATGATGCCGACCTCCATCAACCGCTTGATGCCCAGCTGCGCCGCCTTGCTCTTCTGCTCGCCAAGGGCGCCCGGTTCCAGCACGTACGTAAGGGCGACGAAGATGACCGACCCTTCCCCCTCCTCGTACGCCAGCTGACGGCAGGCCTCCAGGTAGAACGAGTTCTCGTAGTCGCCGACCGTGCCACCGACCTCGACAAAGACGACGTCGGCGTTGCTCTTGGCCGCCAGTTCGCGCAGCTTCAGTTTCACCTCGCCCACCACGTGCGGGATGACCTGCACGTCGCGGCCGAGGTAGCCCCCCTCGCGTTCCTTCTTCAGCACGGCCGACAGAATCTGCCCGTTGGTGGTAAAGTTGGCCGCCCCCAGGTTCTGGTCGAGCAGGCGCTCGTAGGTGCCCAGATCCATGTCGGTCTCCATGCCGTCGTCCAGCACGAACACCTCGCCATGCCGGTACGGGTTGAGCGTGCCGCTGTCGATGTTGAGGTACCCCTCCATCTTGATCGGCGCGACGACCATCCCCTTGTCCTTCATCAGCTTGGCGAGCGACGAGCTGAAGATGCCCTTGCCCAGCCCGCTCATGACGGTGCCGACGACGATCACGTACTTGTGATGGCCCTTGCGGTAGCCCGGTGGCATCGGCGTGTAAAACTCGGTCTCGTCGGCCGCGTTCGATTGACCGATCTTGGCGAGTAGTTCTTCGTTGCTCATTTTTGTTAGTCACTGGTCATTGGTCATTGGTCACTAGCGAAAGACGATCTCTTCCGGACGAGTGACGAATGACCGATGACTAATGACCCTCCTTAAATCGTCTGACAAACGCGTCGTACTGTTCCTTCGTATCCACCCCGTGCGTCGCGCGGTTCACGACGTGCACGTACATCGAACAGCCGTGCTCCAAGGCACGCAATTGCTCGAGCTTTTCGGTCTGTTCCAAGGGCGTGGGTGGCCAGGCGGCGTACTTTAACAGGAAGTCGCGTCGGTACGCGTATATGCCCAGATGCAAGTAGTACGCCGCGTTCTCGGAAAAGGTCGCCTCGCGCCGAAACGGGATCGGGCTGCGCGAGAAATAGACCGCCCGCCCGTCCAACCCCATCACGACCTTCACGAGGTTGGGGTTGGCCACGTCCGCATCATTCCGAAACAGCGTGGCCGCGGTCGCCATGTCGTCTTGCGATGTTTCCAGGCGTTCGATGAGCGCATCAATCGTCTCCGGCTCGATTTCCGGTTCGTCCCCCTGCACGTTGACGATGATGTCGTCGCCGTTGTCCTGCCGGTTGGCCGCCACTTCCGCGATGCGGTCGGTGCCGCTGGGGTGGGCCGGCGAGGTCATCACGCAACTCGTCTCGAACGGCCGCAACGCATCGACGATGCGGGGGTCGTCCGTCGCCACCAGCACCTCACGGACGCGTTTGCAGCGTTTGGCGCGGTCTACCACGTGTTGAACGAGCGGCCTGCCGGTCTCTGCGGCGAGAATTTTGGCGGGAAAGCGGGTAGAGCCGTAACGTGCCGGGATGACGACGATCGCAGCCAAAAGTCGCGCCTTTCAATGGCCGTTCGAACGGTGGCCAGGGCCAACTCTGAACTGTGGGGCGACGTTAACGGGGGTACGGGTGACTGTCAATTTCGGATCTGCCAGATGTCAGGTTTTCGATAGCACCCCCCGGTGCGCTCTTCTGTAGGACAGGCATTCCTGCCTGTCTCTCCCCCCTGTCTGCTTCTCCCCCCGTATTCAATGCAGAAGAGTTAGACGCGAAGGCCGCGAAGGAGTCGCGAAGGGTAGCGCGAAGAAGAGGTTGAACCACAGAGGACACGGAGAGCACAGAGGCAGACACAAGAGCAGGGAGTCTTTCCGATTGTGATTTGGTGCTTGGTCATTTGTTTGGCCATTGGGGCTTGGGATTTTGATTCTGGAAAATTCGGGGAGAGACAGGCAAGAATGCCGGTCCTACAGAAGATTGAAGCCCACGCTCCCCTACCGCACCGTCATCCGCCTCGCGAACTCGTGGATGGTCAGCACGATGAGCGCCAGCGCCAGGAACGCGATCGGGATGGCCTCTAAGCCCTGCCAGCGGGCGATGTAGCCGAGGGCGCCGGGGATCAGGGACATGCCCAAACTCGCGGCCGCCATCTGCAGGCCCACCGCGTGGGCGGTGACTGCGGGGCCTAATCGCACGGGCGTCAGGGACATCCACAGGGGGAACAGCGGGGAGATCAGGAATCCCAGCAGCATGAGGGCGACGACGTTGATGCTGTACGATTTGGGCAGCCAGATCAGCAGAATCACCAGCGGTGCCAGCCAGGTCGCGGCGCGCACGATCAGTTCCGACGGCACGCGGTTGGCGATCGACCCGATCACGAACCGCCCTGCCGTAATGCTGGCGAAGTAGAACGCGGTCGCCGTGCCGGCTTGGGCTTCGGGCACATGGCGGGCCTCGCGCATCAGGCTGGTAATCCATGCGCCGACCGAGATTTCCAGTCCGGTGTAGAAGAAGTAGAGCAGCACGTTCAGCCAGACGCGCACGTCGGTTAGCGCCGTCGAGAACGAGACTGCGGCGGGCGGGGGCGGGGCGCCTTCTACCGGTTCCGGATCGTCGTCCCACTGGCGAAGCGTGAAGAGGAACGCGATCGACAGCGCCGCGATCATCACCGCCAGCACCGCGTACCCGCCGCGCCAGCCGTAGCGCGAGGTCACCATCGCCGTCATCACGAGCGGCCCGATGACCGCCCCAACGCCCCAGCACCCATGCAGCCAAACCATCAACCGTGGCCGGAAGTGATTGGCGGCGTACAGGTTCAGCGACGCGTCAATCGCCCCGGCCCCCAGCCCCGCGAAGACGGCGAACCCCACCATCACCGGCCAGTTGGGCGCCAGCGCGTACCCCGTCATGCCTGCGACGATCAACGCCCCACTGCCCGCCAGCACACCGCCGACGCCGATGCGGTTAACGAGCCTTCCGCTGTAAAAGCTGGCGACAAGGTACCCCCCCATGCTGGTCACCAGCAGCGTCCCCAGCGAGCTGATCGGCAGTTTGAACGTTTCACGAATAAATGGCCACGCCACCCCCGGAACGGCATCGGGCAAGCCCAGGCTGACGTATGCCAGAAACGCGAGAATGGTCAAAAGCGCCGGCGGCGACCGCATTGGGCGGCCACGGTAGCAGCCCGCCCCGCCGCTGACCATGCCGGAAGCTGCGCCGCGGGGCCGCCTTCACCGCGCATGGGGTTGCCGGGTGTCTTCGCAGCCGATAAGGTAAGATCCGAATGATCCGCCTCGCCCCCACGCTCGTCGTACGATAGGGTTCTGTCCGACCGATTGTCGGCTGAACCCCACCCCCGTATTCTCATTGCCGATTTGCGATTGTCGATTGCCGATTTTTATTGAAAGCCGGACTGCGCTATGGCCGCCACCGAACTGCCCAAGACCTACGACCCCACCACCGTCGAAGCCGCCGCGTATCAGACGTGGCTGGACGAGAAATGCTTCCACGCCGACCCCACCGACGCCGGCGAGCCGTTCGCGATCGTCATCCCGCCACCGAACGTGACGGGTGCGCTGCATTTGGGCCACGCGATCAACAACACGCTACAGGACATCCTGACGCGCAAGGCCCGCATGGAGGGCAAGAACGCCGTCTGGATTCCCGGCCTCGACCACGCCGGCATCGCCACGCAGGCGGTGGTGGAAAAGCAGCTGAAGGAGAAGGAAAACAAGACAAGGCACGACGTGGGCCGCGAGGGCCTCGTCGAGCGCATCTGGGACTGGAAGCAGCAGTACGGCGACCGCATTATCAGCCAGCTGAAGCGCCTCGGCTGTTCCTGCGACTGGGACCGCCAGCGCTTCACTTTGGACGAGATGTGCGCCACCGCCGTCCGCGAGACGTTCTTCAAGCTGTTCAAGGACGGCCTGATCTACCGCGGCAAGCGCCTGGTGAACTGGGACACCCACCTGCTCACCAGCATCAGCGACGACGAGCTGTACACCGAGACGGTGAAGACGAACCTCTGGCACATCAAGTACCCGATCGTGGATGACCGTGGCATGGGCGTCTCGCCCATGCATGCAGGGGGTCCAAGCAATTCAATTAGTGGCAACCGCGCGGCCGAAGCGAATGAAACAAATAAGATCTCTTCGCCTGCTGACATGCATGGGCGAGACGCCCATGCCACGGTGATGACCGTCGCCACGACGCGCCCCGAAACGATGCTCGCCGACACCGCCGTCGCGGTGCATCCGGACGATCCGCGGTGGAACTGGGCGATCGGCAAGCAGGTGAAGTTGCCGCTGACCGGCCGGCTGATCCCGATCATCGGCGACCCGATTCTCGTCGACATGACCTTCGGCAGCGGCGTGGTGAAGGTGACGCCCGCCCACGACCCCAACGACTACGCCGTCTACGCCCGCCACAAGGGCACGCCAACCGAGATCGCGATCCTGAACCTGATGACCCCCGACGGCAAGGTGAACGACGCCGACGCGTCCTGGTCCGCCTACACCGGCCTCACGTTCACCGCCGCCCGCAAGAAGGTGGTGGAAGACCTGATCGTCGGCGGCTATATGACCGAGGCCGACATCAAGCCGCACGAGGCCAACGTCAGCTTCTCCGACCGCAGCAAGACCGCGATTCAGCCGTACCTGTCCGACCAGTGGTTCGTGAAGATGGCCCCACTGGCCGAACCGGCGCTGGAGGTGGTGCGCAACGGCACGATCAAGTTCTTCCCGGAACGGCACGCGCAGCAGTATTTGTCATGGCTGGGCGAGAAGCGCGATTGGCCGATCTCGCGGCAGTTGTGGTGGGGACATCGGATTCCGGTGTGGAGCGAAACCTTAACCGAAGAAGAATACAGATCGGATTGGTACGAGTTTCAACGCGAAAACGCATTCGATGACAACGACGACCCCACGACCTTCAGCAAAGTGGTCGTCTGGTCCCCTCCAGGCTCGACAAGCGAGATGGCGTTCTTCGCGGAACGCATCGGTGACGGAATGGTCCGCGCATATGTGTGCTTAAGTGGGCCGAATGAGCAACCGGGTGGAGGCGTGATGCTCGGTGATGAGTACACCCAAGACCCGGATGTCCTCGACACCTGGTTCTCCTCCGCGTTGTGGCCGCACAGCACGCTCGGGTGGCCGGCGGCGACGGCGGACTTGGCGAAGTGGTATCCAACCAGCGTCCTGCTCACCGGCCGCGACATCATCACGCTGTGGGTCGCCCGCATGGTGATGATGGGGATGTACAACATGGGCGGCAGCTTCTCTCTTACCCCCTCTCCCGGTACTCCGGGGGAGGGCAGGGGTGGGGGCCGTTCTGCTGGCAACTCCGCAGACGACAGGAGCCCCCTCCCTAACCCTCCCCCGGCGTACCGGGAGAGGGGACAAGAGAAAGCGCTCGGCATCCCCTTCGCCCATGTCGCGATCAACCCCACCATCCTCGACGAGCACGGCAAGCGCATGAGCAAATCGGCCGGCAACGGGGTGGACCCCGTCGACATCATTGACACCCACGGGGCCGATGCCCTGCGTTTCACCCTCACCACCATGGCGACCGAGACGCAGGACGCCCGCATGCCGGTGAAGATCGTCTGCCCGTCCTGCGGCACGCTGATCGCCAACCCGGAAAGCGCGAAGATCGAAACGGTGACCTGCCCCAAGTGCAAGACGACCGTCACCCGCCCGCTGGGCATGCTGAAGGGTTCGCCCGATGCCCCGCTCGGTCGCATGACCAGCGACAAGTTCGACCTTGGCCGGAACTTCGCCACGAAGCTGTGGAACGCCTGCCGCTTCGCGATGAGCAACCTGCAGGGGATGGACGCCTCCGGCCGTGGCATGGGCGTCTCGCCCATGCCTGTGGAGGGAACCAGCGATTCTATTTCTGCCAACGGCGCGGCCAAAGCATCTGACCCAAATCAAATCTTTTCGCCTGCTGACCCACATGGGCGAGACGCCCATGCCACGGCGCAGAGCCTGTCGCTAGCCGACCGGTGGATCATCAGTCGCTTCAACCGCACCGTGGACGAGGCGAACAAGGCCTTGGCCGTCTACCGGTTCGACCAGTACGCCAAGGGCTGCTACGACTTCTTCTGGCGCGACTTCTGCGACTGGTACGTGGAGGCCATCAAGCCCGCGATGAAGGACCCCGCCCGCGCGCCGCAGACGAGCGCCGTGCTGGCGACGATCATCGACGGTTCGCTGCGGCTGCTGCACCCGATGATCCCGTTTATCACCGAAACGATCTTCTGGCAGTTGAACGAAATCCGCCCCACGCGCGGCCTGCCCAGTTTGATCGACTGCCCGCCAAGCCAGCGGCTGATCAAAGCCAAATGGCCCACCGCCGGCCCGACCGATGACGCCGCCGAGGCGATCATGGAGCAGTTCCAGGCGCTGATCGTCGGCATCCGCAACGTGCGCAACACGTACAAGGTGGACCCGAAGAAGAGCGTGAACGTGACGATCGTCGCGCCGCAGTGCGGCGGCGAGCAGATCGCCGCCTATCCCGAACTGGTGGAGACGCTGGCGACCTGCAAGGTGACGGCCATCGTCAACGAACTGCTGGCGCCCCCCGCTAACAGCGTGCGCGCCACCGCCGGCGCGTGCGAGGTGTACATCGAGGGTCTGGTCGACGAGAACGCCGAGAAGGCCCGCATCGCCAAACAGCGGGACGATTTGGCGAAGCAGATCGCCGCGCTGAAGGGCCGCCTCAGCAACACCGCCTACACCGCCAAGGCCCCGCCGCATTTGGTGCAGCAAACGCAGCAACAACTGGCCGACGCCGAGGCGGAACTGGCCAAGCTGGGTTGATACCATCGGCGGCGGAGAGACCGGCAGGATGCTCTTCTGTAGGACAGGCATTCCTGCCTGTCTCTCCCCCCGCTCTCCCCCCGTATTCTCTCTTCTGTGGCACAGGCATTCGTGCCTGTGTCTCTACTGTCTTCCTTCTCTTGGCGGGACGGACATTCTTGTCTGTCTCTCTTGCGCACCAGAATAGAACGCGAAGGTCGCAAAGGGCAGACGCGAAGAACCGCGAAGAGGACAAAGCCACTCGCGACGGCGGTTTGGGTAAGACAAACTGCGATTCCGTGCACCATTTTGCACCATTGTGCAACATCGGGTGGTCGATCCGGTGGCCGGTGCGGTCCACCGCATCGCGTATTCGGTTGTCAAAGAACAGGCTATCCATCTCTACGCCCGCGCTGCGCGGTAGACGTCGTATTAGCGCAACGCCCTTCGTTTTCCTTCGCCCCCTCCTTCGCGCCTTCGCGTCTTCGCGTCTCTTCCTTCCTGACAAGCGAAAGAGAGACAGACAAGAATGGACCGCCCCACCGGCAGCGGAAAGGCGGAAAGACAGAGAAGAGACACAGACAGGAATGCCTGTGCCACAAAAGGGAAGCAGAAAGAAATACGGGGGGAGAGACAGGCAGGAATGCCTGTCCTACAGAAGAATGACGTGGAAGACGCGGTCTACAGGTGCACGCGCCGCGTATACACCCACCATTCGATCATCAGCAACGGCACGCCGACGCAGGCGATGATCCACCACCACAGTTCCGTGCGGGCCGGGCCACTGGTGGTGGCGACGGCCTCACCGACGCCGCCGGGCGCGGTGTCGACGGGGAGCAGGTTGCTCTCGCTCGGGTCGACCAGGTTCACCGCGATCTGCTCGAACTGTGGCACGGCGGGCGTCAGCGTGTAAATGCCGGCCTGGTTCAACGGCGGCAGCGCGAACTCGCCGGTCGGTGGCACGTCGATCTCACGCGAGCCACCCGGGCCGTTCAACCGCACCCGGCGAACGCTTTCACCCGCCCGCTGCAGGTTCTGAGCGGGAATGACCGGCGACGCGCCGGGGTCATACGCCTGGCGCACGTTCATGTCGGTGCCGAGCGCCAGGAACTGCATCGCGTTGTAGACGAACACCGGAAAGCTCGGCCGGGTGGGCCAGTTGCTCTGCAGCGTGTCGAACGACACCACCAGGTGCGTGCCGCGCCCCTCGCGATACAGGACCAGCATGGGCCCGTTCACGCCCTCGATCAGCACTTCGGCATCCAGCGGCGGTTGCAGGCTCAGCATCTCGGCGGCGTAGAGTTTCGACAGCACCAGGTGCCGCAGGATCGGGTGGTCGCGCTTCCAGTCGAGCACCTCGCCCCCCTCCGCCACCACGCGCTTGCCCTCCTTCGTCTCGGCCGTCAGCTTCGTGTTCGGTGGCACGCCACCCAGATATACGAAGTTGCCGGCCGGGGGCAGCGCGGTGGGCGAGTAGCGATCGAAGACGATGACATCGAATTCGGTCGGGATCTGGGCCTCGTACTGCTGCGGCGTCAGCCGCTTCATGTCCTTCAGGTCCAGGCTGTCCAGCGCCCGCTCGATGAACGGGTTGCCATCGCCCCCATCGACGTACAACACCGCCAAATTTCGTGGCGGAGGCACCACCACGTATGCCACGTCGTCGGCGGCCAAGCCGTCGCCATCGGTGTTCGTCTGCTCGATCTTCAGCACCGCACCCGTGTCGAGTTCCAGCGTGAACTCCACGCCTTCGCGCGGCGACAAATTTCGCGCCTTCACCTCCTGCTCGCGCTTGTCCGTCCCCCACCGGTCCGGCACCAGGCTCGTGCCGGCAACGCGGTTGACCTGAAAATTCAGGTTCGTCGGATCGGCCGGATCGATCGCCGCGACCGACAGCTGCACGGGCGCTTCAACGGGTTGCGGCCCGAAGCTCGCCAGCCGCGCAAACACCTGCACTTCCGTCGGCCGCTCGTAGTTCCGCCGCGCCGACACCGCCACCACGGCGATGTTCGAGGTGTCGTCGGAACCCAGCTTTTCGTACTTCAGGTTACCCGTCAGCCGCAGGTTTTCCGGATCGGCAATGCGGCCGTCGGAATACAACCACACGTCCGGCGGTTCCTTGTTCGTGCGGTTCTGCTCGGGCAGGAACTGCACCTGCGCATCCGCCAACTGATACGCCTGCTGCAGTCGGCTCTTGCGGTCGGTGGGCTGGATGGAATCGATCGCGTTGCGCAGCGCCTGCGCATCGCTGGTGAACGGCTGCATGGTCTGCGGCACGTCGTCGAACGCGATCACCATCGCGCTGCTGCCGCGCCCCATGGTGTTCACGAGGTCGCGGGCCCGCCGCTTGGCCTCATCCAGCCGGGTGCCGCCATCCACGTCGGGCGCGCTCATGCTGGCGGAGCGGTCGATCAAAATAACGCTCGTCTTCCCCGCCGTCGCCGCCAGCTTCGCCATGGGCCGCGACAGCGCCAGCAGCAGCGCGATCAGCAGCAGCATCTGTAGCAACAGCAGGAGGTTCTTCCGCAGCTTCTGGAACGGCGAGTTGACCTGAAGGTCCTGAATCGCCTTGCGCCAAAGAATGGTGGACGACACCGCCACCTCGCGCCGCCGGAGCTTTAAGAAGTACAGCAACAGCAGCGACGGAATCGCGATCGCCGCCGCGATGAGGGCGGTGAGGGGGTTGAGGAAGGTGGGGAACCAGGACATGTATCACCCAAGTATACGGCGGATCGGATGCAGCGGGTCGCGAAGGGTCATCGGTGGCCCATCAAGTACGTCGCCACCCGCTCCGGTTGTCATCCCGAGGGGAGCGGTAGCGACCCGAGGGATCGCCACAGTCAGCGATGGCCCCGGTCCACCTTCCGTCGAATCATCGTAGAGGTCTCGCCACTCCGGGTTGACGGATTCGATCAGCTTTACTTTCTTTTCTCGCCGCCAGCCTTTTATCTTCTTCTCCCAATCGATGGCCTGCGTCACGTCGCCGAACGTCTCGCGAAAGACGAGTCGCGTGACGCCGTATCTCGCAGTGAACCCGGGTACGAGCCTGTTGCGGTGCTGGTGCATGCGTCCGGCCAAGTCGCTCGTCACGCCGACGTACAAGACGCGCGAGGGGCTTGCGAGGATGTAGACATCGTACCGCTTCATGATGGTTTCCCTGTGCGCGATCCCTCGGGTCGCTACCGCTCCCCTCGGGATGACAATCTATACAACGGCTACACAAGGTGCATTACGGCACCGCTACCCCAGCAACCCCCGATCCCTCAGGTAATTCAGCACCAGCGTATCGAACGGCACCGCCGTGCTGCTGAACAGGTAACTGCCGCCGCGCTTGGTGACGTAGTCCTTCACGCTCATGCAATAGGCGTTCAGGTTCGTCTTGTACTGCTTGATCAGCGGCGCCGTGATGCTGACCTCGGCCAGGTCGTCATCTTCCAGGTCGCGCAGCTTCAGGTCGCCTTGTAAATCAGGGTCGATCTCCTGCGGGCTCAGGATCTGCACTGCGAACAGATCGTACGTGCCGGTGGCGACGTAGCGCAGGCCGTTCTCGTAGCCGGCCTTGTCGAAGAAGTCGGACAGCACGACGCAGACGCCCTTACCGCGGTTGGCCAAGGCAAACCGCTTGGCGGCCTCGGCGAGGTGGCTGCTGCCCTGCGGTTCCAGTTTGCCGACGAAGTCGATCATCTGCCGCACTTTTTGGCGACCACGCAGCGGGCCGGTCTCGGCGACCACCTTGTCCGACAGCGCCACGATGTTCACGCGGTTGTAGTTGACCAGCCCCACGTACCCCAGCGCCGCAGCCACCTGCTTCATGTAAGCGGCCTTGTTCGGCGTGCCGTAGTCGCTGCTCTTGCTGACATCGACCAGGATGTACAGCGAGAGGTCTTCCTCTTCCAAAAACAGCTTGAGGAACAGCCGATCGAGCCGGCCGTAGATGTTCCAGTCGATGAAGCGAAGATCGTCGCCGATCACGTAGTTGCGGAAGTCAGCGAACTCCACCGACTGCCCTCGCCGTTTGCTGCGCCGCTCGCCCTTCAGCTTGCCCGCCAGCATCTTGCGCGACACGAGGTCCAACTGGTCCAGGCGGGCCATGAACTCGGTGGAGAGAAGTTTGTCGGTGTCGGTGGCAGGCATAAGCTATTTCGCCGGGTCGAACTCCACCTCGATCGTCCCCTCTTTGCGGCGCGCGTTGATCTCGGCGGCCAGCTTCACGGCGGCGGCGCGGTTGCGGCACGCGACGCTGAACTCGTGCTGGCCCTGCTTGCCGTTCCACACGGTGAACTTGCCACCCAACCCCATGGCGACGCGGACGGACCCGGTATTGGGAGGAACGATGATCTTCGGCATAAGACGCGACTTCGTGAAAAAAGGGGAACCGCCCCCGCGTTGTCTATCTTATGTCCAACCCCGACCGCCGGGCAAACCGAAGCTGCGTTCACCGCTCGTCCAGCACGTCCACGGCGTGCCGGTAGGCGGCGTAGCTCGCGTCGTCGAAGCAGACGAATATCACGCGGTCGAAGTACTGCGGATAGGTCACGAGGAACCGCTCCGTCTCGTCGGTGGCAATCTGCGCGGCGCGGGCAATCGGGAAGCCATAGGCGCCGGTGCTGATGGCCGGGAACGCGATCGTGCGAATGTGCGTGCGCATCGCAAGTGACAAACTGTGGCGATAGCAGGCCGCCAAGGCTTGGTCTTCATCCTCCTGACCGCCGCGCCACACGGGGCCGACGGTGTGGATGACATACTTGGCCGGTAGGTTGTACCCCTTGGTCAGCCGGGCCTCACCCGTCGGGCAGCCGCCGATCGTGCGGCACTCTTCCAGCAACTGCGGCCCCGCGGCGCGGTGAATGGCGCCATCGACCCCGCTGCCGCCCAACAGTGATTCGTTTGCGGCGTTCACGATCGCATCGACCTTTAGCGTCGTGATGTCGCCGCGCATGACTTCCAGGGGCAGGCCTTCCATCTTCACATCGTAATGCGGAATGATGCGATGCGGAGCGCTGGTTCTGTTGTCGAGGGACGTGGCGATGCCGTAAGAGGGGATTCGCGCCAAGCACGCCAAGACGCCAAGAAGAGGAAGCGAGGATAGAGAGTCGCAGACGGAAACGCGGCTAAGCGCATGCGCGCAGGGGTGCGCCCTCTGCCCCTCTCCATTTTTTCTATCTCGTCTTCTCTCTTCTTGGCGACCTTGGCGTCTTGGCGCTCTTGGCGCGAACCCAAACAGGCCCAAGCCCAAAACAATTTGCCGAAACGCGCCGCCGAACGGTACGCTGCGGAACATGATCACCTCCACCCTCCGCATGCTCGTGCTCGTCCCGTTCTGCCTCTTATCCCTGGCCTGTGCCGGCGCGGGACTGGAGAAGCCGACGGCCGCCGTGAAGGGCATGTCGCTGGGGGCGATCAACGCGACCGGGCTAACGATGAACTTCGACGTCGACGTGACCAACCCCAACGCCTTCGCCGTCCCCTTAACCGCGGCCGACTACGGGCTGTCGATCAGCGGCACGAAGGTGCTCGACGGAAAGGCCGAGCCCGGCGGCGAGCTGCCCGCCAAGGGCACGCGGTCGCTCGTGCTGCCCGTCGCCGTCACGTTCGAGAACCTGCTGGCCGCCGAGCAAGCCCTGGTAAAGACCGGCGGCAACATCCCCTTTTCCTTGGACGCCGGCCTGAGCGCCGGCCGCGGCACCGCGCTATTGGGCCAATCCGTCCGCGTCCCCCTCTCCTACAGCGGCACCCTGCCGCTGCGCGACGTGTTAAATGATCCGAAGATCCTCCTGCAAAGCCCGGCGGCCCGGGCGCTTGCGCAGAAGGTGATTGGGAACGCACTCGGCGGGACGCTCGGCCGCTAACCGATCAAGGGAGGCATTCCCGGAGGCACGGCGGTCGTTCCCGGGGGCACGGGAGTCACTGCCGGGGGCACGCCGGAAGCTGTTCTTCACCGCCGCCCCGCCGCTGCCACGGTGGCCCCTTCTTCCACGCTCGTGGGCGTATCCGCGAGAATCCGTTCCAGCACCATGTCCGTCGTCATGCCCTCGGCCTCGCCTTCGAAGTTCAGAATGACGCGGTGGCGCATCGCGGGGATGGCGACGGCCTTGATGTCGGCAAAGCTGACGTGGAAACGGCCGTCGAGCAGGGCTTTTACCTTGCTGGCCAGGGTGATCGCCTGGGCGGCGCGGGGGCTGGCCCCCACGCGCAGGAACTGGCCGGTCATGGGGATCGCGTACATGCCGCCGGGGTGGGTGGCGAGCGTGACCCTGATCGCGTAGTCCTGCACGTGCGGCGCGATGACGACCCGCCGGACGAGTTCCTGGTAAGCGATGATGCGCTTTGCATCCAACACGGGCGTGAGGTCGGGCTGCGCGCCGGCGGTCGTGCGGTTCAGGATCTCGTGCAGTTCCTGCCGGCCGCTGTACTGCACGATCAGCTTGAAGAAGAACCGGTCGAGCTGCGCTTCGGGCAGCGGGTAGGTGCCTTCCTGTTCCAGCGGGTTTTGCGTCGCCATCACGAAGAACGGGCGCTCGAGCTTGCGGATGTCACCGCCGGCCGTCACCTGGCGTTCCTGCATAGCTTCCAGCATCGCCGACTGCGTCTTGGGCGTGGCGCGGTTGATTTCGTCAGCGAGGATGATCTGCGCGAACAGCGGCCCTTCCATGAACTTGAACTGCCGCCGGCCGTGCTCGTCCTCCTGGATGATGTTCGTGCCGATGACGTCGGCGGGCATGAGGTCGGGCGTGAATTGAATGCGCCCGAACTTCAGGTGCAACGCCTGCGACAGCGCGCGGATAAGGGCCGTCTTGCCCAGCCCCGGCACGCCTTCCAGCAGCGCGTGGCCGCCGACGAACAGGCAGGTGAGGACGCCGTCGATGATGTCGTCGTGCCCGACGATCGCCTTGCCGATCTCGGCCTTCACCGTCGCATAATCGCGACGGAAGTCGGCGGTGGCCTGCTCGATGGCGGGGTCGATCTGGGGGGGAGTGTTGGTGCGGGACATGGATTCTATTCCTTTGATCTCGGCACGGGGTTTCAACCCGTGATTTCGGTCGGACACACGGGTTGAAAACCGTGCGACGCGCGGACTACTTCGCTGCCTTCAACAACTCGTTGAACTGCGCCTCGTCTCCAATCTTCCGCACGCTGCCGTCACCGAAACCGACGTTCACGCCGTCAGTGGGGAAGGGTCCTTCGAACGCCTCATGGATGACCAAACCCCCGGGGGCCGCCGCGGCGTCTTTCGGCTTGATGTAGATGTAGCCGGGCTTCATGGTGGGCTGGGCGGGGTTGGTCATCAACTCGTCGAAGGCCTGCTGCGGCATTTGCTGGCCCTCGCGCAGGTCGGCGAGCGTGTCGGGGTACTGCCCGTCGCGGGTCTGGGCGTACATGATGGTCATCATTAGCAGTGTGCGGATGTTCGACGCCGACTTCACGGCGAACGCGGTATTGCGAGCCCGAATCATGGACGGCAAAACGCCGTCGATGAGCTTCGTCATCGCGGCCTGATCGAGCGACAGCTTTACGGTATCGCCCGCGGCATTGGGCTGCAGCATCGCCATCTCCGGTGGCGCGCCGGGCGGCAGGTCCTGCATGAAGCCGTTGATGAGCTTCGCCAGCGCCTCGGCCGACTTGGCGTCCTTCGATTGAATCGTGAGGTTCAGCGACTCGTTCGGCGGCAGGCCCACGCTCAGGCCGGCATGCTGCACGCCGGCGTTCACCACGTTGGCGACGACCGGGTCGGCCGCCATCATCAGCATGCCGCGCATCGGACCCGTGGGCGCGAACGCGACGCGGATCGCGCCGTCGCCGGCCTTGGTGGCGGTGGCGTGGGCGGTGGCCAGGTCGGCGCGGTCGACCGGCTTGATCGTCTTCAGCGCCGCCAGCGTCGGAGCCTCGCCGATCACCACGGCGTTGCCGATGCGCTCGTGCGTGGCGGTCGGCGGAGGCCCGCCCTCACCTTCACCGCTGGCCATCGCTTCATCGATCGTCTTGCCCACCGCGGTGGCAGCGGCATCGTCGGCAGTAGGCACGACGGTGAACATCGGCGGCCCGCCGGGCCCGGCCTGCGGCATCGACACGACCACGAACGCCCGCTGGGCCTTGGCGTCCTTCAGCGCGTCGAGCCACTTCTGCCCGCGCGCCATGTTGGCCGTCATCTCCTCGCGAGCCTGCTTCATCTGGGCTTCGCCGACCTTGGCGTCCTCCATCGCTTTGATGGCTTTAGCTTCAAAGGCTTTCAGGTCGAACTTCGCCAAGTCCACATCGACGACGACGATCGTCTTGTCGCTGAGGAACGGCTTGATGGCATCAAGGTCTTGCGCGAATGCCTGCACGGCGAACACCAGCGACGCGACGGTGGCAACGGCGATGCGTTTGAACATGAATCTCCCTTTAATCTTGATGAGATCGATCGATTCCGTGATCGACGTTTAGCGTGTCGGTAGCGAGGTTCATCATTTCTCCTCGTCCTGTCGGTTCATCTTTTCGCGCGCACGGCGTTTGGCTTCCAACAGGCTGCCCATGCCGCCGGCGTCGGGCTGCAGGCCCTTGGGGGTGGTGGCTTTCGGAGCCGACGGGATCGGCTTGTTCGTTGCGCCGCCGATCACGTCGGCGATGTCCCCATCGGCGGCGGCCGCGGCGCCGGGCTTGGCCTCGAACTTGCGCGAGGGGTCAGGCCGGGCCGCGGGGGTTACCGTCGCGGCGGCCTGCTGGGTTTGCTCGGCGGCGCCCTCGCGAGTCTGCTTCAAGGTCTCGAACAGGTTCGGCGTCTCCACCTTGCGCGTCGTTACCGTGAAGCCGCGAATGACGTTCGCGCCGGCGGTCGCCAGCCGCTTCGTGCTGGCCCAGTCCCAGGCAATTCGACGGATGGCGACGTCCAGAATCAACAGCGCCAGCAGGAACGGCAGCAGCAAGTCCCACACCGGCAACGGGCTGGCCGTCTGCTTTACGCCGAGGCGGGTGAAGACGTCGGCGGCGCTCGCGTCGAACGCCGGCAGCACCCGGCCGCCCGTGCGGTCTGCGATCTGCTGCAAAATCGTCTCGTTGCTGCGCAGGGCGCGCAACTCGGGCGAATCATTCACCACCAGGCCGCTGCGCAGCGTGCCACCGGTGTTGGTGCCGCTGTAGGTTAGCCCGACGGCGTACGTGCCCTGCTGCGGCGCGTCGAACTCGCCGGTGTAGACGCCCGGGGCGGTCTGCACCATGCGCACGTCGATCGGCTCGCCGTTGGGCCCCAGCACGTTGCCCTTGATGTTCAGGAAGTTCAGGAACGCGTTGTCGCGGTTCAGCGCTTCCACGGTGATGCGCCCCTTCTCGCCATCCTGCGTGGTCTGCACGTCGAAGTCGCCGCTCATGGGTGGGCGGGCGACGGTGCGGACGACCTGCGCCCAGAACTTGCCGAACTGGTCCGACCCCACGTACCCCGCGCTCCACTTGTTGTGCGCATCGGGCGTGAAGACGGCCGCCCGGCCGAGGCCGCTCTGCCAGTGGGCCAGCACGGGGTCGTTGTTCTTGCCGGCCACCAGGGGCATCTCGACCTGCGGGCTCTGCTTCTTGCTCGTCAGCACCATTCCAAAGACGGGCGCGCCGAAGTCCAGCCCTTTAATCACGTCGCTGTTGCTGGGCGTTAGCTTGAGTGGGATGCCCGCGGAGTCTTCCAGGATCAAACTACGCCGCACGATCGTCGCTTCCTTGATGAAGATCTGCGGCAGCGTGTTGAAGTTGTCGTTCACCGGGCCGTAGGCCTTCCCCTTCAGGTTGTCGGCGATGTACTTCATGTTCGGCGGCATCTGCCCGGGGTTCTGCGTATGCGGGTAGACGCTGACCGTGCTCACGCTCACCTTGGCCGCTTGATACTGGGCCACCAGCTGTGGGTTGGGCACCTGCGGGTCGCCGTCGGAGATGATGATGACGTGCTTCTGCCGCGCGTTGGAGTCCTTTAACCCCGTCACGCCCGGCTTGCCGCCGTTCAGCGCGACGTCCATCGCGTTGTCGAAGCTGGGCATGTCCCCGACCTGCATGCCTTTAATGGCCGCCATCACCTGGCTGCCATCCCCCTTCTCGCTCAGTGGGTAGTCCCACTGGCTGGTGCCAGTGCCCCAGTTGTAGGTGACGACGCCGATGTCATCCTTGGCGCTCAGCGTCTCGGCCGCCTTAATCGCGCACTGTTCGCCCCAGTAGTTGCCGTTGGGAAACTCGCACGAGTGGACGATGACGACCAGCGCCCCCTTGCCCACCTGCCGTTGGGCGGGAATGTCCATCTCGACCGGCAGCACCTCTTCGAGCCGGCTGCCCTGCCAACCGCCAGCGCCGAAGGTGTCGGGCCCGCCGATCATCACCAGCCCGCCGCCCATGTCGTGCACGTAGCTGGCGAGCAGGCGCTGTTGCTCATCGCTTAGCCCCCCCGCCCCGCGCGACACGTTGGCCAGGATAACGGCGTCGTAGTCCTGCAGGCGCACGAGGTCGGTCGGGAAGCCATCGGGCGTGATGTGGTCGGTGTTCTCGATCAGCACGTCTTCCCGCGCCAGCGCATCGCGCAGCATGCTGCCCGAGCCGCCGGTGTTGTCGACGTACAGCACCTTCCCCTTGCCACGCACGAACGTGAAGGCCTCGCTGGCGTTGTTCTGCGCCAGCGTATCCGCCACGATCGGCTCGCCGCCCGGTCCGGCGATCGGGTCCGGATCAAACGTCGCCCGGAACTTATGCACGCCCCCACTGCGCAACGGCGGCACCGCGACGCTTTGCTTGTTGGTGCCGGGGTTCAGCGTCACCTGGCGCGTCGTCTGCGCACCGGCCGTGTACGGGTCGAGGTCCATCGCCTCGCCCTGGTGGCGAACGGTGAGCGTGCCCGTCACCGGGCCGTCGTTGGTATTGCGTAGGAAGACATCAACCGAGAACGGCTCGTTCTCGCGCCGCCAGGTGGGGGCGACGAGGTTGTCCATCGTGATCTCGCGCTGCACCTGATAGCTCAGCGGCACCACGTCGATCGGCACGTTCTGCGCCGCCGCCTGCGCGATGGCGGTGTTCACGTCACCTGCGGTCGCGTTGCCGTCCCACAGCAGCACCATGCGGTGCATCGCGTCGCGGTTCATCGTGGCCAATGCCAACTGAATCGCGCTGGCGACGTTCGTGCCGCTGCCGGACTCGCGGATCGCGCTCGTGTTGAGCGCCAGCGACGTGTTGGGCAGCGCGTCGATGGCCGCGTTGTTGTCAAAGCTGATGACGCCCATCCGGTCGCCGCGCGGCTTGTCGGTGCGCCGGCTGATGTCGTTCAGGTAGGCCACCACGCCTTCCTGCACGGTCTTGCCCGGCGCGTCCTGCACCTGTTCGGCGCTCTGGCTGACGTCGCGCAGGAACATCACCTCCAGATCTTTGTGCTGCCGTTGCCAGCGCACGCCCCCCAGGATCAGCACGATCATCGCGATGACCAGCAGCCGCGTGCCGATCGCCACCCACTTGCGCACCGGCCCCAGCCCGTTCAGCGAGCGGATGCCCAGCAGAACGACCGGGATCGCCAACGCCGCGAACGCCAGCGCAGCCGTGCCCCACGAGTAATACTCGAGCGTGAGCCACGCGACGGCCAACTGCGGTGAGATTGTCGCTGAAAGGTGCTCGATGGTGCCCGCCCGATGCTGAACCGTCCGCCAGCCTACGCCGTGCGTGAACGATCATAGTCTGTGGTTGGGCGATTCGCGATGGCTTAATGGAAGATCTGGGGGGCGGTCGCTGTTCGTTGTTTAGCGCCAAGCACGCCAAGACGCCAAGTTCGCCAAGGAAGACAGAGAGCGCGAGCCAATCCCTCCGGTCCCTCTCCCGGTACGCCGGGAGAGGCTAGGTGAGGGTGATTTCGACCAGTCGAGAACCGTCAGCAGTTCGAAATCACCCTCACCTAGCCTCTCCCATAAGTACATGGGAGAGGGACCGGACAAAACACCCTCTCCTCTTACCCTTTCCTCCCCTTGGCGCTCTTGGCGTCTTGGCGTTCTTGGCGCTAAATCCCCCAACCAAAGCGCTCAATCCGGCACCACCACCGATTCCCGCCCAGCGATCACTTCCACCGCCACGTTCGCCACCAAAATCAGCACCGCCCCCCCTATCTGCGTCGCCGTCATCCCATGCCCCGCCCACGCCCACGCGAAGGCCGCCGCGAAGATCGGCTCGGCCAGGTAGATCAACGACGCCCGCACCGCATCAATCTTCGGCTGTTGGTACGTCAAGATCCCAAACGCCGCCACCGTCGCGAAGAGCGCCAGCAGCAGCACGTTCTGCCACACGCGCGGGTCGATCGTCGCGGCCACCATCGCCGGCAACCGCTCGCCCGCCAGCATCAGACTCAACCCACCGCTCAGCACCGCCGCCACGATAAACTGCGCCGCCACCATGCGGGCCGGGTGCTCGCGCAGGCCCGAATGGGCGATGACGAAGATGTAGACCGCCCAGCAGATCGAGCAGATCAGCCCCAGCAGTTCCCCGATGCCAAACCCCTCCGCCGTCGCCCCGGTCATCAGCCAGACGCCCACGGTCGCCAGAACCACGCCCATCCAGATGACGTTGCTCGGCCGCCTTCGCGTCACCGCCCACGACAGCAGCGGCACAAAGACCACGGTCAAACTCGTCAAAAACGCCGTGATGGCCGCCCCGGAATGCTCCAGCCCCAGATGCTGCACGATGATCGCCGCCGACATCAGCAGCCCCAACCACACCCCGTGCCGCACCGCCCCGATCGTCCACCCCGTTCGCGCCGCCGGCACGATCGCGATCCACAAAAGGGCCGCGATCCCAAACCGCACCGCCAACCCCCACAGCGGCCCCAGCGTCGCCCCCGGCCCCGCCCCGACCGCCCCGTTCACCGTCTCCCCCACCGTCTTGGCCCACGTAAAGCTCAGCCCCCAGAACAAGCACGCCAGCAACAGCCACCCCGCCGCCGCCCGCGCTGCCGGCGCGCCCGTGCCGATCGTTCCAGGTGATTGCCCGTGATCCATCGCCGCGACTGTACCCGCTCGCCCCGGGTTGCGGTTGGGCAGACCCAACCTGTGCCACCCGCCTTTGTTTTTCCCCGGGCCGCGGGCCTTATAAATCCGTTCGACCCGGGCGTGCGTAAGGTTCGCAATGCGATGCATTGGCGCGATCGTGACGTTCTGGATTGGGGCCGTGCTGTTGCTCGGCTGCGACCGTGGCGAGCGGGCACGGGAGACCGGCCCGTCCGGGGCGTACCCGGCCGTGCCGGCGCCCGCGCCGCGCCCACCAGCCACGCGGCCGGTGGGCGTGGTGCGGTACCTGGCACTGGGGGATTCATACACCATCGGCGAAGGCGTCGAGCCGGCGGCGCGGTGGCCGGTGCACCTGGCGGCGCGCGTGAGGGAGCAGGGCCGCACCGTCGAGGAACCGTGGATCATCGCCGCCACCGGCTGGACCAGCGGCGACCTGCTGGCGGCCATCGACGCGGCCGAACCCCTGGGGGCGGTCGACTACGTCAGCGTGATGGTCGGCGTGAACGACCAGTTCCAGCGCCGCTCGATCGACGCCTACCGCGAGCAGCTCACGACCCTCGTACGGCGCGCGATCGCGTGCGCCGGTGGCGACGAACGGCGGGTGGTGGTGATGTCGATCCCCGACTGGTCCGCGACCCGAATGGGCCGCAGCATGAGCGGCGCGGCCGACACCGGAGGTGGCGCGGCGGGCGGCACGAGCGTGTCGGCCGACATCGACCGGTTCAACGCCGTCTGCCGCAATGTCGCCGACGCGGCCCACGTCTCGTTCGTGGACGTGACCTCACTGTCCCGCTCGGTCACCGACGATGCCGGCTCGCTGCTGGCGCCCGACGGCCTGCATTACGCCGACCCGATGCACCGCCAATGGGCCGACCTGGCCTGGGCCGCCCTACTGTCGCGGCAGACGCAACCGGCGAGATAATCCGACCAAGGCTGACCTCGATCCGAAGGAGAGGCAATACGGATCGGGCTCGATACGTGCGCGGCGTCTTCACGTGCCACGGGCGCTCGCCCGTGTTTCTTAAAGCAAGACACGGGCGGGCCGCCCGTGGTACGCGCAGCGATCAAACCTGATCCGTATAAAAGGTCGAGAGCCAAGGTTTGATTACAAACCCTGCCCCCCGCCCGACCCGCCCGATAAGAACCGCCCTGGCCCGCCGCCGATCGGCCGCCCCATAACATCCCGTTTTTCCCGCCGCCGTGCTGGGGTGTTAATCTTCCGTGCACGTGCCCGGAACTTCCGGGCAAGTGCACGGAACTCCCGGACAAGTGCACGGAACTTCCGGGCAAGTGCACGGAACTCCCGGGCAAGTGCACGGAACTTCCGGGCAAGTGCACGGAACTTCCGGGCAAGTGCACGGAACTTCCGGGCAAGTGCACGGAACTCGCGGGCAAGTGCACGGAACTTCCGGGCAAGTGCACGGAACTTCCGTGGTGGACCACGCAATCTCTGTGGTGGACGACAAACCATCCTTACCAGTGCCGGGTGGCACAGGTTGGGTACGCCCAACGGGTGCGACCGAGACGGACCTTCAGTGCGCCCCCACCGCCTCGCCGTTGCGGCCTGATCGACAACACCGGTTGCGAGTACCCAACCTGTGCCGCCCGCCCGACCGCGGATCCCGCAAGCCGCGTTTTCAGTACTGATATCCCCCGCCTCGCCCGTTGAACCCCACCCACCGCCCGCGCAAAACGTAGTTTCCTTCGAGCAAAAGTCTTTTTCCTTCGAGCAAAAGTCTTTTTTGTTCGAGCAAAAGTCATTTTTGTTCGAAGGAAAATCCCTTTTGCTCGAAGGAAACTCACGTTCGCTCGAACGAAACGCGGTCTCCAACAACGATTCCCCACCTCAGGCCGGTAGCATGGCCACGCGCTCGGGAGATCGTCGGAGACGGAAAAGGTGACGCAGATCGATTAGTCGGATTCGATGTGCATCACCTTCGTCTTACCGGAGGCGGAACTGGCGTGCCCGCGGGAAAACAGAAACGGAAACAGAAAGCGGGACAGGTCCAGGTAAATGAGTAATTGGACCTGTCCCGTTATTATCCTTCTCCAGGGGAACAATGACTCCCGACCCCTTTACGACCTCCGACCCCTTTACCGACCCCTAGGCCAGTGGGACGACCCTCGCCGGCCCGGCCACTGAACGGATTTGCATTATGTCCCCTTCCGCAATCGACTGGCAACGACTTCGCGAGGGACTGCAGCCCGATGGCGCGCTCCGCGATGTTTATGTCCTTAAAGCAGACGAACAGCATTGGGACCGTTTCCTAGCTGCACTGCCCCGGTCGCCGTACCGGTGGCAACTGACGCACGGGGAGCGGTCGGCCGCCAAGCCGCTAAGCCGCTTCCGAGATTTGCAGTTTCGCGAGACGAATCATGCCCTTCTACGCGTCACACTGGCACCAGACCTCGTCCTCGCCTGCCACTTCTTCTCCGCGGAAGAAATCGAGTTGGACGTCGTGCCGAACGACTTGCAGAGCGACGACGCGGTCTGCATGCTCATCGACTTTATGAGGTGGCTGGGGCAGGTCGTTGATCGTCCGGTTGTCTTGACGCACGAAAACCGACGGGAAGACGTCATCCTTCGGATCGAGAGCACGGGGACATGACCAGCCGATGCAGTGGACCGAGCCGGCGGGTCGCACGGGTTGGGTACTCCCAACCTGTGGCATCGATCTGCTTGACGATCCAATCAAGCATCGGCGACGATACCGGGCCGTACGGCACAACACAGGTTGCGAGGAGCAAAACAAAGGTGGATGTCCCGTTTTCCGTCCCCGCGACCCCTTTATCGCTCGCAGCGGAAGCACTGCAGAGCCTTCGGGGTCCGGCACAATCCCCCGCAACCCGGGCAGAGATTCAAGAAGACGGCTTCCCCGTGCTCTCGCAGAATGCGCTCGGCGATGCGCCGCTTGAACTCGACGGGGCCGTCCGCGAGGAGTTGTCTGACAGCACGGCCGGGTTCTTCTGGGTCATCCGGGTTCGGCGGACCGGGATCGCGCGGCCCGTACATCACGTAACGGTAGAACGCATGATTCTCATCGACTGAGACAAACTGCCCGAAGTGCTGCATCAGGTAGTCGATCAGATCGTTCGACGTGCTGTCGGGGGCCTGCTGCTGCATAACGGACCAGCATTCAACGGCCGGCCGGGCGCCGAGCCGCGTTGGAAACACAAGGACCGTACCGCCCGGCCGGTCCGGGGACCAGAAAAGGGGACGGACCAGAAAAGGGGACATCCAAAATATCCGTTCGCGGTGTTGGCCCGTCAACGATCCTGTGTGGATATTCTGGATGTCCCCTTTTCCTCGCCCGACAGTTCAGACGCGGCGGTTGCGTTTGTGGCCAAAACGCTGACGAAGGAAGTAATGTAGTTTCTCCTTGGCCGTCATCACACGCGGTGGGCCGTGCCAACCCTACGAGACCCAATGGAACCGTCAAACCTCATTGTCCTGCACTCGCCCGCCATAACACTTCTCTTCTTCGTGTTCTTCGGGCTGCTTGCGCTTGGCTTCTACGCAGGGGCGTTTCGCATGACGATCCGTCACCTTCGACGTGAGGTAAATTTGAAACGACGCGACGATGCCATCGCGGCCGTGGGACTTGCGGCAGTCGGCGGCGTCGTCACATTTCTGCTGTTTTCTATCCCTCGCTCTTCAGGGGTGGATGTGATTGCTGTGTACCCCGATAGGATCGAATTGCGGTACTGCTGGAAGACGGTCTCGCTCAAGGATAGCGAGATCGAATCCGTACACATATTGGTCAAACAGGTACGCGGCGGGCGTCGGACCGGGCGGAAAACGAGACAGGTCGTGGTGCTTAGAGCCCAAGGCGGTGAGTTCCGAATGTCCTGCCCGTATCATGACGAGCCGACCCGTGCCCAGCTAGAGCAATTCTATTCTGAAGTGGTCGCACGTATCGCCAGACTTGTAGGGTCCGCTGGTACGCCTGCGGACCGTTTCGGTTTACGATGAGCGAAGATGGTCCGCAGGCGTACCAGCGGACGCTACGAAGCTGGAGGCCGCATGTCACGCCATCCGTCCCCACCTGCGGCAACGGCTCGCCGGCACCGTCTCGTGGACATTCTTGGCGTTCCCGGTCCTAGGCGGCTTGTGGCGGCGATCGGCCTGCTTGTCTCGGGCGAAGCGTTGCTGCTCGTTCCGTACACCGAGTACCTGAGGTACATACCCGGCGGTCGCTTCGTCCAAGCGTTCGCCTTGGTATTGGTATGCGGCGGGTTGGCACTGTTCGTACTATGGTGCTCGGAGCGCGGCTCAACGCGACGTTCGCGGCAGATCGTCACTCGGCTCCCTTTCTTGCTTACGATCGTTTGCTTTGCGCTGGCGATTTTGATTGGAGTTCTCTGGTTCGGCCTCGGTCCATTTGGCTCAGTCCATCTCCGAGTTGGCGATTGGCAGATCAGTCCATGGCAGGATCAGCTTGTGGCCACGAGGCACGCGAGCGTTCCGACGACGCTGCCTTCGCCATCACCCGCGCCCTATCGAGTCATCAGCACCGCTTTCGGGGAGTCGTGGTACGGCGCATGGGCCAAGACGACGACCGTCCTTGGAGGGACCGAATACCGTTCGCCAGGCTCGGGCGGCGTGTGGCTTAGCACGAGCCAGCAGTACCGCACGCCGTCGACAAGGTTGCTGATTTCGTTGATCACAATCGGTGCCGTGTATCCAATTCTGTTTGGCGCGACGGCGGCCGTTGTCGCTCTACGACGGCGCAGCCGATCACGTCGAGGATGCTGCCTTTCGTGCGGCTATGACCTTCGCGCCACGACCGGGCGCTGCCCCGAGTGCGGAACGGTCACGGGTGGTAGCCATCCCGCCGTCGTATATAGCTGATCCGTTATCGCAACACCTGCAACCGATTGTTCCCCGCGTCGACGATCACCGTGCGGCCGTGCTTGTCGATGGCGGTGGCCCAGGGGTAGGCGAGTTGGCCGAGGTCGCGGCCGGGGGAGCCCCAGAGTTTGAGGCTTTGGCCGGTGGTTTTGTCGATCCATTGGACGCGGTTGTTGCCGAACTCGGTGACGACGAGGTGGCCGGCGGGGTTCATCACCAGGCCGTAGGGGAAGCGGAACTGGCCCGGGGCGTCGCCGACGCTGCCGAGGTTGCGGAGGAACTGGCCGTCGGTGGTGAAGACGGCGATGCGGTGGTTGCAGGTGTCGGCGACGTAGAGCGTGCCGTCGTCGATGATGATCGACTGCGGGCGGCTGAACTGGCCGTCGGCCTGGCCGAAGGAGCCGATCTTGAAGAGGAAGTTGCCCTTGGCATCGAAGACCTGGATGCGGTCGTTGTCGCCGTATTCGCTGACGAAGATGCGGCCCTTGTCGTCGAAGGCGATGTCGGTGGGCCAGATGAACTGGGCGTCGCCGGTGCCCTCGTGGCCCCAGGTCATCAGCTCGCGGCCATCGGGCGAGTAGACGACGATGCGGTTGTAGTGCGTGTCGGCGACGTAGACGTTGCCGTCGGGTCCGACCGAGATGCCGGTGGGCTTGCCGAAGCGCTGCTCGGGCATGATCCAGTCGTTCAGAAAAGCGCCGTTCGAGTCGATGTGCTGCACGCGGGCGCGGCGGTCGACGACGAAGAAGGAGTCGTCGGCGGGCGCGTAGGCGATGGCGCGAGGATAAATCACCTGCGATGGGCCGACGCCGGTTTCGAGCCAGACGGCGTCGGGGGCGCTGCCGCGGTCGCAGCCGAGGAGGGTGAACGCCAAGACGCCGAGGACGCCAACCCAAGAGCGCCAAGAGGCGAGGGGGTGGTTGGAGTTGTTCTTTGCTTCACCGCTCCGCACTTGGCGTTTCCTCTCTTGGCGTTCTCGGCGTCTTGGCGTTCAACAATCTTTTCCGACCGTTGCATGGGCGTCTCGCCCATGCGTGTAGTGAAGTCGGAAAATTTGATTTGTTTCAGCGGCTTGATCAGCGCGGCACCTAACCAATCGTATTTCCCGTTTCAGTCCACAGGCATGGGCGAGACGCCCATGCCACGGTAAACGGCCACTACTTCCTCACGCGCCACGCGCGGTTTCGTTGCCCCAGCCACACCAGCATCGCCACGACCGCCCCGACGCCGATCGCAAGGCCGGCCAGCAGCAGGCTGGCCTCGATCATCGGGTCGAAGCGCACCGTGTGGACCCACGTCATCAGGCTCGGCACCAGCATCGGCGGGCGCAAGGGTGAGAGCAACGTGGTGGCGGGCACCTCGCCCATCGCCAGCACGCCGACCAGCACGCCGGCGGCCAGCAGCGTGGGCCAGGCGATGGGCCAGATGATCGCGACCGTCGCCTGCCAGGGCGTGGCGCCGTCCACCGCGGCCATGTCACGCAGGGGTTGGTAAGCAGGCCCGGTGGTGCCGCGGGCGGCCAGCAGCGCGATCCAGACGAAGCGGGCGAGGTAGGCGATGATCATGATCGGCACCCCATCGTAGGCCCATTGCAGCCACGGGCGGTTGTAAATGCGGATGAGCGCGATCGCGATGAACTGCCCGCCGATCAGGAACGCGGCAATCGCGAGGATGAGGACGATGCGTTGCCTGCCGCTGCACGCTAAAAGCGCCGCGGCGCTGGCGAAGAGGGCTGCGAGGCCCGCGATGAGCAGCGTGCCGGTGACCTGCGGTTGAAATTCGTTCCAGATGAACGCCACCGATCGCGCCGCCGAGTGCGAGAGCACCAGGGCCCCCACCGGCACCGCGATCACGATCAGCAGCACGGCGACCGCCGGTACGATCCACCGCCAGCTTGCGCGCAACACCGCCGGCAGCGGGCCAACGTCGACTTCGGTATCGTTCGAAAATCGCGACAGTCCCCACAGCGCGATGCCGCTGAGGAATGCCACCGCCAGCACGAGCGGCGCGCCGGTGACGATGGCGGCCGCTGCGCGCGAGGCTTGGTCCGCCCCGCTGAAGCCGGCCGACTGCACGCCGCCGGGCTGCCAGGCGTCGGCCCCGAGCAGCGCCATCACGCCGCCGGTGTCGAAGACGGTGCGCACCTCGGTGGCGATCACGCTGATGCCGGTCTGCTCGTAGACCGCGAACTCCTGCATCGCCAGCACGAGCACGATGGCCAGGGCGCTGGCGATCGTCGGCCAAAGCAGGCGCAGCGTGACGCGACCGAGCACGCCGTCCATCACCGCCTGTTGTTGCAGGTTGCCGTCAAGCCGGCGCAGTGCGAGGCCCATCAATCCCGCGGGGATCGGCCACAGCCACGCCGCCAGCGACCAGATGCAACGGGCGATGTCGGCGGTCGATCCCGGGTTGAGCTTGACGTCGCTTAGCCCGAAGAACCGCGACCAGCCATAGGAGTTGACGATCCATAGGAACTGCGACCAGCCGTACGAGTACACTATCGACGGAATCAGCAGCGACCCCGGCAGCACCGCCCACATGAGCGCGACCAATGGCCCTCGCCGCCGTCCGAGCACGATCGCGACTGGCGTCGCCAGCAGGACCGCGACGATTGCCGCGATCGCGTTGTAGCCGACGGTGCGGGCAAGCAGCAGCAGGCGGAACTGATCGCCGACGATTTCGCCCAGCGCCGCCGGGTGCGTCGCGATCTGCCAGAGCACCCACGCCGTCGGTAGGCCGCAGCAGAGCGCGACGAGGACGGCGACGATGATGCGGGGCAGACGAGCGATCATGCGACGGCCGAAAGCTTACCGCCCGCAGGCGGGAAGGACACGGACGCCGCGGCGGCGAGCGGCGGTCGTGTTCAACATTCTTCTGTAGGACAGGCATTCCTGCCTGTCTCGCCCCCCGGCATTTCTCTCCCCGTATTCCGTCTTCTGTCTTTCTGTTGGGACGGACATTCTTCCTGTCTGTCACTCTACTGCTCGGCGCATCGCGCCAAGGACGCCAAGAGGCCAAGGCCGCCAAGGTAAGAAGCAGAGAAGGACTGTTTTCGCCGCTCGCCTGTTCGACCTTGGCGGCCTTGGGGACTTGGCGGCCTTGGCGCGCAGAAGCAGCGAAGAGAGAGAGTCCACCAGGAGGAAAGACCAAAGAGAAGAGACACAGGCAGGAATGCCTGTGCCACAGAAGAGAGAATACAGGGGGAGAGCGGGGTAAGAGACAGGCAGGAATGCCTGTCCTACAGAAGAGAAGAAACCGACGCGAACGACGGCGGGGCGGGTTAGGGGACGTCCCGCGGTGTGCCACCGGCGGCTTGCCCGCCTGTGTCTTTGTCCATCAGCAAAGCAAGACACGGGCAGGCAAGCTGCCAGTGGCACATTGGTTTTGCACAGAATCCGCCCTACCGGCCATCAAGGATCGCCATGGCTCGGGGTACGACCAAGGGCATGAGCCGCGCGACCTCGCGGTAGTCGACGGCCATGGTCTTGATCGATGCGGGGTCGCGCACGGAGTACGCCGCGAACTTGGCGGCAATCAACTGCTGCTCGACCTCCGGCGACAGCAGGTAATCGACCAGTTGTCTGGCGGCGGCGTCGCGCTTCGTGCCGTTCACGACGCCGACCGTGCAGGGCAGCACGAGCGTGCCGAAGGCGGCGGTGTCGCCGTCGGCGGGCTGCTGGTCGGGCAGGATCGCCTGCGCGCTGCCACCGCTGGCATTGACGGCGGCGACGTCGTCGTTGTCGGTTAAGCCCGCCAGCAGGTTGCCCTGCGACACCTCGCGTGCGACGACCGAGTTGCCGCCGAGCATTTTCACGCCGTTGGCGCGCAACCCGCGGAAGAACAGATCCGCCGGCTCTTCGCCCAGCTTCGCGTACAGCGCCGCCACGTGCGAACCGGTGGTGCCGGCGGTCGGCCGCGCGATCGCGATCTGATTCTTCAGCGATGGGTCGAGCAGATCGGCGAGCTTCGTCGGTGGGTAGCTCGCGCCGCTGGGGAAGACGATCTTGGCGCCTTGCACCACGATGACGCGGGCGCGCAACGCGCTGCCCGTCCAGCGATGTTGCGGGTCGCGAAACTGCTGTGGCACGTCGGTGGCCGCGGGGGATTCGTACGGCGCCAGCACGCCCTCTTCCGCCAGCCGCATGGTCAGGAAGACCTCATTGCCCCAGAAAACGTCGGCCCGCGGGTTGGCCTTCTCGGCGATCAGGCGTTCGACGAGACCAACCGACTTCGTCGCCTCGGTATCGGTGCGCACGTCGACGCGGATGCCGGTTTTCTGTTCGAAGGCCTTCAGGATCGGCGTGGCGATCGGTTCGTCGACGCTCGTGTACACCACCAGCGCATTGGCCGCCGGTGCGGGGGCAGCGCTATCGCTGTCGCGCGAGCAACTGCCGGGGATGAACGCTGCCAGCAACGTCAGGGGTAGCAGCAACAACAGCAGCGAGATGTGCCGCTTCCGATTTCGCCTGCGCTGTTCGGCGGGGTCGTTCGATTCCCGAGACTCCATTCTCGATTCCTTTTGTTCGTTTCAAATGCAGATGAATCACGGTTTATCGCATCGCACGTCAATGGCAAGTTGTCATCCCGAAGGGAGCGGTAGCGACCTGAGGGATCTCCGATGGCCCGCACCGTCAGTCGGTCGAGATCCCTCGGGTCGCTACCGCTCCCCTCGGGATGACAGGTTATGGCTGCGACTACTCCGCATCCTGCGATAGCGAGTTGAAGTACCGCTTCTGCGCCTCGCGGGCCTGGCCGGTGATGCGTTCCTGTTCAACCTCGTCGGTCTGGGCTTGTTCCGCCGAGGCGGCGACGTCGGCGAGTTCGGCCTTGCTTTCGCCCTTGATCGAGCCGGCCTTCACCCAGCGACTGGCGAGGATCTTGCCCTTGTCGTCCTCCTGGCTTTGGCTGATCTCCTGCTTCACGGTGAACGGTGCCGCCTGCTTGGCCGAGCGATCGCCCGCCCCGATGCCACCGCCGGCCATGCCATTCTGGTTGCCGGGGGGGCCTTGCTGATCCTGACCACCGTCGGCCTGACCTTGGCCCTGGCCACCTTCGCCCTCACCATCCTGGCCACCCTGGCCCTGCTGGCCGCCTTGGCCGTTCATGGCGTTCTGCGCTTGCTGCGCGCCTTGTTGGGCGGCCTGTTGGGCGGCGGCCATCTGCTGCATGTCCTGCTGCATCGCCTGCATCTGCTGTAGCTGCTGCTGCATCTGCTGCTGGCCCTGGCCCATTGCCTGCTGTTGCTGCTGTTGACCACCCGGCTGCTGGCCGGGCTGTTGACCCTGTTGCTGGCCTTGCTGCGCCTGTTGCTGCTGGCCCTGTTGGCCCTGCTGCTGGCCCGCCTGCTGCTGCCCCTGTTGATTCGGGTTCTGCTGTTGCTGCTGCTGGCCGGCCTGTTGCTGCATGGCCTGGGCCATCTGCTGGGCGGCCTGGGCCATGGCTTGGGCGCCCTGCTGCGTGTTGGCCTGGGCCTGCATCTGCTTCATCATCTGCTGGATCTGCTGCTGTTGCTGGGGGGTGGGGCCTTGGCCGTTGTTCATCTGCTGCGTGAGTTGCTGCTGCATCTGCTGCAGTTGTTGCTGGGCCTGTTTGTCGCCGTTGGCGGCCTGCTGCATCTTCTTGGCGATGTCTTGGGCCTGCTGCTGGTTGGCGCCCATCTGCTGAAGCTGCTGCTGCATCTGTTGCTGCACCTTCGGGTCGTTGGCCATCTTCTGCAGTTGCTTGGCGAGGTCGTCCATCTGCTTGGCGGCCTTCTCCTGGTTCTCCTTGTCCATCTTGTCGAAATTCTCGACGGCCTTGGAGATGTCCTCGACCGCGCTGGAGAACTCGCCCTTGGCGATCGAGCGGTGCGCGTCGGCGACGGGGCCCTTCTCCGCGGTCGGCGGGGGTTGGACGCCCTTGATCATCCGCTCGTTGTTCTGCGCTTCGGCGAACTTCTGGTTGTCCTTGATCTTCTGCTTGATCGCGTCTTCCATTTCCTGCTGCGCCTTCAGCGCGGTGCGCTTGGCGGCGACGGGGTCCTTCTCGGCACGGTTCAGCGCCTGCTCGAGGTCCTTCTTGGCCAGTGCGATCTTCTCGTCCTCCGGCGCCACCTTGGCCGCCTGCTCGACCGTGCTGAGGGCGCGCTTCACGACCTCTTTGGCCTGCTTGGTCTGCTCGACCTGTTCGGCGTTCTTCTTCGTCACCGTCGTGGGGGACGCGAACAAATTCTGCCGATCGAGGAACGAATGCGTGAGCAGCACGACGGCGAACGCGCCCAAGGCCGCGTAGCCGACGCGCGGGAACGCCAGCTTGAACTTGCCGCGCAGCTCGACCCCCGCAGCCGACGCCTCTGCATCGCGAACGGCGGCGGCGGCGAAGGGATCTTTCAGATTGCGGGCGTACAGCGCGGTGCTGAACTTCTCCTTCAGCCCCAGCCGTTCGTCGATCGCCACCGCGGCCGTGCGCGGGTCGGGCCGGCGCCAGACCGCGTACGCGATCGCCGCGGCCACCGAGACGCCCAAGCCGATCCAGAACAGCATGCCCCAGTACGGCAGCCGCACGGAGAACAGCCGATCGACCAGGATGTTGATCCAGACGATGCCGGCGTAAATCAGCAGCGCCCATCCCAGCGCTTTCAGAAACTGCGCAAACGCCAGCTTGTTCTGAACGGCGGCGACATGGCGATCGATCTGGGTCATGGTCGAATCCTCCCTAAGGACAGCTGTCTTCATTCTATGCGCGACCTGCAGGCGAATGCCATCCAAATAGACGCTGTCCGCGGCGGGAAGTTGCTGAATTATGGCGGGGAGCCACGAGGACGCGAAGGCAGGAAGAAGAACACGAAGGATCGGATCCAGCCATGGCATGGGCGTCTCGCCCATGCGTGTGGAAGGTCAGTAGGGCTCGATTGGTGGCAACCAGCTTTGTCCGCGCAGTCTGCAACAAATAATGATTACCGCATTCGACACAAGCATGGGCGAGACGCCCATGCCACGGCCAATGCCCCGCCGCTCGCACCTTTGTGTCCTCCTTCGTGCCTTCGCGCATTCGAGGCTCCCGATCCGCCTTCGCGCCGCCGTGGCTCCCTCCCCACCTTCCGCTATACTGGCCGGCCCATGCCAACGCGGCTTATCGAAATCGTCGAACGCTTCAGCGGGCACACCGTCGTCTTGGTCGGCGACTTTATGCTCGATCGGTACATCTTCGGCAGCACCGAGCGCATCAGCCCCGAGGCCCCTATTCCCGTGCTGAAGTACGCGCGCGAAGAGGCCCGGCTGGGTGGGGCCGGTTTCGTGCTGGCGGGATTGGCGGAACTGGGTTCGCACGTGCGAACAATCGGCGTGGTGGGTGACGACGCCGCCGGCCGGGAACTGCGGCATCGCGTGGACGCGCTTGGCGCCGACGCCGCGGGCCTTATCACTGTAAAAGACCGCCCCACCGTCGCCAAAACGCGTTTTCTGGGCTCCAGTGAAGACCGCACGCCCCACCAGATGATCCGCTTGGATATCGAGGACGCCGGACCCGTGTCGGCGAGCGTGGCGGATGAGATCGTCGCCAAAGCGACCGCGGCCCTTGCGGGGGCGAAATTGCTCTGCTTGGAAGACTACAACAAGGGCGTGCTGACGGCCGACGTCTGCCAGCGGCTGATCGCGGCGGCTAAGGCGCAGGGCGTGCCGGTCTTCGTCGATCCTGCCCGCCTGGCCGACTATCGCAAGTACGCCGGGGCGACGCTGCTAAAGCCCAATCGGCCGGAAACCGAACGATCCACCGGTCAATCCGCCCGCACGCCCGAGGGCCTGAAGGCGGCCGCCGAGCAACTGCTGAGCACGCTGAAGTTGGACGCGGTTGTAATGACTTTGAACGAGAAAGGCTGCTACCTCGCGACCGCAGACGGCGAGCGTACCCTGCTCGCCTCGCGCCCCCGCCAGGTGGCCGACGGCACCGGCGCTGGTGACATGGTCTTGGTCGCGATCGCCCTCGCCCGCGCCGCCGGCGCCGATTGGCACGACGCCGCGGCGTTATCCAATGTGGTCGGTGGGTTGGAAGTCGAAAAGCTCGGTTGCGTGCCGGTGTCGAAGGACGAGGTCGTCGCCGACTTGCTGGCCGAGCATCACGAGCACGCTGGCAAACAGCGCTCGCTGGAGACCCTGCTCCCCGAGCTCGCCCGCCACCGGGCCGCCGGCCGGCGCATCGTCTTCACCAACGGCTGCTTCGACCTCATTCACCTTGGCCACGTGAAGTACTTCCAGTACGCCAAGGCCCAGGGCGACCTGCTCGTGGTCGGCGTGAACACCGATTCCAGCATCAGCCGGCTAAAGGGCCCCAAACGCCCCATCATCAACGAAGGCGACCGCGTCAGCGTGCTGGAGGAACTGGAAAGCATCGACTACCTCGTCCGCTTCGACGAGGACACGCCACGGCAACTCATCGAATCGATCCGCCCCGACGTGCTGGTAAAAGGCGCCGACTACGCCAAGGAACAGGTCGTCGGCTGGGAGTTCGTCGAAGCCTACGGCGGCTGCGTCTCGCTTGCCCCCCTCATCGACGGCAAGAGCACTTCGGCGGTCATCCAGCGGATTCTGGCGGCGTACACGTAGAACGCGGTATTTCGTCCCCGCAGCCCCCTTAGAACGCGACAACGCCGGTCCCAAAGCGGGACCGGCGTTGTCATTTGGTTTCGGCTCGGAATCGACCGCTCGTTATACGCGGCGACGGCGTGCCATCAGCATCAAGCCCGTTACACCAAACACCGCCATCGATGCGGGCTCCGGAACGGCCGTCTGGATCAACGCGAGGTCGTCGCGGATGATGATGTTGTCGAGAGTGGTCGAGGACGACGCCCCACCAAAATTACGCCCGGCCACGAGAGCCAAACCCTCCAATGCACCAGATGCGTATCCAGCAGTGCTACCCTTGACGACGTTCTCACCTACAAGCGCGTCACCGATAAACATGGTGAACGAATTGTCGTTCAGCGTATGAACGGTACCGTCCGGTGCATCGTACGTCTGCGTGGCACCCGAGTCGTTAAAGTACACACGCCATGTGTAGGTCGTGCCGGTGCTACCCTGCATTGTGGGCCCCGTCGACTCATTACCGCGCATCTGGACGGTATATGGATTATTGCCAGCGACGTTGATGCGCGCCCAGTTTCGGCCGGTGCCATTTCCATTGACACCCGGGTTGAACTCGCTGATCTGATCAAATGTCCCGGCATACAGTGAGAACGCCGAACTAGCGCTGCTGTAAGTGATGCCAGTGAAATCCATCTGTACCGACAGAAGTGATCTGACACCCCCCAACCCGATGACGGCATACATGCTGCCATCCTCCGAGGTCGTATCGTTGTTCGGGAGGATGTTCAGGTTCAGCCCATTGCGCGTAACGGACTGGCCTCCATCGTTAGATTGCACGTAACCCTGAAAAAGCTCGCCCATCCCGGTGTAGTCGGCGATGCTGCCATCGGTGTCAAACGACTCGTTGTAAAGCACCGCCGCCCGGGCGCTTGAAGCAGACATCACAAACGCACCGGCCACCGCCGAGAATAGACACTTACGCAACAGTTGAGTTACCATCTCCGAAATATATACCCAGTTTGGCCGATCGCAAATTTCAGTCCGATTATTCTCGGCAGATCGGGGCGCAGGTCACCCTCGCCAGCTGCGATATCTCCTAGGAAATCGCGGAGCTTACGCAATATGAGAAACAATTGACAATCGACGCCAGCGCGGGGTCAAGGCAGGTACTTCGTTGGCCCCCGGTTCGGGGACGAACGAATCCCCCAAATTGCCACCGCTCTCTTCGGGATGACATGGAACTTGGAATGGCGTTACCACGGGCTCGTCGCTGAACTTTCTATTGTCGCGCATCCATAACCTAAACAGAGAGACGCCGACCTCATCGGTCGGCGCTTCACGGAAGTCGTTTTGCAATCGTCGGTAAGCGATTATCGATCGCTCACGCGCTCGATATCCGCCCCCACCGCCCGCAGTTTCTGTTCGATCTTTTCATACCCGCGGTCGATGTGGTAGACGCGGTCGATGCGGGTCTCGCCCTTGGCGACCAGGCCGGCCATCACCAGAGCGGCGCTGGCGCGGAGGTCGCTCGCCATCACGGGGGCGCCGGCCAGTTCTTTGACGCCCTGCACGATCGCGGTCGGGCCTTCCTTGCGAATGCGGCCACCCATGCGGTTCAGCTCGCCGACGTGCAAAAAGCGGTCGGGGAAGATGCGCTCGGTGACGACGCTCATGCCGTCAGCCAGGCACAGCAGCGCCATCAGCTGCGCCTGAAGGTCGGTCGGGAAGCCGGGGAAGGGCTGGGTCGTCATTTCCACGGGGTTCAACCGGCGGGACGACGACACGAAGATCGTGCCGTTCTGACGCTCGGTCTTCACGCCGATCTCGTCCAACCGATCGACGACCGCGATCAGGTGATCCAGATTGCAGTTCTTCAGTTCCAGCTCACCATTGGTGATGGCGGCCGCCATCATGAAGGTGCCGCACTCAATGCGGTCGGGGATGATGCGGTGCTCGCAGCCGGTCAATTTCTCGACGCCTTCGATGCGGATCTCCGGCGTGCCGTGACCCTTGATCTTGGCGCCCATCTTGTTGAGCATTTCCGCGCAATCCCACACTTCCGGCTCGCAGGCGGCGCCGACGAGGACGGTCTCGCCCTCGGCCAGCGCTGCGGCGCACAGCACGTTGATGGTGCCCAGCACGGTCGGCCCCTGCGCGCCGCCGAGGTACATGCGGCAACCCTTCAGGCGTCCGCGCACCTCACCGACGATGTTGCCCCCCTCGGTGTGGAAGGTGGCGCCCAGCTTCTGAAGCCCGCGCACGTGCAGATCGACCGGCCGATCACCGATCGCGCAACCGCCGGGAATGGAGACGATTGCCTTCTTGCGCTTGGCCAGCAGCGGCCCAAGGACGCAGATGCTGGCGCGCATCGTTTTCACGATGTCGTAGCGGGCCTCAACCTTCGATTCGTCGGTGACCTCGATGTCCAGCGGCCCGTTGAGCTGCGGCCCACCGCCGACGGCTTCGCTGTCGCTGTCGTGACGGTAGATGTGGCAGCCCAGCTCGCCGACGAGCTTGATCATCGAGTCGATGTCGCTGAGGCGCGGCACGCCCTTAAGCGTGGTCTTGCCGTCGGCCATCAGCGTGGCGGCGAGAATCGGCAACGCCGAGTTCTTGCTACCGCTGATTTCAATTTTGCCTTTGAGACGGTTCCCGCCGCGAATAAGGAACGAGTCCATTGATTACATCCCATCCTTGGGGGCTCGCGGATGGCGTTGCGCCACGCTCGCGGCCCGAACTTTGCCCGCCAAAGACCGTTCTGGCGGGTATTCGGACTATCGGCCAGTCCATTGGCCGATTCTTAATGAAAGCTGTCTCACCCGTGATTCAGCCCGGCCTCACCGTCGCGCCGTCCTGTCGAACGCCGCGACCGAGGGTCCGTCTTCCCAAAGTACGCTGACCGGGAAGATTTGCAAGCGTGGTACGGTCCGGCGCGCATGCGGGTTCGGTGCGGTGGCAGAAAGCGAGCCGCCGTTGCTTCTCTTCTGTAGGACAGGCATTCCTGCCTGTCTCTCCCCCCGTATTGCTTTCTGCCTCTCTTCTGTGGCACAGGCATTCTTGCCTGTGTCTCTTCTCTCTTCACCTTCATGCCCCTCTGCGGCGCGACGCATCGCGCCAAGGACGCCAAGAGGCCAAGGTCGCCAAGGTAAGAGAGAAAAGAGGATTGTCTTCAGCCCTATTCCTCGTCTCTTCAATCTTGGCGTGCTTGGCGCCTTGGCGTTCTTGGCGCGCACAGGCAGCAAAGATAGATAGACAAGAATGTCCCTCCCACCAAAGGGGGAAAATAGGAAGAGACATAGGCAGGAATCTGTGCCACAGAAGAGAGCATACGGGGGGAGAGACAGGCAGGAATGCCTGTCCTACAGAAGATTCAGAGGCGCCACCATGCGCTGCGGCGCCTCTGACGACAGACTATCGCCCCGCGGGACTTTGCAGCGATACCGCGGCGGCTTCGGCGACGGGCACGGGCGGAACGGGGTCGATCGCGATGGCGCGCTTCACCCGGTCGCCGAGGGCATTGTGGGCCCGCGGTACGGCACCGGCGAGCATCACGCCAACGGCGGCCAAAGCGACGGCGACCATGACGGGCGTTGCGCGGGCGTCCAGTGGCATCTGCGGCAGCGCGGTGGCGTGGCCGTGCACGGTCGGGCCGTGCGGGTCGGGACGCAGGAACATCGTGCCGATGATCTTCAGGTAGTAACCGGCGCTAATGGCGGCGTTGATCATCACGATCACCACCAGCCAGTTCATCGCGGGGCCGCCAAGGTCCAGCGCGGGCTGCACGAGGTACAGCTTGCCGAAGAAACCGACCGTGAGCGGTAGGCCCGTCAGCGAGAAGCAGCAGAGCGCCAGCGCCAAACCCAGACCGATGTGCCGACGACCCTGGCCCGCCAAGTCTTCGTACGTTTCAGCCGTGGTGGCCGGGGGATGGTTGGCGGCGGTGTCGGCGGTCGACGTGTAGTGGAAGCGGGCGGGGATCAGCGACAGCACGCCGAACGCGCCGATGTTCATCACGCCGTACGCCACCAGGTAGAACAGCACGCCCTGCAGCGCCAGGCTTTGCACTTCGGGGTTCCCGCGGGCCGATACCAGCGCCGTCAGGCCGACCAGCATGTACCCGCTGTGCGCGACCGACGAGTACGCCAGCACGCGCTTCACGTTGCTCGCCAGCAGCGCCAGCACGTTGCCGAACGTCATGGTCAGCACCGCGACGATCCAGAGCAGCTTCACGAGCACGTCCGGTACCGCCCAATCCGCCCCGCCGACGACGTACAGCAGCTTGATGATCGCGATGAAGCCGCTCGTCTTGGGCACGAACGCCAGGAACGCCGTCACCGGGGTCGCGGCGCCGGTGTAGACGTCACCCGCATAGCTGTGCAACGGCACCGCGGCGATCTTGAACGCAAAGCCCGCCAGCAGCATCAGCACCGCCAGCACCTGCCACGTCGTGAGCGACCCCATGGCGGCCAACGCGCCGCCCGACGCCTGGTAGGCCAACTGGAACTGCTCAGCAATCGCGTCGAGCTTCAGCAGCCCCGTCGTGCCGTACAGGTAGCTGAAGCCGAAAAGCATCACCGCGGCGCTCATCGCGCCCAGGAAGAAGTACTTCACGCCCGCTTCCTGCGCCACCGGGATCGGCCGGCTGATGCTGACCATGATGTAGGTCGGGATGCTGGCCAGTTCCAGGCCCAGGAACAGCAGGATGATGTCGTTGGCGCTGGCCACGATGAACACGCCGCACAGCGACAGCAGCATCAGCCCGTAAAACTCGGCCAGCTCGTGGCCCACTTCGAACGCGTTGCCGCCGGTTGCCTCGCTGTTGGTCGGCCAGGCGAGCAGGATGAGCAGGATGACCATGCCCGAGGCGATCAGCTTCACGAAGCTCGAGAATTCCGTCACCCGTACGCTGTTCCACGGGTCGGTGATGACGTTGCCGGCGCCGGCGTCGTTGAAGAGTTGAAGGAAACCGTGCCCGATCAACTGCTGCAGAAAGACCAGCGAAACGGTGATCAGCGCCAGGATGGCCGCCCCACGGCGGTACTGCGCCGAGTTGGCCGTGCCGATCAGGAACAACAGGCACGCCGCCCCCGCGAGCACGAACTCGGGCAGCAGCGCGAAGAACATTTGGATGATCTGATCCATCGTTTACTCGGATTCATTCCGCCCTGTGGCGCTTTACTGTCATCCCGAAGGGAGCGGTAGCGACCTGAGGGATCGCGACTCACTGCTGACGTCGTCTGCGGTCCTAGATCCCTCGGGTCGCTACGGCTCCCCTCGGGATGACAACCATTCGCATGACACGGCGTCCAAAGAACGCCGAACTACTTCTCCACCACCATCGCCACGTTCTGCGTGGTCGTCGGTTGCCCGGCCAGGATCTCCCGCACCGGGTTGACCATCGACTGCAGCATAAAGCTCGGCATCACGCCAAGGCCGATCGACAAAATCGCCAGTGGCGTCAGTACCAGCACCTCGCGGCCGGTGATGTCGCCGCCGGTGACGTACTTTGGGTGAACGGTGCGGTGACCGTCTTCCGCGTTCTCGGGCAGCGGGGGATAGTTCAGCGGGCCGAACAGGATGCTGCCCGACAGCTTCAGCAGGTAGACGGCCCCCAGCACCACACCGATCGTCGCGACGATGGCATAACCGCGGTGCAGGTGGTCACTGGTGAAGGCACCCAGCAGCGTTAGAAATTCGCCGATGAACCCGTTGGTGCCCGGCAGGCCGACGCTGGCCATGATGAACAGGACCATGAAGAACGCCATCTTCGGCATGGCCTTGCCGAGCCCGCTCAGCTCGCGCACGTCGCGCGTGTGGTAGCGGTTGTAGATCATGCCGATGATGAGGAACAAGGCGCCAGTGTTGATGCCGTGGTTCACCATGTAGAAGACGCTCGCCTGCACGCCGACCTGATTTAAGGCCAGCATGCCCAGCACGCAGAAGCCTAAGTGCGAGACGGACGAGTAGGCGATGAGGCGCTTGATGTCGGTTTGTGCCCAAGCCACCAATGCGCCATAGATGACGCCGATGACGCAGAGGGTCGCCAGCACGTTCAGCACGACGGGGAACAGCACGGTGCCGTTGGGCCCGACGAGGCCGATCGGCAGCGCCAGCCGCACCAGGCCGTAGGTGCCGAGTTTCAGCACCAGCGCCGCCAAATCGACGCTGCCGGCGGTGGGCGCTTCGGTGTGGGCCAGGGGCAGCCACGTGTGCAGCGGGAAGATCGGCGTCTTCACGCCAAAGCCCGCCAGCAGGCCCAGCAGCACCCAGAAGCGCTCGGTGCTGGTCATGGCGGTCTGGGCGTGGGTGATCATCGCCGTCATGTCGAAGCTGTGAGCCTGCAGGCCGGTGTACAAAATCGCCATCAGCGTGAAGACGCCGCCGGCGAAGGTGTAGATGAACAGCTTGGCGGCCGCCTGCTTGCGATCGGGCCCGCCCCAGATGCCGACGATGAAGAACAGCGGCACGAGCGAGAACTCGAAGAACGCGTAGAACAGCAGCCCGTCGCGGGCGATGAACGCCCCGATCATGGCGAACAAGATCAGGTTGAACCAGGCGTAGTGTTCCTTCGTGCGCTTGCGAATGCTGCGGAAGCTGGCCGTGGTGGCCAGCGGGTGCAGCACGCAGGTCATTAAAACCAGCCAGATGCTGATGGAGTCGACACCGAGCCGAATGCCCGAGTTCAACCGCTCGAACACCGCCCCCTCGTAGGCGAACTGCACGCCACCGGCCGCCCAGTCGTAGTTGAACGCGATGATGCCACCGACGATCGCCGTGGCGATCGAGACGACGATGCCCCACCACTTGCCCGTAAACGTGTGCGGCAACAACGACCCGCCGATCGCGCCGATCAGCGGGATGATGAGGAGGATGGGGAGGAGGTATTGCATGATGGTTGGTCAGTGACCCCTTGTCCGTGGTCGGGCGCCATCGCTTGGCAGCCGCACGCACAATGGCTACTGACATCTTCGCATTTCACAACGGACACGATCCGGTCCCCTCTCCCGGTACTCCGGGAGAGGGTTAGGGTGAGGGTGATTTCGACCTGCGGATGCGCCTGCCTTTGCAGCCCCGAATCGCTCGTTACTTGAAATCACCCTCACCTAGCCTCTCCCGGTGTACCGGGGGAGGAGGGATAAATCACAGCACAAAAATCGCCACCAAAATCACCACAACGCCGAACACCATGCCCGCGGCGTACCCCTGTAGGTAACCACGTTGCAGCGTGAGCTTCAGGCTGAAGCCAGCGACCTGGGGGGCGAAGCTGACGGCCCAGACGAGCCCGTCGATCACCCAGCGGTCAAACTTCTCGTACCACTGCCCGACCGCCCATAGCGGCCGCACGATGGCAGCGTCGTAGATCTCGTCGACCCAATACTTGCGGTCCAACACCGTTGCGATGCCACGGAACTTGTCGGCCAGCGCGTCGGCCTGTCGGCGGTCCTTCTTGTGCAGCAGGTACGCGATGCCGATGCCCGCCAGCGCCAGGACGCCGCTGCCGATCATCATGTACAGGTGCATCTGGTTCTCGTCGGCAACCTCGCTGGCGTCACGTTCCACCAACAAACCCCCGCGATCCCGAACGACGCCGAACGCGACGTTGCTGGCGTTGGGGAACGCTAGGTTCGCCTCGGTGTACGCGATGTTGAACGACGGGCTCTTACCCAAAAAGTTCGACAGAATGCTCTGCTGATTTTCCTTCGGAACGCCCGCCTCGTTGGACTTCACGAAGTAGAGCAACGGCCCGACGATCAGCGACCCAATCGCCAGGATGACCAGCGGCGCGATCATCAGCCAAGGCTCGTGGTTGTGATGACCATGACCATGCGGTTGTCCGGCCTGTCCACCATGCGGACCATGCTGGTTGTCCGCGACCGATCCGCTGTGTCCTTCGGCCAAGTGACCCGGCGCATCACCCGCCTCGGCCTCGCTGGGGATGGTGTCGACCGCCGGATGCGACGGCAGGACCACGGGGCCGTGAAATACACGGAAATAGAGTCTAAACGTGTAATAAGCGGTCAAAAACGAGGTTAATAGCAGCACGCCGGCGAGGATGGCGTTGTGGTGCCAGGCGGCGGCTACGATCTCGTCCTTCGAGTAGAAACCGCTCGTGACGATCGGAAACCCCGCCAAGGCCGCACAACCGGCCAGCATCAGCCAGCGCGTCTTGGGCAGCACGCTCTTGAGGCCGGACATCTTCCGCATGTCCAGTTCGCCGTCCATCGCGTGCATCACGACGCCACTGCCCAGGAACAGCAACGCCTTGAAAAACGCGTGGGTGACCAAGTGGAAGACGGCTGCCACCGGCGCCAGCACCGCGACGGCGACGAACATGTAACCGAGCTGGCTGACCGTGCTGTAAGCAAAGACCTTCTTCAAATCGAACTGCCGCATGGCGATCGTGGCGGCCAGCAGCGCGGTGAAGGCGCCGACGATCGCGATCGTCCACAACGGCGCGTCGAACGCGCCGCCGGGCATGTTGTGGAAGAACATCGTCCCGCACCGGGCGATCATGTAAACGCCGGCCGTCACCATGGTTGCGGCGTGGATGAGCGCCGACACGGGCGTCGGGCCTTCCATCGCATCCGGCAACCACACGTACAGCGGAAACTGGGCCGACTTACCGAACGCCCCGATCATCAACAGGAACGGCACCCACTGCACCGCCATCTGCTGCGTGCTGTTCAGTTGGTCGAACGGCGTGACGAACATCTCGAGCAAACCCGTGTTCGTCGCGACGCCATCACCCAGATAGCTAACGGTGCCGAACGCCGCGAAGCAGAGCATAATGCCGAGCGCGAACCCGAAGTCACCAATGCGGTTAACGATGAACGCCTTCGTCGCGGCATCGCGGGCGCTGGGCTTTTCGTAGTAGTACCCGATCAGCAGGTACGAGCAGAGGCCGACGCCTTCCCAGCCCAGGTAGAGCATGAGCAGGTTCTCGCCCATGACGAGATTGGTCATCATGAAGATGAACAGCCCGAGGTAGGCGAAGAAGCGCCAGTAGCCGCTCTCCCCCTTCATGTAGCCGGCCGCGAAGACGGTGATGAGGAACCCGATGCCGCAGACCACGCAGAGCATGACCGCCGACAGCGGGTCGAGCAGGTAGCCGACCTTCACGTTGAGGTAATCGCTTGCGCCACCGACCATTGCGGTCGCCGGGTCGCCGGCGGAAATCCAGGTGAAGACGGTCTTTGTGATGTAGACCAGCCCATCGCGCCCGGTGTTGGCCGGGTCCAGCAGCGCGACCAGCAGCATGATCGACAGCACGGCGCTACCGCCGACAGTCAACCAGATGGGCCAGTGGCTCGCCCCGCGCAGGTGCCGCGCGCCAAAGAATCCCGCGATGGCCGCCCCGATGAGGGGCAGCAGCGGGATCAGCCAGACGTATTGGATGGCGAAGTTTTCCATGGTGTAGGGGCGACACTTGTGTCGCCCGTTTTCGTTCGGTCCCGCTGAGCACACCAGGCGACACAAGTGCCGCCCCTACATCAACCTTTAAGTTCCCGCCACGCGTTCGCGTCGAGCGTGTTGCGCTGGCGGAACAGCAGCACGACCAGGCCCAGCGCCAGGCTGGCCTCGGCGGCCGCGATGACCAGGACGAAGATCACGAACGCCTGCCCGCTCAGGTTCCCGTGAAAGTGGCCGAACGCGATCAGGTTGATCGCCACGCCCTGGAACATCAGTTCCGTACACAGGAACATCACGATCAGGTTTCTGCGGGTCATGAACCCGATCATCCCGATCGCAAACAGGATCGCCCCGACCGCGAGGTAATGTTGTAGGGCCAGTTGGGACATCTTGTTATTGCCGAATGCCGATTGCAGATTGCCGAATGAAAGGCATCAAACCCTTCGTCTTCGTTCGGCATTTGGCAACCGGCATCTGGCAATCCTATTACGTTTCCGGATACGCCTTTTGCCGCGGGTTGTCGGTCCCGTACACGGGGATCGAGTGCGGGTTGTCGTCGACGAAAATCTTCCGATCGTGGATGTTGGGCGCGGCCCCGGGCGCCTGACCGGCGTTGGCCGGCCCCGTCCAGACCTTTCGGCGGGCGATCACGATCGCGCCCACCATCGCCAGCGTCAGCAGCAGGCCGGCCATCTCGAGGTTAACCACTTGATCTTGATAGAGATATGCACCCAAACGCTGCGTGTTTCCCTGCACTCGATACGCCGCGGGCGTGCTCACGTCCCCACGCGGAGTAATCGGGACGCTCTTGTCGAAGATGACGAACAGCAGCACCGCCATCAACGCGAACCCGACGGCCGACGCGAAGATCGGTTCCCGGCTGACGTTGTCGTACTCCGACACCGCGGCGGCGGCACGGTCGCTGGTCGTGCTGGCGGCGAGCATGATCACGAAGACATACGTGATGAGGATCGCGCCGGCGTAAATCAAAATGAGCGCCGCGGCCATAAATTCAGCCCACAGCAGCACAAACAGCCCCGCCGACGCCAGCACGGTCATCACGAAGTACAACGCCGAGTAGACCGGCCGCGGGTGCGTGACCACGCGAACGGCCCCCACGATCGCGATCGCGCTGAAGATCCAGAAGTAGGCCCCCATGCCCCCCGCGGCCCGTGCCAGCAGGCCCGCGAACACCAGCGCCGCCAGCGCCAGCACGACGCCACCGATCTTGCGGATTGAGGCCTCGCGCTTGCCGGGCAACAGCAGCACGGTGCCGATGCCCGCGACGGCGCACAGCACCAGCACGATGATCGGCGCGATGGGGCTGGGAGTCTCGGCGACGGGCCCGACGACGTTGGCCGCCGGGGCGACGGCCTGGGCAAGGAAGGCGAACGGGTCGGCAGCGTTGAAAAGACGGGCGATCATGTTATTTCCGCTTCGGTCCGACCCGCGCAGAATCGCTCCCAAGAGCGACCCCACCGGCCGGTGCTCCGACGCTAAGGTCGGAAGTCTAAGAGTGGCCCCCAGCCTTTGCAAGATAGGTTGTGAGACTTTTCACGAACGTGACGCCTCCGTATTACCGCAACTGGTCCGGTAATCACCGTGCCGTCACCCCAGCCCATCAGAGGCACCCTCGCGGTCTTCTGTAGGACAGGCATTCCTGCCTGTCTCTTCCCCCGTATTCCTTCTTCTGTGGCACAGGCGTTCTTGCCTGTGTCTTTTTTGTCTTTTGTCTTCTGCCTAAAAAGCTGGCGGACAAAACCGGATGTCATCCCGAAGGGAGGGTAGCGACCTGAGGGAACTCGACTGACTGACGGTGCCGGCCATGGGAGATCGCTCGGGTCGCTACCGCTCTCCTCGGTCTCACAGGTTAGGCATTGCGCGGGGCATTTGTCCGCCCGCCTTTAAGCTGCCTTCGGGATGACAAGTGCGCGCGATGCGACAAAGTTTTCTCCGCGAGCCTTTCGGCAGGACGGACATTCTTTCTTGTCTGCCACGCGGCGGAGCCGCGATCTAACGATCAAACGCGCAGAGCCACGAAGGCGCGAAGACGCGAAGGAGGACACGAAGAAATCCGAAGGTTGTTGCGCGCATTCGTGCTCGATAGCGCAGCGCGTCCGTAGAGATGGACAGTGCGCTCTTTGACAACCGAATAGCCAACCCGCGGAACCTCCTCCGTCCGTTCACCAACATCGGATGGTGCACAATGGTGCAAAATGGTGCACGAAATCGCGTTTTGCCTTACCCAGACCGCCGCCCGCTGGTTCACCCTCTTCTTCGCGGTCCTTCGCGTCCGCCCTTCGCGCCCTTCGTGTTCGCTTCTCTGCAAACCCAACCGCACCTACCGCGTCGCAAATACTTCCGCCGATTTGGCAAGATCATCCGCCCAAGTCCCCACCGCGTCGGCCTTCACCTCGACCGACGAGCTCGTGACGCTCAACAGCACGTTCCCCACCGACCGCACGCGGTTCTCCACCCGCACCGCGGGCCGGACGCCGGTGTGGGTTTGCCGGGACTTACTCATGAATGCGTCGTCGGTCACCGCCTCCACCGGCCCCGCCTGAGTGTCAGTGACGATCATCGCGGCCAAGTCTTCCCGAGCGATGCGGGCCGCGACGACGTCGCGGGCGTCCGTCTGGTCGGCCATCGGGACCACCCGCACGGTGACGACCGCGCCTCCGATCGGTTGCCGATAGGTCGCGATCGTCCCGACGGCCGTGTCGCTCTTGTCCTCCAGCCATCCCTTGGCCGGCGACAGTTTCACCTTTGCCTGACGAAACAGGGCCGGCTTGTTGCCGGTCGGCACGCCGCGGTTGCGGGTGACCTTGTTGGGCTTGACGCTGTACAGCAGTTGCTCGCCCGCCTTGTGGATGGCCGCGATTGTGTTGGGGGATTCGTCGAAGCTGGTGGCGACCACCATCAGGAAGTGGATGCCCATCGCGCGGTAAACGTGCAGCCGACTGACGACCTTGCCGCCGTCGGTGGCGGTGGCGCGGTAGCGGTCCTCGACGCGCAGGAAGAACGCGTCGTCCCGTTTCATGCGCGGCCGATCGACGATCTCCAGCCCTTGCGCGACCAGTTGGTCGTGCATCTGCTTGACGATCTGCTCGCCGATCTTGATGCGCGTGTCGGGGTTCTGCGTGAGGCTGGCGGTCTGCAGCGTCGTGTTGAGCACGAGCGTCCCGCCCCCGTCGTCACGCTTCATCTCCGCCCAGAGGGAGTCGTTGCTGATCTTCGATAGCCGCCAACCCTCGGGCACCGTGAACTGCAGCGTGTCGTCGGCAAACAGATGCTCGTCGCTTGCGGGCGCGGTGCTCGGTTGAGCCGTGACCACTGGTGAACAGAACAACAGTACGAGGATCAGGCCAATCAGCTTCACGCGCGCCTCCGGATAGACCATAGTCTAGCCCATCGACGCAGGACGCGCATGAACGAAAACCGGCCTGGTCGCTTAAGCGACCAGGCCAGTGTTTGTTGTTCAGTGCAATAGGAAGACCGACGACTACGCGACCTTGCGCAGCGCCTCGGGCGCAAACGCGTGCTGCACGACGTTGAACTCCAGCACGGCGTCGAACCAGCCCGGCGCTACTTCACGCGCACGCCGGATCAGGCACTTGGCCTTCATGATCGACCCGTCGGGCGTCTCGATCGTCAGCGTGGCCTTGGCGTGGCTCGCGACCTGGCTGGGGACGAGGAACCCGACCGCCCAGGCGTTCACGTCGCGAACGTAGATCGACATCTCGCTGCCTTCGGCGCCGCCGAACTGCAGCTTGGCGGAGACGTTGTAACGATGCCGCGCGATCTTGCGGCGTTCCTGCAGCGGGGGAAACTGGTTATCCAGCGCCGCCAGCACGTTCCGGGCCGCTTCCGGCCAGGTGATCAGGGGGTTCGCTAGCGTGGACGGCGGCATGTCGGTCGATGGCATAATGCTCCTTAACTCTCCCTACTTCGACTAACGGAGAGGGGTACTTTTGGAGCGGCCGGATATTTCTCGCCGTACCACGGGCGGTGCCAGAGGCGCGGTATCCGCTTCGTTGCTTGGCAAGCCAAAAGAAAAGGGCAGGCCCGGCGGCCTGCCCCTACGCAAGAACGTATAGATCGAGTTCGTCCGTCTTCCAACCTAGTACCGATAAATCGCCGCGACGCCGGTGTCGCTGGGCATCAGATCGGGTGGCAGGATCATGACGGCACCGTCGGTCTTCAGGACCATTTCCGCCAGGTCATCCAGCACGTCATCGGCGCGCGGGTCGCCGGCGGGCGCGGGCTTGAACTGGAACGTGGCGCCGTCGCCGCTGTCCTCAATGCGGCCGGGGATCTGGCGGTTGGCGTCGATCAGCAGCGTGTCGACGCGCCCCACCGCCGCCGCCTCGACGACGGGCGCCAGCTCATCCGATCCCAGCTTTCGGGCGCGGGCGGCCTGGAACTGGTCAACGAGGTCCTGCGCTTCGGCGCCGAAGCGCGGCTCGATCAGCTTCCACGTTTCCTGATGGATGCGCTCGGGCGCGAGGTGGTGCGGGTCGACCATCGAGCCCTGCTCGAGCAGATAGGTGTTCTTGCTGATGGCGCGGAACGCTGAACTGCGATTTTCGTCGGCCATCAGGACCAGCGGCAGCTTCGCGTCGCGCGAGAACTGCTCCCACACCGCCTTGTCGATCGCGCGCAGGAACAGATCCTCGCTAACGGCCGCGGGAATCGTGCCCTCCTGCGGATACTGGGTCGTGGCAGTCTTGATGTCCGAGGCGGCGTCGATCTCCTGGCTCATGCGCATCTTCGAGACCGTGTGCGGGTCCTGCGGCACACCGGGCGTCGCCAGGCGGCGCACGCCGTACTGGTTGCCCTCGTACAGAACTGCCTGCCGCAGCGTTAGCGCCAGCACGTGATAGCGTCGGTCGGCCTGCATGCTGGTGATCAGCGGGCGCACGTGGAACGTGTCGGCCACGTCCACTCGCGCGTCCGGCCGGCTCGGCAAGTCGACGATGCGCAGGTAGTCCGACGACGCGAAGACCGCGATGCCGTCGCGCGGGCCAATCCAGAAGTCCGTGCCGCTCGCTTCAGCCGTGATTCGATTGACCAGCGGCTCCACGACCTCTTTCGGGTACCCACTGGCCAGTTCAGCCGCCACTTTGTCGATCAGCTCGTTAAAGAGCCGCTGATTCTCGTTGGCCGGTGGCGCGGCTCGCAGCATCGGCATGTAGATCGAGACGCACGGGGCTTGGTGAACGTCAATGACTTCCTTGAACCACGGTAGGTTGGGCTGGCGCATCGGTTCTCTCCAGTTTGTCGTAGTGCGGCCACGATCTTTTAGGCCTCATGCCCAGAATCGCGTGCCGTCCGAATCGCCGTACCGTTTCAATTGCTGTGCCAGCGACGGCCATATTGGGAAGTAGGAAGGTGAATATCCGCCAAGCGAGAATCCCTCTTCGAGTTCGTCATCCTGAGACGGTGTCAAAGAACGATGCCGCGTCCGCTCCGACCGTGGCATGGGCGCCAGAGCCCATGCGTGTGTTGGGGCAGGAAGACAGCATTCGTTGCAGCGGCTCGGTCAGCGCAGCAGCCAACAAATAAAGCATCTTATTCCAGTCCCAATGCATGGGCTCTGGCGTCCATGCCACGGCCAAGGCAGCCACGCTGCTGTGTTCTTTAGCGCCTTCTCAAGATGACGATGTGTGACGAAGAGCAGACGCCCGGTCAGTCCAGGTGTTCCATGTCACGCCACGAGCGCCACGGCCGCGCTGATCTTGATCGCGCCTTCCCACTGGCCGCTGTCGCCCATGTGCAGGTGGCTGAACATCGTGCAGCGCAGCGGGGGCAGGCCGGCGCGGCTGCGCAGTTCGTTCATCGCGGCCGTCACCTCGCCACTGCTGGCATCCCCTTCCAACGGGAAGCGACCCACGAGGAACATCGCCTTGCGATCGGTCTGCGGGTCGAATGCCTCGGCCCGATCGCCGGGGCGCAGTTCGCTGACGCACAGCCGTTCGGTGATGGCGTCGACCCAGGCAAAGGTCACGCGCTGGGCGCCCGGCGTCTCCAGCAAATCGTGGGTCACGCGGGCCAGTTCGTTCTCCAACGCGGCGGGTTCCTCATGCAGTGCGATCATGGAGTACAGTCCTTTGTTTTGCTCGACCGACGTCGAGCGGTGTCCTATGGCAAGCGGGGCAAATCGCACGTGGCGGTTGCCCCGCCTGCAGAATGTCGTTGCAGGTGATTCGTTGGTGATCGGGAACGGACCTAGTCGGTGTCCCCGTTCTGTGGGATGGGATCGGACGAGCCGTCCTCGGCCAGCAGGTCCTCTTCGTCGAGCGCGCCGGTCGCCTGTCGCTCGCCCCCGGCGCGTTCGATGCGCCCGGACGACGTGCCACCCGCGGACGCGCCCATAACCGCCGGGTCACGGTCGCCGTCGGTGTCGAGCGAAACGGTGGCGGTGTCCAGCGCGTCGGTGGCGTCAATCGCGCCCTCGCCCGGCTGGTTGGCCGAGTCGCCCGGCTGGGTGCGGGTTGCGTCATCGGTGGCATCAGGGGCATCGACAACGTCACCGGGTCGCCTGCCGAAGCGCCCGTGACCAGCGGTGTCGATCGAGGCGTCGGGGTTGTTGTCGTGGTCGTCGGCAACGCCGCGGGCGCGATCGCGCGAATCGGCGCTCCGGTTGGTCGTCGGGCGCGGGTTGAGCGTGTCAGCCTGCACGGGCATGCGCTCGGCGGCGGCCGGTGACGTGTTGGGCGACTGTGCCGCGGCGTCGGGCAGGTTAACCGCATCGGGGTCGGCGTGAATCTCGTCAGGGCTCGGCATCTCGCTACTCCGTTCGTTCCCACGATGCATGGCGTTCTTCCACGCGGCGGATCGTGTCATTTACACAGGGCAATCAACGCAATTGGGGTGCCCCATTGCTGCCCGGCCACCCGCGCCGCCAAATGGATGAACGGCGTCGCGCTGATGGGCGAAGCACGTCATCCAAAATCCTGAGCGCCGCCTTCAGCACCGCGTGACGACGGGTGGCCGATCGTCAAAGATCAACTGCTTGCGACCGAGCACGATCGGCCGCAAGTTCGTGCCGCGACAGCCGTGTCCTTCGCGACTGACATCTCGACACGCCCGCCATCCCACCGCGTCACCAGCGCCTTCGCGGATGACGGACACATCAGCGGTCTGTCACGTCAAACAATGGCGGAGACCGCTGCGCTACCCGCTCGTTCAGCATCGCTTTCGCAGCCCTTTCGGAATATCGGGCATAGCGGAAAATGTGCCTTCGAATAGGATTAGCTTTGCGGTAAAGTCGTTTGGTTAGCGTCCGTTCTTATTTTGATGCTCCGAGCGGACGGGAAGGACATAATCATGGAAATCCGACTAGTACTCGTTGATGACCACCGCATGATCCGGCAGGGGCTGAACTCGCTGTTGAGCGCTCAGAGCGACATGAAGGTCGTGGGCGAGGCCGGCGACGGCCGGGAGGCCGTATCGTTCGTGCGCGAGCTGCGGCCGGACGTGGTGGTGATGGACCTGCGCATGCCCGAGCTCAACGGCATCGAGGCGACCCGCCAGATCCTCAACGTCCACCCGAACGTGAAGGTCGTCTGCCTGTCGTCGCACACCGATCAGCGGATGACCACCGAGATGCTGCGGGCCGGTGCCGTCGGTTACGTGCTGAAGGACGCGGCGTTCGAGGAGCTGTCCGACGCGATCCGCGTGGTGATGAAGGGGAAGGTCTACCTCAGCCCCGCCGTCGCCGGTCTGGTGGTGGGCGACCTCGTGCGCAACCACGATGCCGAGCCCGCCTCGCCGTACAGCATCCTGTCCGGCCGCGAGCGCGAGGTGCTGCAGCTGATCGCCGAGGGCAAGAGCACCAAGGAGGTCGCGATGCACCTGAGCGTCAGCGTGAAGACCGCCGAGACGCACCGCCGCAACGTGATGGAAAAGCTGAAGATCGACAGCGTCGCGGATTTAACGAAGTTCGCCGTGCGCGAGGGGATCACGTCGCTGTGATGTCCGTGGCCAGGGGCGCCCATCGGCGTCGCGCGCTGCGCTTCACGTAGCATGGGCGTCCCGCCCATGTCTGTGGATTGAAATAGAAATCTCGGCAGTAATCAGACCGCTTCGACCAAACAGCAGCCACAAAGAGAATCTCCGGCCCTAACCGAAGTCATGGGCGGGACGCCCATGCTACGTGAAGAGGCCGCCGCCCGTCACGTCGTCTATCCCGGAAAGACGTTTCACTGCCCGATCGGAATGCCCGCGCCAACGCCCACGCCTACACCAGTCCCCGTGCTGCCACCGAAACCCAAGCCCACTTCAGGCCCGGAGCGGTTCGTCGTGCTGCTGGGGACCATTTGCGCGCCGTTGGGGCCGACGACGTAGTACCGGAAGTCGCCGCGGTCGTAGAAGCGGTAGACGCTGTAGCCGTTGGGGTCGGTGAAGAGCTTATCGAGCGCGTAGCCGGCGTTGCTCACCGACAGCGTCTGGTCGGGCTTGGTTCCGCCGCAACCGGTAGATAACAGGCACAACATCAAGACGGCACAGGTGCTGCGGATCATACGGCCTCCTAAGACAACTCATCACACATGCTTGAGCCTATGTGCTGTCGCAGTGAGGGGACAACGGGAAAAGTGGGCGGGCGCGCGGTGAACAATCTGGTCCCCTCTCCCGCGTACTCGCGGGGGAGGGTTAGGGAGGGGGTCTTGTGATGTACCGTTGGGCGTAATCGTGCGCTCGGCAGAGCCCCCACCCTAGCCCTCCCCCGGCGTACCGAGAGAGGGGACCGGAGGGGCGTGCTTGCGGGCGCAGGCGTTGATGACGTTAATGTCCACGAACGTCCGTCCCACCGCCGCTCCGCGGCGCCGTTACTTGCCGCAGTAGTCAACCAGCCGCGCGATCTCGCTGCGCAGGTCTTTGCGGTGGACGACGAAGTCGACGAAGCCGTGCTCTTCCAGGAACTCCGACCGCTGGAAGCCCTCGGGCAGTTCGACCTTAATCGTGTTCCAGATCGTGCGCGGGCCGGCGAAGCCGATCAGGGCCTTGGGCTCGGCGATGATGAAGTCGCCGAGCATCGCGAAGCTCGCGGTCACGCCGCCGGTCGTGGGGTCGGCCAGCAGGCTGATGAACAGGCCGCCGGCATCGTCCAGCTTGGCGAGCGCGGCGCTGGTCTTGGCCATCTGCATAAGCGACAGCGTCGACTCCTGCATGCGCGCCCCACCGCTGCACGAGACGATGATCAGCGGCAAACCTTCCTCGGCGGCGGCCTCGATCGTCAGCGTCAGCTTCTCGCCGACCACGCTCCCCATGCTGCCCATCATGAACGTCGGGTCCATCACGCCCAGCATGATCGGCCGGCCTTTGATGAACCCCTTACCGCACACCACGGCGTCCTTGTTGCCGGTCTTGTCCTGCTCGGCCTTGATGCGGTCCTTGTAGCTCTTTTTGTCGACGAACTTCAGCGTGTCCACCGGGGCCAGGTCGTCGAACATCTCCTCGAAGCTGCCGGGGTCGACCAGCTGCGCCACGCGCGTGCGGGCGCTCACGCGGAAGTGGTGTTGGCAGCTCGGGCAGACGTTGAAGTGCTCCTCGACCACCTTGCGGTACAGCATCTCCTCGCACTCGCTGCAGCGCATCCACAGCCCCTCGGGAATGCCCTCCTTCTGCATGCGAAGCGGCGGGACGGCGACGTCGTTGGAGGGCACTTGCGACATAAGGGGACCCATTATCGCAAGAGACGCCGTGGAAGGGAAGCAGGAGACAAAGCCCACGGCTGGGCTCGTTCCGATAAAAGCTGTTCTGATGATCCGCTCCGGTCCCTCTCCCAGTACGCCGGGGGAGGTTAGGTGGGTGTGATTCGAACGGCATACCGCTCGCGGTTGGGCACGAATCAGGCAAGCCCGTTCGCCGGTTCCCATTCGTGATCCTTCGTGCCCATTCGTGGGTCGTTCGCCGTTCTGCAACGCCCCCAGCCAGCCTTCCTTATGGGTCCATGGGAGAGGGGTCAGACGGCCCGCGGCCCGCATCTGGTCGTCTGCAGCCCGCGAACCACGGCTTTTTATTGGCCGGTCGCGTCCGTAACCCCAGATGTCGCAACGTGCGGCGCGCAGGAAGCAACTTTCACCGCGGCGGCAGATGTTTTCACCTCGGCGGCAGCTGTTTTTGCCTTGGCGGCAGATGTTTTTGCCCCGGCGGCAGATGTTTTCGTCACGACGGCAGATGTTTTCGTCACGACGGCAGATGTTTTTGCCTCGGCGGCAGATGCTTCCGGCGCGCCGGCAGCTACTTCCGTGCGGCCCGCTGCTTTCGCCCCTGCCGCGGCGCGATCGGGCGTGATGGATTATCGGGCCGCTGGGGGTAACATGCCGCCCCATATGTCGCCCCTGACGCAACTTGCGACCCTGCTGCCGCTGGCCTACGTGTTCGGCTCCATCCCGTTCGGCCTGCTGGTCGGCCTGGCCAAGGGTAAGGATGCCCGCAAGTTCGGCAGCGGGAACATCGGCGCGACGAACGTCGCCCGCATGCTCGGCAGCAAGCGGTGGTTCTTTCTGATCTTCGTGCTGGACGCCCTGAAGGGGGCCGTGCCGATGCTGATCGCGGCGGTGCTGCTGCACGATGAGGTGAAGACGCCGGCGGTCTACTGGCTGTGGCTGGGGGCCGGGCTGATGGCCATCCTCGGGCACATGTTTAGTCTGTTCCTGAAGTTCAAAGGCGGCAAAGGCGTGGCGACGAGCTGTGGCGTGATGCTGGGGCTGTGGCCCTACTACACGGTGCCGGGGATTCTGGCGCTAACGACGTTCGCGATCGTGTTTAAGCTGTCCCGCTACGTCAGCCTGGCCTCGATCTGCGCCGCCGCGTCTGCCCCGCTGCTGTACATGGGCATTGGCCTGTGGCTGGGCTGGCCGGTGTTCGGCGCGCAGTGGCCGCTGCTGGCGTTCATCACGACGATCGCGGGGCTGGTGATCTACAAACACCGCACGAACATCGCGCGGCTACGCGATGGCACCGAGCATCGCTTCGGGCGGAAGAAGGCGTAGGGACGCGGGAAGACAGTGCATCGAGATGGCGACCCACGGCTTGCGGGCGATCGCTCCTGCCGTGGCATGGGCGTCTCGCCCATGCGTGTGATGAGGCCGACAGCTTTTATTAGCTAGCCACCGCGCGGCCGGAGCGGTTTGCCACCAATCAGATCGCCTGTGCTACCTACACGCATGGGCGAGACGCCCATGCCACGGTGAAGACGCGACCACGCCTGAGGCCTGCCGTTCAACAACAAACATTGCCCGCACTGCGCATAAGAAACCGCTTGCGGTTTAGCGATCTTGGAAAGCTAAACCGCAAGCGGTTGGTGCTGCGTGCGGAGCGTGCTGGCCGACATCATCGTCGGGCCGCCCGCACCGCGGGTGTCACTTGACTACCGAACGCTGTTCTTCGTGCGTTCCCACGCCTGGCGGGCGTTGTTTTTCACGCCTTCCCAAGTGCCGCCTGGGTTGCGGGTCTCCCAACGACGACGGTACTCAGGTTCCACCTTGTCCCAGCCCGCTTCAGCGTATCGGCGGTCGCTGCGGAACTCGGCGAAGTCGGTGTCGAAGTCGGCGGAACCGGTCGTCTGCTGGCCCTCGATCCGCTGCACGTCGACGTCGGTCGAGCGGACCGTGTCGCGGACCGTTTCGGTGTGCTGGTCGACCGTCTTGTCGACCACGATCTCTTCCTTCACGACCGCGCGCTTGGCGACGACGGCTTCCTCGTCCGTCTCGGTGACCTCGATCGAGCCTTCCTTGAACGCGGCCAGATCGGCCTCGCTGGCGGCGCGGTTGACCGGGCGGCGCTCGACGTTGATGTGCTCGTCGCGCAGCGTGACCTGTTCCTCGACCGGGCGTTCGGTGACGTGCGAGTAGACGCGCACGCCGCCCTTGTTCACCTGGCGCTTGCCGACGGCGATCTGCTCTTCGACCACGGGGATGGCCTCGCCCTGGCGCAGTTCCTGCGAGCCAGAGCGCATCGCGGCGGCGTTGTCCTGCCGGCCACTGCCCAGCGCGGCCGGGGCGGCGCCGGTGGCGGTGGTGCGGGTGGCGGCGGTGTCCTGCACGGGCTGGTTGCGGTAGCTGGCGGCGCGCTCGTCGATGTCGACGGCGCCGTAGCTGCCGAGCAGGTCGGCGGCCTCATCGGCGCGGTCGTCGGCGGCGCGGATGCTGACCAGCGTGCTGCCTCGCTTGACGCTCTCGGTGTACATCGCCGCGTCTTCCTCGCTGACGCCCGACGCCATCAACGCGCCACTGAGCCCACCGGCCGCGGCGCCGATGCCCGCGCCACCGATGATCGTCGCCGCCAACGGCCCGACGCCCAACACCGTGCCGATGCCGGGGATGAACAGACCGGCCAACCCGGCCAGCAGGCCCGCGCCAGCGCCCAGCGCCGCGCCCGTGCCGGCGCCGACGGCGGCGCCCTCGCCGGTCGTCATGCCTTCATCGTGTGTGCCGGTGGTGCCGGTGGTCCCGCTGCCAGTGGTGTTTTGATTGCGAATGACACTGATGTCATCGCGGTTGAACCCGGCCTGCTCCAGCGCGGTAACCGCGCGCTCGGCGGACGCCATCTCGTCGAAGATTCCAATGATTGTCTTAGCCATGACGCTACTCCTTTGTTCCCTAATGTTCATTCGTTCACGTACGCCGCCGTGCGACGCTTCGGTCCGGTACGTTGCAAGTGACGTGCCTTGCCGTGCCGAATCGAATTATTTGTTGTCCTCGCTAGACACCCGTTCGACGCGCGCCTCCTCGATGCGCACCGTGACGTCGCGCGGCTCGTGGACCTGCTGGGCGGTCTTCGTGATGCGCAGTTCCTCCTTCAGCATCAGCCGCGTCTCGATGACCAGCACTTCCTCCAGCACCGGCACGATCATCACGTCCCCCTCGTAGCGCACGGGCACCGGCCCGTCGACGAACTTGTTCACCTCGACGCGGTCGACGTTTACGCGTTCCTTCATTAGCGGGTGGTCGATCGTCTCGGTCTCCTCGCGCACGCTCTTGATGATGCGCACGCGGCCGCGCTCCACCGATCGCTTCGATACCTCAAGCTGCTCGCGCAGCAGCGGGATGACCAGCCGCTCGCCCAGGTTCGCTTGCATCGCGGCGGCGTCATCAGCGGACGATTGGCCGTGGGTGGTCGCCCGATTGCCTGCGCTCGGTTGCAGGGTCAGCGAGCCGTCGGCGGCGTTGCGAAAAAAAGTTCGCTCGGCGACCACTTCCGTGCCGTCGCGCAGTTGCACCACGACAGGCTGGTCGTCGTCGCGGTGCCAAGCCGTCGCGTCGACCGAGCCGACGGACTCATCCTGATAAGTGACTTTGATGGGATCGTTCATGGGGTTGCTCCGGGATCAAAAGACGCTCGTCCACAACCACCACGACAGCAGCAGCGAGACGATCATCAGCACGACGGTCAGCAGGATGCGCGGCCACAGCCGCTTGAACGCCGACGGGCGCTCGTACACCCGGGCGTGCTTCGTGGACGACGACGTTACGGCGGCGTTGCTGTCGGACGATGGGACGGTCATGCGGTTCCTTTTCCAGTTTGTGCATCCCTCTAGAGCAACGGGAGTGCCGGGTGTGTAAAGGCCAACCGGAAAGCCGCGAAACGACCCGGCAGACGGACGCGACCGCGCACGAAAAAGCCGCGGGGTTGCACCCACGGCTCGTGTCGTCGCTTCGGTTGTCCGTTCCTCTCTCCCGGTAGGCCGGGAGAGGGGCAGGAGGCGAACTACTTCGGCTTCACCCACGCGTTGGTGCGCGCCCCTTCGTACATCGCCTCCATCACCGCGCTGCGGTATGCGGCGTCGCGGGGCTTCACGAGCGGCAGATCCTTCTTGCCGGTGATGGCGTCGAGGAACAGCTCGAACGCGTGCGGCAGGCCCTTGGGCATGTCGGCGGGGTCGACCGGCTGCTTGCCGTCGTACTTGGCGTCGTGCTTCGTGCTGAAGAACAACTGCCCCTTGATGATGGCGGCGTGGCCTTCGGTGCCGGTGATCTGGTAGCTCAGCGGGTCGGTCGTGTCCACCCAGCTGGCGGCAAGCGTGCCGATGATGCCGCTCTTGAAGCGGATCAGCCCCTCGCCGGCCTCGTCGCAGCCGTAGCGATTGGTGCCGTTGTCGAGCTGGGCGGTGGCGGTGTCGATCTCGCCGAACAGCCAGATGAGGATGTCGAGCGAGTGGGTGCCCAGGTCGCCGAACGCGCCGACGCCGGACTGCTTGGTGTCGGTCATCCAGAGCCATTCGTGGGGGACGTCGTCCGGCTTGGCGTCGAACCACCCGCCGAGCGCGCCACTGTGGCAGTTGCTGCCGCGCACGCGGGTGATCTTGCCGAAGGCCCCCTTGTCGATCTGCTGTTTCAGGAACTGCACATTGGCGGCGCCGCGCTGGAAGTAGCCGGTCTGGAAGATAACGCCGGCCTTCTCGATCGCGTCGGCCATGCGGTACGCGTCGGCGGCGGCCATGCCGAGGGGCTTTTCGACGAACAAATGCTTCTTGGCCGCGGCGACGCCCTCCACCAGCTCGGCGTGGCGGTTCGTTTCCGAGCAGATCACGACGGCCTGCACCTCGGCGTCGCTGTAGACGGTCTTTTCGTCCGCCACGACCGTAGCGTTCAGCTGCTCGGCCCAGAACTTGGCGCGGACGGGGTTGGGGTCCCACACGCTCTTCACCTTGATGTCGCTGCGCGCCTGCAGCATCTTCGTAAAGCCGGTGATGTGGATGTGACTAACGCCGAGAACTGCGATCGTGGTCATAGGTTCCTTCCGTTTGCCCCTTAGTGAGGGGCCGGGATGATAACGCAGCAATGCGGGAAATCGAACCGACGATTTACTTGCATCGAACGCGGCCAATCGCGACATTCTGATTTAACGCGTGATGCACTTCACCCTGCTGCAAGCCTCGCCTCCGACCGACACCATGCAATGGCTGCCCCTGGCGGCGCTGGTGATCGGCGTGCTCTACATCTTCGTCCTGCGCCCCATGGGCCGCAAGAAGACCAAGGACCCGATGGAGGAGGAAAGCGCCTTAAAGACGCTGGCCCAGCAGCGGCACGTGGAACGGGAGATGCAGCATCTGCTGGTCGAACTGTCGGAGATGTCGCGCAAGATGACGGCCCAGATCGACACCCGGGCGACCAAGCTGGAGCTATTGATCGAAGAGGCCGACGCCAAGATCGAGCAGCTGCGCGCCCTCTCCGCCGCCGCCGGCCCGAGTGCCAGGGAGCGGTTCCGCATCGACCGCGATCCCGACGACGCCGCCCCCGTGCTGGTGCCCGCCGACCGCAATCGCTCGACCGACCCCCGCCACGAGGAGATCTACAGCCTGGCCGACCAAGGCCGCAGCCCCGCCGAGATCGCCGACGGCCTGCACCGGCCGCGCGGTGAGATCGAATTGATCCTGGCGCTGCGGGGAAAGTAGCTGGCTCGGTCGCCGAGACGAGCCGCCTCTTCTGTAGGACAGGCATTCCTGCCTGTCTCTCCCCCCGTCTTCATCTCCCCCCGTATTCTTTTCTCTTCTGTGGCATAGGCATTCTTGCCTGTGTCTCTCAGTCTTCTCTGCCAGCGGGACGGAAATTCTTGTCCGGACCTATGCACTTGACGAAAGGGCCTCGCAGTTCGTCATCCTGAGGTACTCCGAAGGATCTCCCCCCGTATTCACTTCGTGAAGGAAGAGATCCTTCGGAGTACCTCAGGATGACGAGGTCTCGTCAAGTGCATAGGTCCGTTCTTGTTTGTCTCTATTGCGCCTCTACCGTTCAGAATGCGAACGCGAAGCTCGCGACGGGCAGACGCGAAGAACCGCGAAGAAGACAACGCCCGTTCGCGGCGGCGGGTTGGGCAAGGCAAAACGTGAATCCGTGCACCATTGTGCACCATTTTGCACCATCGGGTGGTCGAGTTGGCGACTGTCGAGCTTCACCGCGTCGCGTATTCAGTTATCAAAGAGCACGCTATCCATCTCTACGCCCGCGCTGCGCGGAAGACGCGGGGTTGGCGCAACACCATCCGCAATTCTTCGCGTCCGCCTTCGCGTCCTTCGCGCCTTCGCGTCTCTGCCTCTTCGCCATCGCGGCTCCGCGGCTTGGCAGACAAGAATGTCCGCCCTACTACAGAGAGTTAAAGACAGAAGAGACACAGGCAAGAATGCCTGTGCCACAGAAGAGGGGCAGAGAGAATATGGGGGGAGAGACAGGCAGGAATGCCTGTCCTACAGAAGGCGAAGACAAGAGGAACCGACGCCGAAGCGAGGTCCGCTACACCCCGCCCAACCGTTGGCGAATGTAATCTGCCCGCACGGCCCGGCGGAGGTCGCCTTCCAGTTTTCGGCCTTGGATGCGCTGCAAATGGGCGGGTTGGGTGAGCAGGAACAGCTCGTTGACCGTCCGCACGTCAATGTCCTTCACCCGGCCGAGGTTGATACCCATCCGAAGGTGCGACAGCAGGAACAGCGTTTCCTCGCTGGCGATCAGGCGGGCGCTCTTCAGCAGGCCCATGGCGCGGTGGACCTTGTCGTCGAGGGCCGTCGTGCGGTCGTTCAGCAGCGTTCGGCGGGCGTGGTGTTCGTAATCGATAATCTTCGGGATCACCACGTGCTTAAAGTCGCTGATGATCTCTTCTTCCGTCTTGCCCAGCGTGGTCTGATTGCTGATCTGGTAGAAGTCGCCGGTCGCCTCGGTGCCCTCGCCGTACAGGCCGCGCACGGCCAGTCGCATGTCCTTGGCGGCTCGGAAGACCTTTTCGATCTCACCGGTCAGCTTCAAAGCGGGCAGATGCAGCATGACGCTGACGCGGATACCGGTGCCGACGTTGGTCGGGCAAGCGGTGAGGTAGCCGAAGCGGTTGTGGAAGGCAAAGTCGAGCCGGCGTTCGAGCGAATCGTCGATCTTGCTGATCTGCTCCCACGCCTCTTCCAACTGCAGGCCGCTGCGGAGGACCTGGATGCGCAAATGGTCCTCTTCGTTGACCATAATCGAGATCGTCTCGTTCTCGCCAATCGCCACACCGCGGCTGCCCTCGGCGGCGGCGTGGGGCTTGCTGATGAGGTGGCGCTCGACCAGCAGTTGCCGGTCCATGTCGGTGGCCTGCTCGAGGTCGACGTAAAGCGTCTGCGGCGCAATCTGCGACGACAAAATCGTCTCGCGAATGCGTCCTTCCAGCATCGTCCGCTGCCCGCGCGACGACTTGGCCAGGAACGGGAACCCCGCGACGTTGCGGGCCAGCCGGATGCGCGACGAGATGACGATCTCGCTCATCGGCCCGCTGCCACGGAGCCATTCGCCGGCGTGATTGGTGAGGTCGCTTAACTTCATGGTTCGTGTCGCTCGTTATCTAATTCAACGCAGAGGCGCAGAGTGGGGAACGCGGAGTGTCGCAGAGGTGGAGAGAAAACTTTCGCCCACGAATGAGCACGAAAAGATACGAATGAAGGCAAGGCAATCGGTCTTATTCTTCATTCGTGTTCCTTCGTGCCCATTCGTGGGATCTCTTCTCTGCGTTCCGCCCTCAGCGCCTCCGCGTTTATTCTTCCGCCTGGCGAATCTGATCGCGTAGTTTCGCGGCCTTCTCGTAATCCTCGGCCTCTACCGCCCGGCTGAGGTCCTTGCGCAGACGCGTCAGATCGACCGACTTCTTCATCGGCACACCCACCTCACCACGGCGGGCCGGCACCTTGCCCACATGGTGCGTAGCCCCTTCGTGGGCTCGCTGGAGCAGTGGGGTCAAATCTTTCTCGAAGACGCCGTAGTCGTGCTCGCAACCGAGCAGGCCGCTCTGGCGGAAGTCGGCCCAGGTAATGCCGCAGTGCTCGCAGCCACCGACGCCGGTCTCCTTCTGCAGGCCGGAGTGGGCCAGCACGAAGTTGGTCAGCAACTCATTGATCGGCGTGTGCGTCTTGACAGGCAGGCCTTCATTCTGGGCCGCGCACTGCTCGCACAAATGCTTTTCAAGCTTCTTGCCGCCCTTGATCTCGGTCAGGTGAACGGTGGCGGCGGCCTTGTTGCAGTTATCGCACTTCATAGGTGATTTGCGTGAGGGGCGGGAACGGGAACAAGTACCTCGCCCAATCGTATTTATCGGCGTTGGGAACGTCAATCGTGGAACCCGTCTTACGGCCGGTAAACGGCAGAGTTCGTATCCGTCTCCCAAACCTCGACCGACACCAACATCACCGGTTCGGCCAACGCTAGTTTCACTGCCACATGATAGGCGACATTTTCCGTGCTGGGATTCAATTCCCCATCGAACGGCGGCAGTTCATTCAGGTGCCGGTTGTGCAGCGGCGCGATGATCGCATCCACCTGCCGTTCCAGCTCGTGGAAATCCATGACGCACCCCAGTGCATCCAGCCGCGGCGCCGACACCGTCACCTTCACCCGCCAATTGTGCCCATGGATGGGCTCGACCGACTTATCTGGAAACCGCAACGCATGGGCGGCGGCGAAGAAGCGCGTGGTGGTGATCTCGAAGGGCATGAACGAGCAGGGTACGCCGGGGGGAAGCGTCGTCGCAAGGGGCTGGGAGGCCAGGTGAGGGTGCATTTCGACCGGCGGAAAATGCTTGAATGACCAAACCAGAATGACCAATGAAGCCCCAATGACCAATTGCCAATGACCAACGACAGGTTTCTTCATTGGTCATTGGAGCTTGGGCATTCATTGGTCATTCGGATTTGTTCATTGGTCATTCGGACGCCACCCTCACTTGGCCTCGCCCGAATTCCCAACCCCTCACCCCTACCCCCTAGCCCTTCCCCTCTTTAAGATGCCCCCCATGCGGCGGTACTTCCCAGACTTCGACAACTTCAAGACGGCGGCCACCACCGCGCAGATCGTCCCCGTTTACCGGCAACTGCTCGCCGACCGGCACACGCCCGTCAGCGCGTTTGAAGTGCTCGGCCGCGACGCCCACGCCTTCCTGCTCGAAAGCGTCGTGGGCGGCGAGAAGATCGCCCGCTACAGCTTCATCGCCACCAGCCCGTCCCTCATCTACACCGCCGCCGGCCCCAACGCCGCCATCGCGCGCCGGAACGGCAAGACCGACGAGTTCCAAACGACCGACCCATTAGCCGACCTCGCCAAGCTGCTCCCCAGCCGCACGTACCACCACGCGAAGAACCTCCCCGCCTTCACCGGCGGCCTCGTGGGGTACGCGGGGTACGACACCATTCGCTATTACGAAGGCGAGAAGCTCCCCAACCCGCCGAAGGACGACCGCCGGCTGCCCGACCTGCACTTCGGCCTGTACAACGAGCTGGTCATCTTCGACCACGTCGACAAGACGATCAAAGTCGTCGCCAACGCCGACTGCGGCTCATCGGATAGCCCGCAATCCCTCGAAGACGCCTACCGCGACGCCTGCCGGCGCATCGACGACATCGTCCAGCGGCTCCAGCAACCCCCCAGCAGCAAGCTCGGCGAGATCGACCCCACCGCCCCGCTCACGATCAAGTTCGACAGCAACCTCACCCGCGCCGAATACGAAAACGCCGTCCGCAAGGGCCAGGAGTACATCAAGGCCGGCGACATCTTCCAGTTCGTGCCCGGCCAACGCCTGCGCGTCCTCAGCGACGCCGACCCGTTCGACGTCTACCGCGCCCTGCGCATCATCAACCCGTCCCCGTTCATGTTCTACTTGAAGACGCCCGCCTGCACGCTGATCGGCGCGTCCCCCGAGATCCTCTGCCGCGTGCAGGACCGCGTGATGACCAGCCGCCCGCTCGCCGGCACGCGCCGCCGCGGCGACACGCCCGAGGAAGACGCCGCCCTCGAAAAGGAACTCCTAGCCGACCCCAAGGAACGCGCCGAGCACATCATGCTGGTCGACCTTCACCGCAACGACATCGGCCGCGTCGCCAAGACCGGCAGCGTGCAGATTTCCGACGTGATGACCGTGGAAAAGTACAGCCACGTCATGCACATCACCTCCAACGTCACCGGCATCCTCGACGACCAATACACCGCGTTGGATGCCCTGCGCGTCGGCCTGCCCGTCGGCACCGTCAGCGGCGCGCCGAAGATCAGGGCCATGCAGATCATTGACGAACTCGAACCCCACCGCCGCGGCCCCTACGGCGGCGCGGTCGGCTACCTCGACTTCGCCGGCAACATGGACACCTGCATCGCCCTGCGCACCATCGTCTGGCGCAACGGCACCTACGACGTCCAAGCCGGCGCCGGCGTCGTCGCCGACAGCGTCCCCGCGAGTGAATACGAAGAATCGATGAACAAGGCCAAGGCGTTGCTGAAGGCCGTCGAGATCGCTGGCCAAGGGTTTTGAAGCATGTTTTAAATCAGTGATGAGGACGTGAAGCGCATCACCCCGCAGCAAGCCGGGATACAAGAAGAAGGGGTAGGGGTATGGGCCTGTACCGTAAGTCAATGGTCTACGTGTACCTGTTTTGCGTGGTCGTATTCCCGCTGATGGTCATATGGTCATGGGTATCGCCGGGCCCCTCGTCTACTTTGCAAGGGCGAATCCTCTCCACCGCCGCCTGCATTGTCGGCTTGGTGAACTTCGCGCTTCTACTTCGCTACAACCGCAACCCTTAATGTTGTAGGGTGGCATTCATCCCGCTCACGGACCTTCTTCTGTAGGACAGGCATTCTTGCCTGTCTCTCCCCCCTGTCTTCTGTGGGACGGACATTCTTGTCTGTCTCTCCCCCTGTCTGCCTCTCTTCTGTGGCACAGGCATTCTTGCCTGTGTCTCTTCTGTCTTTGCATTGGGTGGGACGGACATTCCTGTCTGTCTCTATTCTTCCTTCTCAAACTGGACGAGACGCGAAGGCGCAAAGGCACGAAGGCATCGCGAAGAAGAATTTGAACCACAGAGGACACAGAGAGCACCGAGGCAGACACAGAGCAGCGCGTAAGACGGGATGAAATCGCCCGGCCAGGCGCCACCGGTCCGGACCCGTTGACGATCGGACTTAGCGCCAAGCACGCCAAGGAAAGAAAAGAAGAGCGAAAACAATTGCTTTGCTTCGCCTTCCCTTGGCGTCCTCGGCGTCTTGGCGATCTTGGCGCGAACCGAAACGAAGAAAGGGCGCGCCACACAGGCCGCGCCCCAATCTTCACTTCAGACTTCATCCTTCAGACTTGCGCATCTCACGCCGCCATCTTCGGCGACGTCGCCGACCCGCTTGCGCTCACGGTCAGCCCCGTCGACACCGCCCCGCTGCCGCCCGCGGCGAAGTTCACGTTGAACTGCGTCCAAGGCCCCACCGCCGTCGACCGCACCGCCTGCACCTGGTACATCACGCCCACCGCGCCGGCCGGCACCGCCGCGTCCGTATAGGACTTCGACCCGGTCGCGCCGCAATACACCAGCGGACCGACCGCGCCCACGCGACGCCATACCTGGTACATCGTCCCGTGCGCGCCCGCGGGATTAGATGCCGCCCAGCGGATCGTCAGCGAGCCATCGCCGTTGATCTCTGCCGTGAAGTTCGACAGCGGTCCCGGGGCCGCCAGCGGCGCGCGGCCCGACGATCGCACCGTCACGCCCAGCAGGTGCTTGTCGCCGTCGCTCACCGTGCGCGACGCCTGCACGATCGCGTACAATTCCCTAAGGACCGGGAGCATCTGCGCCTTCGCGCTGTCCTTATTGGACGTCTCCGATTCCGACCGAATGCCCGCGCTGCGCGACGCGACCATCGCCGTCCACGCCGCGTCCCAAGGCGCGTACACCGCCGCGAACGCCGCCGCCTGCTCGCTGCGCAGCCCGTACGTCGCGAACCCCGTCGCGATGCGCGCGTGCCAGTTCGTCACGTACGGCGCCAGCAACACGTCGCTTCTCGGAATGCCCATCATCCACCTCGTCCTGCAAGACGTCTCCCGGCCCCTACCCCGGACGAAGCCGTCCGACCGTGAGCCGCATCACTCGTTTCGACCAGACGCGCCCTCCACTTAACCGGTTTGCGACGATTGCAATCAATATCCTCGCACGACCGCCCTTCTGCTTTCCATCCGCCCCACCCGATAACACCGCCCCGCCCGCCCGCTACCCACCAGCGCCGCCCGCCCGACCCGATAAAACCCGCCCCGCCGTGCATGCCAAACGGCATGCCGACCTGCAGTAAGGCCATCCGACAGATTTGCACGCTCACCCAACTGATCTGCAAGATCACTTAACTCATCTGCAAAGTCACTTCGCACATCTGCAAAGTCACTTCGCACATCTGCAAGGTCATCCGACTGACCTGCGAGGCGACCCGACTGATCTGCAAAGTCGCCTGGCTCATCTGCAAGGCCACCCGACTGATGTGTAGGATGACTTCGCTGATCTGCGCGATGACTTCGCAACCCTGCCACTCGTCGGGTGCCACGGTACGGTACCCCGTGCCGTGTCTTCCCCTGCCCACCGAAGACACGGCTTGGCGTACCAAACCGTGCCACCCGCCCCCTCCCCAACCCTCCCCCGTCGCATGCGGGAGAGGGAGCCAGCCGCCCCGTACCATGGGCGGCCCGCCCATGTCTTCGGCCCCGACTCAAAAGACACGGGCGAGCCGCCCGTGGTACGCGCCGCGCCGCACGCCCATCGTTGGCTCCCCGCCGGCCGTCACGTACAATCCGACCAACGACCACGCGGGGATGAACGTGAAACACGGGTTGGCGGACGGGCCCGTGCCACCTGCCAATCTCGTCGCAGGAGACGTCAACATGTTCACCACTCTACATTCCACAACCGTCACGCTACTGCTCTTGACCGGCATCTTCGGTCTGACCAAGGCCCGCGGCGCGGAGTTGCCGACAACACAGTCTGCCGCGCCACGACCAGCCACCCAACCTGCCAACGCTGCCGCGGCAATGTCGCAGGCCGAGGAACCATCGACAAAGCCCGCGTTTCGAAGTTATCGAAGGTCCGCCGCGCAGCCACATCTTCTGGATGCGGCGAAACTGGATCGCATTACTGACGGAGTGACATTAGGTGCGATCGTAGAAGAGTTGGGGCCGGGTCAGATGCACCCGTTGTCAGGCACTGGCATCATTAACTGGCATTTCAATGACGGCCGGCAACTGAGCGTTTGGCCAGATCGATATAAGTCGGACGAGGTCATCACGTGGAAGGGGCAGTCGGGAAGATCACGAATGTGGATCGGCACCCATCAGTGGCAAATACTAACCACATCACCGGCGACCACACAGAGTTCAGAGCCGTAGGGTCGGCACCGCCCACCGCGTGTGTTAACTCTTTCGAGTGAGAAGCGATGGTACGAACGAGATCGCAATTCAATGACCGTGACGAACTGCGATCTACTCACAGACTACGAACGTCGATCCGGCTGGTCGTCGGTTTCGGCATAGCCTGCGTCTTGATCGTGGCGTGGTACCAGTGGACCGCACCGCGGGAGATTCCTTTCGACTCTCAAGAGTGGAAGGCGTCCCGCGGGATGGATTCGCGTCGCCAGCGTATGCTCGCCGACCTTCGAGAGGTCGCGATTGCTGAGCGGTGGGATCGGTCCACCGTGATCGACCGCCTGGGCGGGGACTCGGCCGAAGCGTACGGACAACATGCTCCGGGGTTGCGGTATGATCTCGGTAGCGCACCGTTGTGGAGTTCGGAAGGTAGCCGCGACAATCTGATCGTGCACTTCACGCCGGACGGCCGGGTGGATCGACTCGAAGTGGAGAGGAGTCAGTGATGACTGCCGACGGGCGGCCTCATCACCCGATGAAGCCCACCGCGTTCCAGAACCATGATGCGGGACCGACGGAGGGCGTTGCCAACCCTACATCACTTGCCACCGGCCCAGTATCCTACCCGCGTGCCCGACCGTCGAACGCTTCCTTACGCCGAGCCACAACCGCCACCGCCCCGGACGCTACGGATGGAAGAGGCGGATGGTGCCGTGCGCGTGATCTTTCCGGTTGATCCGACTTGGGTGTACGTGTTTCCGATAGTCGGTGGAGCGATTGCGGGTTTTGGCCAGGGTGCGGCAATCTTTGCGCTTTCCCGGTTCATATGGTGGTTGGGGCCCGCCCCGTTTCAGTTGCCGGGGGAAATCCGATGGCAACTGGCAAAAACGGCCGCCGTTCTCGGTTTGGCGATGTTGTTCTGGTGGTCGATTGCCGCGTTTCACTGGTGGCGGTACCGCCGGTGGGGCCGGGTGCCACGGATCATCACGGTGTCGGACCGACAGCTCGTCGTATCGGATCTGGGGATGTGGCGTATGCGCGAGCGCGCCGTTGCCGCAGACGACATCGTCAAGGTCGAGTACCGCCCGATCACCCGGAATATCGCGTGGTGGCGCACGGCGGGTGACCTGTACCTTCACCGATCGAAAGGCAGACGCCTGCAATTTCGCTTCTCGTCGGATGATCCTGATTTACCCAAGCGAATTGCGCAACGGATCGCCGATCAACTCCGCCGCCCTCTCACCGGTGCGACCTAACGAGCGATCACTCATACACGTCGCCGCGGCGGGCGATGGTGATGACGAAGACGGTGACGGTGCGGTCGTTGATCGTGTAGACGACGCGGAGGTCGCCGAGGCGGTAGCGGAGGGAGCCGGCGAGCGGGCCCTTAAGCGGCTTGACGTTGTTGCCCTGGCGCGGGTTCTTCTCGAGCGATTGGAAGCAGCGGGCGAGCTTGCGGGCGGTGGCCGGATCGCAGCGATCGTAGAACCGCTGGGCCTCGCGGGACAGCTCGACGTTATACATCGGACCGGACCTTGCGCCAGGGCGTGGTGCGGCCGGCCTTGATGTCCTTGACGCCGCGGGCGTAGGACGATTCGAAGCCCTCCATCGCGAGCAGTTCGAGCGTGGCGGGGTCGAGGTCGCGGCTGCGGACGAACGCCAGGAACTCGGAGGCGACGCGCAGCTGCGGCGTCGACAGCTCGTCGACCATCGCCTTCAGCTCTTTGCGCAGGGTGGCGGTGCTCATCATCGAATTATAGCGATCGTGCAATCGGTGGGGCAACGGATTGTGTCGCGTCGGGGTCGCCGGTACCTTCGGGGGCTTAAGCGAAGCGATGCGAACATGATGAAATTAGTCGTCTCCATGCCCGCCCTGAACGAAGAGAAGACGATCGCCACGGTGATCGGGGGGATTCCGCGCAGCATTCCGGGCGTCGGGGAGATTCGCGTGCTGGTCGTGAACGATGGCAGCACCGATTCGACGGCGGCGCTGTCGGTGGCGGCGGGGGCGACGGTGGTCAGCCATGCGACGCCGCGCGGGGTGGGGGCGGCGTTTCATACGTCGCTGGCGTGGGCGATTAGCCAGGGGGCGGATCTACTGGTGACGATTGATTCCGACGGACAGTTTAATCCGGCGGACATTCCGACGCTCATCGCGCCGGTCGTCAGTGGGCAGGCGGAGTTCGCGACGGCGTCGCGGTTTAAGGACCCGGCCCTCGTCCCGGTGATGCCGGGCATCAAGCTCTGGGGCAACCGCATGATGAGCCGGCTGGTGTCGCGGCTGACCGATGGCACGTATTACGACGTGTCATGCGGCATGCGATGCTACAGCCGGCGGGCAATGCTGAGCTTGAACTTGCTGGGCAAGTTCACGTACACGCAGGAAGTCTTCCTGAACCTAGCGTTTAAGGGGCTGAAGATCGCCGAGGTGCCCATCCCGGTGCGCGGCGAGCGCGAGTTCGGCAAGAGCCGCGTGGCGAGCAACCTGTGGCAGTACGCGACGAAGACCAGCGGCATTATCTTCCGGTGCTATCGCGACTATCGGCCCTTAAAGTTCTTCGGGAAGATCGCTGCGGCGCTCATCATCCCGGCGATCGTGCTGGAGATTTTCTTCTTCGGGCACTACTTGGCGACGGGCGCGTTCTCGCCGCACAAGTGGGCGGGCTTTACGGGTGCGGGGCTGGCGGTGCTGGGGCTGATGATGTTTTACATGGGGCTGATCGGCGACATGCTCGACCGGCACCGCATTTATCTCGAAGAGATGCTGTACCAGCTGCGGGCCGGCAGCGCTGGCAGCAAGCCGCCGGTGCAGTCGGCGATGCCGGCGCTGTCGGACGGGCCGACCGATCCCGCGGTGCTGACGTCGCCTCAAATGGCGGCGCCCGCCCTCGCCTCTTCTGTCGCCGTTGTCGCCAAGGAGCCCGCGCTGTGAGCCAAGCCGATGTTGAACCCCGCCCCACCGCCGGTGGTCGGCCGCGCATGCTCGTGGCTGCATTCTTCCCGCGCACGGTGACGCTGGAGGGCGTGGGGACGTTCATCCGTGGCATCGCTGCCGAGATGCTGCGCCGCGGATGGGACGTTCACGTGCTGACACCCACGGGCAAGCCGCTCGTCGGTTCGCCGGTGGTCAGCCTGTTCTACGACAGCGGGCTGAAGGGCATCTTCAACTATCGCAAGGCGTTGAAGGCCGCATCAAAGGATGCCGACGCGGTGCTGCTGGTCGAGAGCAACCCGGTGATGGGCTTCACCGCCCGCTGGTCTGCGAAACCGGCGGCGACGCTCACGTATTTTCTAACGCCACTGGCGACGCCCGCGGATCTGCGGCGTGCGGGGCTGACCAGGCAGGCGATTAAGCACGGCATCGGCAAGAGCCGGCTGCTGGCGCGTCCGCAGTCGTGGCGCGACCGGCGGTTCGCCGCGGCCACGGAGTATCAGGCCAAGCAGATTCGCTCGCTGGGGGCGTCGAACATTACCGTGCTGCCGGGCGCGGGGTTCACCTCCAGTCGGGCAGTGCCCACCCGCGAGGAGGCCCGCCGTGAACTGGGGTGGGACGATAAGCCCGTCTACGGTTACTTGGGGCACTATAGCCCCGCCAAGGGCGTGGGCGTGCTGGTGGATGCCGCCGATCATCTGGCTGATACCGGCGCGGTGCTCGGTTTGGCCTACAGCGGCAAGGGCAAACTGTCGGCTGACCATGATGCGAAGCGCAAGGCGCTGATCGCCAGTGGCCGGGCGCGCGAGTTGGGCGTGGTTGACCCGCTGGTCTTCTTGGCCGCGTGCGACGTGACGGTGCTTCCGTACGTCAGCCCGAGTATTTATCATTTGCCCCAGGTGATGCTCGAGAGCTTCGCCGCCAGCACGCCGGTGGTGACGACCGACGTCGGCGGCATGGGCGAATTGATTCGCCCGAACATCACCGGCCTGCTCGCCCCACCGGGCGACGCGCCGGCGTTGGCGGTGGCGATCCGGCAGATGCTGGCAGATGGGTCGAAACGCCACGAGAGCGGCCGCGTCTGCCGCGACATTTTCGAGCGCGAACTGGCGGTCAACGTCTTCTGCGACCGCGTGCTGGCGATGCTGGCGCCGGGCGTCAGGCCACCCGCCTCTACTGCCACGGAAGGAGCCGCGCAGTGACGACCGATTCAGGCGCCAATGCCCCCGCCGCCACCGATGACGACGAAGCTGCCCAGCGAAAGCGCCACGCCTGGGCGACGCGTGGCAAGATCAACACGTACATCCAGGAGATGGGCTGGTATGCCCTGCAGCGCGACGAGGAGATCGTGCGCTCGCTGCTGGGCAAGGGGCCGGGGCGGTCGCTCGACATCCCGTGCGGGTCCGGGCGGTTCACCGAGTTGCAAAAGGAACTGGACTTCGACGTCGTCTCGGCCGACTACAGCCCGACGATGCTGGACGAGGCCGTGCGCAAGGCCCCGGGCCGCGTCCTGCGGGCCGACATCTTCAACCCGCCGTTCCCGGATGAATCGTTCGACGTGGTGCTGATCTCACGGTTGATGTTCCACTATGCCGACCCGCTGACAATCATCCGCGGTATCGCGCCGTTGTTGCGGCCGGGCGGGCGCATCGTGTTCGACACGCTCAACCCGCTCTCGCTGCGCCGGGCGGCATCGCTGGCGAGCCCAGGTCGGCAGAAGGACGGCGCGACGCGCCTGCATTTCGCCAACCCCGCCGAGTTGTCCCGCGGCATTGAAGGACTGGGCTTGGAAGTGCGCCAACGGCGCACGGCTTACGTGATCCCGACCCGCGCCTATCGCCTGTTGCCCCGCTGGATGGCGTGGACGCTGCACGGCATTGAAAAAGTCTGGCCCGGTCCGGCCCGCATCCTGACGTTCTGGCAAGTGGTGAAGCCGGAGGCGCGATGAACCCGCCGCCTTCCACCGATCCACAAAACGCCGCCGCGGAAGTCGCCGACACGAGCTTCGACTTTCGCTCGAAGTACACGCAGACGAACTTCATCTCGCGCCGGTTGCTCGACGGCTTCTTCGGCGCGATCACGCAGGCCACCCGCGGGCTGGACGTGCGCAACGCAATTGAGGTCGGCTGTGGCGAAGGCTTCAGCACCGCCCGCCTGCAGGCGATGCTGCCGGCCGGGGCGCGCTTCGAGGCCAGCGACATCGAAGAGCGCCTCGTGCGCGAGGCCCGCGAGCGCAACCCGCACATCCCGATTGCCCGCGAGTCCATCTACGACCTGGCCCGGCCGGACAACGCGTACGACCTTGTCTTCGTCTTGGAAGTCCTCGAGCATCTCGACCACCCCGCCCGCGCGCTGGCGGAGGTCTGCCGGGTGTCGCGGAAGTGGGTAATTGCGTCGGTGCCGCGCGAGCCGATGTGGCGCGTGCTGAACATGGCCCGCCTGAAGTACATTGCCGATCTCGGCAACACGCCGGGGCATTTGAACCATTGGTCGAGCGCCAAGTTCCAGCAGTTCGTCGGGCAACATGCGACGGTGCGGCAATGCCACACGCCCACGCCGTGGACGGTGGTGTTGGCGGAAGTGAAAGCGTAGGTGGGAAGGGACCAATGAATGTCCAAGCCACAATGACCATGGAAGAAAATGTGCTTCCATTGGATCCTGGTCTTTGGAGTTTGATTGGTCATTCGGGTTTGGTCATTGGTCATTCCACGAATCACCCCCACCCTAACCCTCCCCCGGCGTACCGGGAGAGGGAGCCAGAGCGTACCGCGCTCTGATTGGGATCTGATCATTGGTTATTTGTTGGTCATTGGGGCTTGATCATTCTCCTTTGCGAGGTCTCCCCTGCTCACCCGCGCCCGCCTGTTCAAACTGCTCATCGCGATCATCGTGCTCGTGCCGCTCGCCTACCTCGGCCGGCGGTACTACGGCGAGCTGCATCGGTTGCGCGACGCGCCGCCGGGGCTAATCGTGGCGATGATCGCCTGTTACCTGGCGACGCGCGCGCTGAACGGGCAGGTGTTGCGCGTCTGCATGCGCGCGCTGGGGTACGCGGTGGGCTTCGCCGAAGCGTGGATGCTGGTCATCCTCACGTCGTACGCGAATTTGCTGGTGCCGCGCGTGGGCATCGGCATGCCCGCGGTCTACCTGAAGGCGACGCACGGCGTGCCATTCACCGACTTCGGCGCGCAGAGCCTGATCGCCACCATGCTTCAACTGGTGACGATCGGCCTGGTCGGGTTGGCCTGCGAGGTCGTGCTGGCGCTAAGCTACGGCGCGCGGGCCCCGTGGCCGATCACGTTGAGCTTCGTGGCCGTGTTTATCGTGGGGATCGGCACGGTCTTCATCCGCGTGCCCACCGGCCGAGAGCCGAGCGGGCGAATCGCGCGCGTGCTGCAGCGCGTAGGCGAAGGGTGGGCCAAGATGGGCAAGCCGCGTACCGTGCTCATCGCGGCGGCGTGGAACGTGCCGATGCTGCTGCTGCGCGCGTGGCGCGTGCAGATGTCGTTCTACGCCGTCGGCCAGCCCGTGTCGTACCCGGCGGCGCTGCTGGCGTCGCTGCTGGGCGATCTGGCGTTCTTCGTCAGCGTCACGCCCGCCGGCCTAGGCTTCCGCGAGGCGGCCATCAGCTACTCGGCCCCGCTGCTGAACACGACACCCGACGTCGCGCTGGCGGCGTCCATCCTCGATCGGCTGGTCTGGAGCATGGTCGTCATCCTCATCGCCCAGGTCGGCATGGTCCGCATGATCCGTCCGGCGCTGCGCAGGTCGCCGCACGTGGCGCAGGTGGCGGGCTAGCGATTCGATGTCATCCCGAGAGCGACCCGAGGGATCTCCCACGGCCCGCACCGTCAGCCAGTCGAGATCCCTCAGGTCGCTACCGCTCCCTTCGGGATGACATGGGGTTTTGTTCACTGGGCTTTAGGCTCTCATTGGGATGACAATCGGTGCGAGCGTGGACGCTTCCACAGAATCAACTTCAATCCGTCATTTTGGTCGTTGGCAGCACGATCGGCACGATCGTCTGCCATAACGAAAGTCCGTCACCCTCGAAGATTACCTCGCGCGGCTGCAGGGCCAGCGCCTCGACCGCTTCCTCGGCGTTGTCCCCCGGCAGCAGCACCAGCAACCGTGGCGCGGCGGCCAGTCGGTCGCGGTAGGCCTGCAGTTCGCGCTCGCTCGGTGGAATGCGCCGCGCGAACGGCGAGGCGATCACCGTGCGCCCGCTGAAGTAGGCCAGCACGCGGTCGTTGTCGGCCACCAGCAGATCGTCGGGACGGGTGGCGGAACCCATCTGCCTCGCGAAGTCGATCGTGCGCTGGGTCTCACCATCGTTATGATGCGCATAGAACGGCGTGCGGCGTTGCACGGCGATGTAGCGGACGACCTGAATCAGGTTCGGCACGGTCAGCAGCACCAGCGCCACCGCGGCCACGAGGTTGCCCCGGCGCGCGTCCAGCCGGCGGTTGACCCACACGATGGCCGACCACAAACCGAACAGCAGCAGCGGCAGGATGGGCAGGAAGTAGCGCTCGCGCGGCAGCCACGCCAGCATCTGCGCCAGCGTCGCCATCACCCACAACCCCCACAGCACGCGCCGGCGGAACAGCCACAGGCCGATCGCGGCCAGTCCCAGGCAGAACAGGTGGTTGATGCCCGGCGCAATGCGGAAGGTCAGGATGGCCTCGATCGCGGTCTCGCCGGTCAGCATCGGCAGGAAGTCGAAGAACGTACGGCTCAGCGCCCACGACAACCGGTCGGTTAGCAAACTGCCCAGCAGCGCCTCGCGTGCCAGCGGTTGATCGACGTGCTGCCGCCGCGGGTCGATCAGCCGCAGCGCCAGCACGATCGCCACCGCCAGCCCGGCGATGGCCAGGTGACGATACCGCTTCGGTCCGCGCAACACCTGCCACGCGATCGCCAAGGCCAGCGCGCCCATGAATGTCAGCGACGTGGCGCGGAACACGTTCATGATCAGCAAGCCGAGGCCAATGGTGATCCACGCGATCGGGCTGCGATAGCCCACTGCGGCGTGGCCCGAGTTGTGATCGACGTCGCCGTCATCGTCGCCGCGGTCGCGTACGATTTGTTCGTAGCCGACGAGCGTGAGCATCACGCCGAGGAAGAACGGCATGTCGGTGAACATCTCGAAGCTGTAGCGGTAGACGCGTTCCGCCACCGCCGCCAGCAGGACCATCATGACCGCGGTCGGGCGGTCGACGTGCAGCTTGAACAGGCGGTAGACGAGCGCCAGCGACCCGAGCGCCGCCAGCAGCAGCACGAGCGTGGGCAGGACGAAGTTGTCTTGGCCGAACAGGCGAAAGCCCAGCGCGATGGTCCACGGCAGCCCCGGTTCGACGATGCGATCTGGCTGGCCCAGGTAGCTGTACCCCTGCCCGCTCGCCAGGTTGCGCGCGATGGCGGCGTACAGCGCGCTGTCGGAGTTCACCCGCCATTGCGCGTTGTAGCCGGCCAGGTAGAGCAACGCGATCGCCCCGAAGATGAAGTGGCGATAGCGGTCGACCCAGAGCAGCAGGCGATCGGTCAGACGAGCTTCCAGGGGCAGTGCGGTCATGTGGGCGGGTGATGCTAACGGCGATCGCCCGTCGGTTGAAGGCGCGGGCACAATCCGTCACATACCGATCTGCGGCGGTTCCCCGCCGGCGGTTCAACCGATATCATCCGGAACCGACGGGGCGCGCATCGCTGCGAATGCAATTACCCTGTTTGAGTAAGGGGAACGCGCGATGGCCAGTCGAAAGCAAACGCGGAAGACGGCCGGTCTCGGTGACGTGGCGATCCGCGTGCGGGCGCGGCGGGCCGTGACGGCGGCGTCGTCACCGGACGCGCCCGGCGACCCGCTGGACGTGAAACGCCGCATGCTCGCCGACTTCTGCCGGCTGATCGTTGCGTCTCCGGAGGCAAGCACCCCACCGCCGGCGACTTTCGCCCAACCGCCCGACGACATCGCCGACCTGCCGCCGCGCCTGCGCCAGACGCTGGCCGGTTTGCTCGAGGGGGACAGCGAAAAGCAGGTCGCCCGCCATCTGAACATCAGCCCGCACACGGTTCACGTGTACGTGAAGGCGCTGTACAAGCGATTCAACGTCGCCAGCCGGGGCGAACTGCTGGCGCGCTGGGTGAAGCGCAGCGACACCGCGCCCCGCGGCGTCACTAAGCGCAGTTGATCCCCATCGATGAGAAATCGTACCGCAACGGGGGCCATCGAAGTTCTTTCCCTCCGAATTCTCACGACAAAGCCGGCAAATTCAGCCCAAGTTTCCCAGATAACCTGAATAGGTGAATTTCGATCTTTTCCAAAATGCGCATAACTCCGCGTGCTGTAACGGTCAGGGGCGGTGTGCGTCCGGCCGATGAAGAGGGACGTACGAGAGAGGCCCGCGGGGTGTTTTTATGGGATCGTCGTTGCAGTTGCTCACCTCCACCGACATTCGCGGCGCGTTGCGCCTGGCGAACGAGCTGCACTCGATGCCCACCGCGCCGCACCGCCGTCGACGGCACCTGATCGAGGGGCTCTGCAAGCTGCTGAACGCCCACGTCGGACTGAACCTCACCTCGCCCGCGGGGGATGGGAAGCCCATCGACGGCCAGACCAGCGTCGTGACGGTCGGCTGGCCGCACGCCGACGATGAACGGGCCGCGGCGCAGCACTTCAAGGCCAACTGCCGTGCCGATCCGATGTACGAGCGCATCGTCGACCACACCGCGCGCAACGGGTACGCCCTGGCGACCTGCCGCCGGAGCGACTTCTTCAACGCGGCGGCGTGGGCGGCGATCCCGCTGGTCCGGCATCGCCGGCAAGCGATGAAGATCGACGAGTGCATCGTCTCGATGTACCCGCTGCCGCGCACGAACACGTCGGCGTAGATCTTCCTCTACCGGCGCGTCGGTGGCGGGCCAGCCTTCTCGCGGCGCGATCGCGAGCTGCTGCACGTCATCCACAGCGAGATGGACTGGCTCTACCACCCCAATGGCGGCGCCAGCGCATCCCATCCGGAGATCGACGGCCTGACCGAGCGTCAGCGCCAGACCCTTGACCGCCTGCTCGCCGGCGACAGTGAAAAGGAAGCCGCCGCCGCGCTGGGACTGTCGCCGCACACGGTGCACGTGTACGTGAAGTCGCTCTACCGCACGTTTCAGGTGAACACGCGAAATGAGCTGCTGGCCAAGTTCATCGGTGGCAAGCGAGAGTGAATGCGATCGCGAGGGCGAAAGCCGCCCCGTGTCTTACAATAGGGTGGGAAGACACGGGACGGTTTAGCGGGTGTTTCGGCTTTCGAATCTTGATGATATCGCGCCAGGGATTCCAAGTTCGCCAAGAGCGCCAAGGCAAATTAGAGGAAGCGCTTTAGCCTCGCTTCACTTCTTGGCGCACTTGGCCTCTTGGCGCGACGCCTTTCGAGTAGACCACGCTGCCAATCCGCCGAAGGTTTCCCCACAATCCCCTACAGCAGCTTCTCGGCGATCTGCACCGCGTTCGTCGCAGCGCCCTTGCGGATCTGGTCACCGGCGACGAACAGATCAATCCCCCGGCCGTCGTCGCGGCTGATGTCCTGGCGGATCCGGCCGACCAGCACGTCGTCCTGCCCGCTGGCCTCCAGCGGCATCGGGAAGTGGTTGTCGGCCACGTTGTCGACGATGCGCACGCCCGGGGCCTTGCTCAAAATCTGCCGCACCTGTTCGGGCGTGATCGGCCGCTCGAATTCGAGATTGATCGCCTCACAGTGGGCGCGAGGCACCGGCACGCGAATACAGGTGGCGCTGATCATCACCCGGCCGTCGCCGAAGATTTTTCGCGTCTCTTTGACCATCTTCATCTCCTCTTCGTTGTAGCCGTTGTCACCAATGGTGGTGTTGTGGCTGAAGAGGTTGTTGACGATCTGATGCGGGAACTTTTCCTTCTGGATCGGCTCGCCGTTGGCATAGTCGCGCTGTTGTTTTTCCAGTTCGTACAGCCCCCACGCGCCCGCCCCGCTGACGGCTTGATAGGTGCTGACGACCATGCGCTTCACGCGGTTCACCTTGTGCAGCGGCCAGACCGGCACGTTCATGATGATCGTGCTGCAGTTGGGATTGGCGATCAGGCCGACGTGCTTGCTGATGGCTTCCGGATTCACTTCCGGCACCACGAGCGGCACGCCGTCCTTCATGCGGAAGCAACTGCTGTTGTCGACCACCACCGCCTTGGCCGCCACCGCCGCCGGGGCAAATTCCTTGCTGATGCTGCCACCGGCGCTGAAGAGCGCGATCTGCACGTCCTTGAAGCTGTCCTTGGTCAGTTCCTCGACCTTGAACGTCGTCCCTTTGAACTCCACCGTCTTGCCGGCGCTGCGCGCGCTGGCGAGCAGCTTGAGGTTCTTGATGGGGAAGTTGCGCTCGGCCAGCACGTTCAGGAATTCCTGACCGACCGCACCGGTCACGCCGACGACAGCAAGGTTCACGGACATTTACGCTGCTCCACTAAAAACGTTCAGCCACGGATGCCGACCTGATACCTTATTGACCTTCACGAACCAAAACACGACCGCGAGCGAACCGGGTGGGTTCACTTTGCCGTCGTCGTTTTCGTCGTCGTGGTCAACAAGATGCGGGTCCGCTAGCCGTGGCTGTTACTCGATACACCAACGATCCACCGGCCGACTGCGCCAGGCGGCGGTCTCGTGGCAATAGTATGGCAACTGAATCGGCCGACTGCAACTGGCCGGTAGCGACCGCGGCCGCTGTGCGCCGGGCCCCTCGCCTCGCCCGTGTACGCATAGGAGAGGCTGGGCGAGGGCGACTCCGACGATGCTCCCGTGTCGTGCATCCATCGTCTGCCGCAGTCGCAGGCGCGCAGAATGTCATCCCGATGGGAGCGGTAGCGACCTGAGGGATCTCGAATGGCCAAGAGGCGATCGTAGCGTCGAGATCCCTCCCGCCTCACTAAGGCGAGCGGACAACACCTTGTCGCCTCACGCGCACTTGTCATCCCGATGGGAGCCTTGGCGACCTGAGGGATCTCGAATCACGGACGGTTCTCGGCCTTGGGAGATGGGTCAGGTCGGCAAGCCTCCCATCGGGATGACACGTCCCTGATCAGCGCGAGGGGTTTGTCCGATAGCCTTTAGGCTCCGCTCGGGATGACAACTGTGGGCGCCATAGCCTTTCCTAGTTTTTACCCTCTCGCTTCCGCCTACTTCCCCGCTTCGGCGATGTAATAGTAATTACTAATGTCGTGCGACAGCGTATGCACCTGCACGTCGCCAAAGCCGGCTTCGCCGAGCATGCGCAGCGCGACGTCCTTGCCCCACATGGCGCCCAGGCCGGGGCCGCCGTTGGCGAGGGATACGCTCATGCAGTGCATGCAGGAGACCGTGTAGAGGTACGGCCCGATCGGGTGGGCAATGTCCTGTTCCACATGGCTGGAGCCGAGGATGTCCTGCATCAGCAGCGCCCCACCGGGCTTGAGGCTCTTCTTGATGTTCGCCAGCACGGTCTCGGGCTTCGCCTGGTCGTGGATGGCGTCGAACGCGGTTACGAGGTCGAACCGGCGTTCGCCGAGCGAATCGCTGACGCTGCGCGCCTCGAAGGTGACGTTGGTCAGCTTCAGGCGGTCCGCCTCGCGCTTGGCGGCGGCGATGGCCTCGGGCGAGGTGTCGTACCCGACGAACCGGCTGTTCGGGTACGCCTCAGCCATCTCGCACAGCGCCCTACCACTGCCGCAGGCCACGTCGAACACGTCGATGCCCTGTTCGAGTCTGGCAGGCAGCCCCGGCACCAACGGCAGGATGTGCTGCGACAGGGCCGCCACGACCGTCTGGTCGCTTTCGTCGGCCATCACCTCGTGAAAGCGGTTGTACGCCGAGTACGGCACCCCGCGACCGTGCGAGAAGGCGTCGACGACCTCATCTTCCACGCTTGCCAGCACGCCGACCCACTGGGCGGTGACGCCAAAGTTGTTCGGCCGGGCGGCGCGGGTGAGCAGCGCGGCGTGGGCTGCGGGCAGCGTGTATTGGCGGGTAGCAGTATTCAATTCGACAATGCCGCCGGTCGTCATCGCGCCCAGCCATTCGCGAACGTAGCGCTCGCTGAGGCCGGCCTTCTCAGCCAGTTCGGTGCTGGTGCGGGCGACACCGTCGCCCATGGTGTCAAATAGCCCGGTGCGGTGGCCGATGCTGGTCATCAGCATCAGGGCGGCGCCGTTGACCATGCCGATCAGCTTCTCGGCGAAGGCGTCAACTGCGGTCGTATCAATCGCGGGGGCACATGCGGTACACATCGTAAGTTCTCCGTTGGAACAGATCCTCGCTTCGATTGGGAAACACTTCGCTTCCCTTGGACGAGGAAACATACATGCGCCACGGGCAGGGGATACTTTACTCTTCGTCTAAGTTTGCTTGACTTGTGGTATAGTTTTAAGATGCTCGCGGTTGCCCAGCGTCTGACCAGGCGCCCCTGGCAACAGTCGCCACGCCTTCGACCGCACGCATTTACCGACAGGGGTTATCCGATGGCACGCAGCACGAAACAGACGTTGATCGAGGCCGCGTACGAGCTGTTTGGCCGGCACGGGTTCCACATGATCGGGCTGGACCGCATCATCGCCGACGCGGGCGTGAGCAAGCAGACGTTTTACAACCACTTCGCGAGCAAGGACGAGTTGATCCTGGCCGTGCTGGCGGCGCGGCACGAGGCGGAATCGAAGAAGTTCGCGCAGCTGTTCAAGCAGGTGGCCGGGCCCGACCCCAAAGCGCAGTTGTACGCGTTATTCGACGTGCTGGAGGTGTGGTTCAACGAGCCCGAGTTCCGCGGCTGCATCTTCCTGACCGCCGCCGCCGAGTTCCCCAGCCACCACGACCCGGTCCACATCGCCGCCAACGATCACGAGCAGTCGGTGATGGAGAACCTGCAGTACCTGGCCACCCTCGCTGGCGCCAGCCATCCGCGCGTGTTGGCCGAGCAGTTATTGCTGCTGCTGAACGGCGCGATCGTTTACCGGCATATCAGTGGTGGAAAGGAAGCCGCGCGCATCGCGAAACAGACCGCGACGCCGTTGCTCGACCGTTACTTTGAACCGTCCGAATGCCCGCCGCGGCGTGGGATGGCAGCTCTGTCCGTCTGACCACACGGCCTGTCCGCACTCCCGCCGAAGCGGATACGGTATGCCCTCCACAACGACCGCGGCCCACGCGTCGTGGTGACGCGCGGGCCGCTGATCTAAACCTACCCCGATCGGAAGTAACTCCTTATGCGATTGGCCGACGACGACGCGTCAGGCTGAGCGCCCCGAGCGCGACCGCCGCCAGCGCGCCGGGCTCGGGGACCATCACGTCCTCACCGGTGCGCAGGTTGTCGAAGGTGACGTTGCCAACGTCGACGCCGCCGTACACTTCGGTGATGAAGCGAACGTGACCCCAACTGGTGGCGGCGTCGATCGCGCTGCTGATCGAACTGTAGTCCCACGTCAGCGTCTGAGTCGCGCCGCCAATCACCGACTGCGCGCCGAGTTGCTGATCGACGCCACCGTTGGCGATCACCTGCGCCGTGATCCTGAAGGTTGCCCAGCTAGGCGCCGCGAACTCCGGCGTCACGTCAACCTTCAGCAGGTTCTCACCGGTCAGCGCAACCCGAATATCGTTCGAGTAGCCGCTCTGCATGGTGTTGCTCCAGCCAGCAGGCATATCGCGCAGGGCCGCAGACGACCCGTGAGTGACACCCGTACCGGTGGTCGTTGTGATCCCGGACCATCCTTCGACGCCGGTCTCCCACGAATTGACGATCGCCCCGTGGGCAGCCCCGGCGGACATGGAGACACCGACCGCTAACGCAATTGCAAGACGTGCCATTTTCCCTCGCGTGAAAAGAAGTGCAGCCGCAGAGTTCCGAAACACTCCACAACTGTTGCATTCAATATATACCGGTTTCCCGATCGGGCAAGTCGGGCGGGAAGTTTTTTTGACCTGAAGAAGCATCGTCATCCTGAGATACTCCGAAGGATCACTTCTTCCCCGAACCCCATACGGGGGAGATCCTTCGGAGTACCTCAGGATGACGAACTACGCCACCGTCGTCATCCGCCATGAGTAAAGGGCTCACCATTTTCATGGCGAGCCCTTCTCGTCAAATCGAATTGGACAGCAGACGCCTAATCCAGGTTCATGCTCATCAAGAACTGTCCGTTGCTCGGCACCTTCTCCAGGCGACCCTTCAGCAGTTCCACGGCTTCCACCGGGTTCATGTCGCTCAGGACGCGGCGCAGGCGGTAGACCAGCTCCAGTTCCTTGCGGTCCAGCAACAGCTCCTCGCGGCGGGTGCCGGAGCTGTTGATATCGATCGCGGGGTACGTGCGGCGGTCGACCAACCGGCGGTCCAGGTGCAGTTCGGCGTTGCCGGTGCCCTTGAACTCCTCGAAGATCACCTCGTCCATCTTCGAGTTCGTGTCGATCAGCGCCGTCGCCAGGATCGTCAGGCTGCCGCCGTTCTCGATGCTGCGGGCGGCGCCGAAGAACTTCTTGGGCTTCTGCAGCGCGTTGGCATCCAGACCACCGGACAGGATCTTACCGCTGTGGGTGATCTCGCTGTTGTAGGCGCGGGCCAGGCGGGTGATGCTGTCGAGCAAAATCACCACGTCCTTGCCGAACTCCACGTAGCGCTTGGCCTTCTCGATCACCATCTCGGCGACCTGCACGTGACGACTGGAGGGCTCGTCGAACGTGGACGAGACGACCTCGCCCTTTGTGTTGCGCTCCATGTCGGTCACTTCTTCCGGGCGCTCGTCGATCAGCAGGATGATCAGCACCACCTCGGGGTGGTTGGCGCTGATGCTGTTGGCGATCTTCTGCAGCAGCACCGTCTTACCGGTACGCGGCGGCGCGACGATCAGCATGCGCTGACCCTTGCCGATCGGCGTCACCAGATCGACGATGCGCATGTTCAAATCCTTCGGGTCGGACTCGAGCACGATGCGCTTGTTCGGGTGCAGCGGCGTCAGATCTTCGAAGTTGCTCGTGTCGGTGATGCGCTCGGGGTCTTCCCCGTTGATCGCCTCGACGCGCAGCAGCGCGAAGTAGCGCTCGCTCTCCTTCGGTGGACGGATCTGACCCTGCACCACGTGCCCGTTCCGCAGGCCGAACCGGCGGATCTGGCTGGGGCTGATGTAGATGTCGTCCGGGCAGGGCAGGTAGTTGTACTCGGGGCTGCGCAGGAAGCCGAAGCCGTCGGGCAGAATCTCGAGCACGCCTTCGCCGTACATCAGGCCGTTCTGGCGGATGCGGCTGCGCAGGATCTGGAAGATCAGGTCCTGCTTTTTCAGGCCGACGTAGTCCTGAATGCCTTCTTGACGAGCAATGTCGTGCAGCGCGATGGTGTCCATCTGCTGCAGGTCCTTGATGTAGAGCTTGCCGCCCTTCACCTGCTCGTACTTGGCGTTGGTCTCGGCGTCGAACGAGCCAACATCCTCACCAGTGGCGCCGGTCGGGCCGCCGTCGTTGTTGTTGCTATTGTTGTTGCGCGCCTGCTGGCCACCGCGGTCGTTCCCGCGGTCACCGCGGTCGCCACCACGGTCGTTGCGCTCGCCGCCACGGTCATTGCCGCGGTCGTTGCGGGGCTGCTGCTGCGGGCGCTCTTCGCGCTGCTGCTGGGGGCGTTCCTCGCGCTGCTGCGACTCACCGCGATCGGCGCGGGCGGGCTGCTGCTCGCTGCGGGGTGCTGCAGGGGCGCGCTCCTGGCGCTGCTCTTCGCGGGCCACGGGGGGCTCGGCGACGGCGACGGTGGCCTCGGGGGCGGGGGTGGTCTGTGGGGCGTCTTGAACTTCCGGTTCGGACTGCGCGGCAGTCCGTCGGGGACGGGGTGTGGACTTCGCCATGTGGCTAGGCCTCCTAAGGGGGGATGAAAAACGTTTCAATTCACTGGGATTTGCGTTTGCTTGGCAGCGGCTACGCAACGGTAGGCCGCTCGACTGTGGAATCAACTTCAGACAAGCACAAATCGAATCGAACCAGGCGACGTCATTGACGCCTGGGAAGCGCTCCGGAATATCACGGCACCCGGCAGCGGAGCGACCGCCGATGCGCTGGACCAACACCATCGTTGGCCCATGAATATGTTCTGGGAAACGGGCGGAACTTCGATGAGTCTCGGACTTCCCCGGATCTCGCGCCTCGTCCTGTCCCTGCATCATCCTCAGTTGCTCGCGGTCGATTCATCCACTTCATCGAAGAAGGGAAAACGACGGCGGTCAGCCTAAAGACGCACTTCACTACACGCGAGACGCGTGCCAGAAGTCAGCTAATGCAAAGGGGAAAAGGTCGAATCCAATAGTAGTACAGCAAAACCGCTTCGAAGGTTCTACCCCAACACGTTCGACCGCACTGCGTTGCCCCGTCTTTTGCCGAGGAAGGGACAATTTCAGTTCCTTGCGCTCGCCTCGGTGGGGTTCACCGGGCCGTTTCCTTCGCGTTAGTCGATAGGATTCGGGAGAGCAGGCGACTGACGTGATCGCGGGTTTGGGCCGCGTCGGCAGTGTTGTCCAAGGCATAATCGGCTAAAGCACGCTTCTTGTCTAGTGGCCACTGATTTTTTTCCCGCCGGGCCAGTTCGTTCGCATCCCAACCGCGCCCTGCTACCCGCACAAGCCTTACCGCCGGGTCAGCTTCCACAAATACGACGGCGTCGCACCGCTTGTTCAGCCCGGTTTCGAACAGCAGCGGTGAATCCCAGACAAACGCCAACGTGCCAGCTGACGCCGCCGTCATTTGCGCCTGCCGAATGCGGTCGACGATCGGGTGCAGCAGCCCTTCCAACCGCTCCCGTTGGGCGGGGTCGGCAAAGACGATCCGCCCGATCGCCCGTCGGTCGACCTTTCCGTCTGGCAGGATGACACCCTCGCCCCACCATTGCCGCACCGTTTGCCGCACTTGCGGGTCCGCGTACGCCTGGTGGACGAGGTCGTCCGAGTGGATGACGACGCACCCCATCTCGCCGAACAGCCGCGCGACGAAGCTCTTGCCACTGCCGATCCCCCCTGCGACACCGATGATGGGTTTGCCGTTGAACACGTGCGTCCGATGATAGCCGAACCGCCCGCGATATCTTGCCCGCGCTCTCTTCTGTAGGACAGGCATTCCTGCCTGTCTCTCCCCCCGCTCTCCCCCCGTATTCCGTTTTCGGTAGGACGGACCGTCTTGCCTGTCTCGCTTCGCGCCACCGTTGCGCTTCCATCAGCCGAACAGAGACGCGAAGGCGCGAAGACGCGAAGGAATCGCGAAGGAGACTCTGCAGGCCGATGGACCGGCGGCGGTTTGGGTAAGCGAAAACGCGAATCCGTGCACCATTATGCACCATTGTGCACCATCGAGTGAGGGTAACCGCGACGGTGCTGTCGAGTTCGTCGGCTATTCGGTTGTCAAAGAGCATGCTATCCATCTCTACGCCCGCGCTGCGCAGTTGAGGTGGATTCAGCGCAACGCGCTCAGCTTTTCTTCGCGTCCGCCTTCGCGTCCTTCGCGCCTTCGCGTCTCTGCCTCTTCGCCATCGCGGCTCCGCCGCGTGGCAGACAAGGATGTCCGTCCCACCATAAGAGAGTCAAAGACAGAAGAGACACAGGCAAGAATGCCTGTGCCACAGAAGAGAGGCAGGAATGCCTGTCCTACAGAAGAGCATGGCAACTAGCGAGTGCGATCGGGCGAAGTCGCTCATTCATCCCGAACGATCACGATGTCGTCGGGGTGCAACTGCACGTACACCGCGTCGCCGGCGTGCAGCGATTCGGTCATGCCGCCCTCGTTGGCGACGACGGCGGTCAGCTCCTGGCCCCACGCGGTGCGCAGCAGCAACTCGTCGATCGCGCCGCGGAAGAGTTCTTCGACCACCGTCGCGGGGAAGACGTTGTCGCCAATCGGCGGGTGCTTGGTCAGGTGGAACTTTTCGGGACGAATGGAGACGCGGGCGTGCGTGGCGCCCGCTCCAAGGTTGCCGGCGTCGGCGAGCAGTTCGACGTCGCCACCGAGGTGAATGCGGGCCCGGCCATTGTCGATCGATCGCACCGTTACGTCGATCACGTTGGCCTGCCCGATGAAGTGCGCCACGAACGCCGTCTGCGGGCGGTGGTAGATGTCGTCGACCTTGCCGAGTTGTTCGATGCGACCCTTGTTCACGACGGCGATGCGGTCGGACATCGTCAGCGCTTCCTCCTGGTCGTGCGTGACGAACAGGAACGTGATGCCCAGCCGCTGTTGCAACCGCTTCAGCTCGATCTGCATCGCATGGCGGAGCTTGGCGTCCAGCGCGCTCAGCGGTTCGTCGAGCAGCAGCACCTTGGGGCGGTTGACGATCGCCCGCGCCAGCGCGACCCGTTGCCGTTGCCCGCCCGACAGTTGCGACGGTCGGCGGTCCTCCATGCCGTTCAGCGCGACCATCGCCACCACCTCATCCACGCGGCTGGTGATCTCCCGGCGAGCGACCTTCTTCATCCGCAAACCGAAGGCGATGTTGTCGCGAACGGTCAGGTGCGGGAAGAGCGCGTAGCTCTGGAAGACCTGGTTCACGTCGCGCCTGTACGGCGGCACGCTCGTCACGTCCCGACCGTCCAGCATCACCCGCCCCGCCGTCGGCACCTCGAACCCGCTGATCATGCGCAGCAGCGTCGTCTTGCCACACCCGCTGGGCCCCAGCAGCGTGATGAACTCGCCAGCCTTGATCTGAAGGTTCACATCGTCAACCGCGGTGAAGCTGCCCCAGCGCTTCGTGACGTTCTGCACGTCGATCATGACGGATGGCGGTGACGACGAGGTTGAAACTATGGGGCTGGCGCTATCCGTCATGTCGATCCGATTCGTACTCCATCGCACGTTCGTCCGGTCCCCTCTCCCGGTACCCTTCGTGTCTACCTTCGCGACTTTGCGTTCGCTTCACCCATCAGCGCTTCACCACCAGCGCCTTGATCTCCGTCATATCTTCCATCGCGTAGCGCACGCCCTCGCGGCCGACGCCGCTGTCCTTCACGCCGCCGTAGGGCAACGTTTCGACGCGGAATGTCGGGGCCTGGTTGATCAGCACGCCACCGAAGTCCAGTCGATCGTACGCGGCCAGTGCCTTGCTGAGATCGCGCGTGAACAGGCTGGCGTGAATGCCGTAGCGGGTGCCGTTGGCCAGTTCGATTGCCTCGTCAAACGTCTTATACGGCTGCAGCACCACCACGGGCCCGAAAATCTCCTCACACAACACCTTGGCGGACGCGGGGACGTTTTCGAGCACCGTTGGCGCGTAGGTCGAACCCTCGGCCGAGCCACCGCACAGCAACGTCGCGCCGCCGGCGATTGCCTCGTTTACCCAATTCGACACGCGGTCGACGTTGCCGCGGTCGATCATTGGGCCGACGAGCGTCGTGGGGTCGCGCGGGTCGCCGGCCTTTACCTTGTCCTTCACCTGCGCCAGGTACTGGCTGCGGAACGCATCGTAGATTTGCTCGTGCACATAGATGCGCTGCGTGTGGATGCACGACTGCCCCGCGTACCCGAACCCACCCGTGGCCAGCATCGGGATGGCGGTCTCCAGGTCGGCGTCGGGCTCGACGATCGCCGGCGCGTTGCCGCCCAGTTCCAGCACGACCCTCTTGCGCGGCGCCTGCTCACGAATCGACCAGCCGACCTTCACACTGCCGGTGAACGAGACCATCGCCACGCGCTCGTCGGCCAATGGCCGGCTCGCAAGCTCGTTCGGCACGGTGACCACGTTCACCTGCCCTGGCGTCATGCCGGCATCCCGCAGAATTTCCGCCAGCAACAGCGCCGACAACGGCGTGCGCGGCGCCGGCTTCAGCACCGCGGTGTTGCCCGTCGCAATGACCGGACCCAGCTTGTGACAGACCAGATTCAGCGGAAAGTTAAATGGCGTAATGCAGTAGACGACGCCAATCGGAAACCGTCTGGCGACACCAAAATGCCCTGCGCCACTGGAGAAGGCGTCGATGTCGAGCACCTCCCCGTTCGGTTGCCGGGCCGCCTCGGCCGAGGCGGTGAGCGTCATGATCGCGCGGCTGACCTCGGCATGCGCCAGGGTGATCGGCTTGCCCGCCTCGGCGACGATCGTGTCGGTCAGCAGCGCCTTGCGATCCTCCATCAGCGCCGCCGCCCGATGCAGCACCGCCGCCCGCTCGAACGCCGGCTGGCGACGCGTGATCTCGAAGACGGCGTGCGCCACCTCGATCGCCCGGTCCAGCATCACCGCGTCGCCCAACGGCACGCTGGCGATCGTCGTTCCGGTGTACGGGTCAACCACGTCGTACGACTTGGGCGAAGTCACCCAATCGCGGCCGATCAACAGGCGGGGATGAGAGAGGTCCATGGGCACGTCCACATTGTATTCAAGGGCACCGGGATCGGACAGATGGGCGACTTCACGGGACGATGATTGGTCGCCCCACCGGCGGCTGCTTTGTCCTACCTATGCGCAGCCGTATCATCGCCCATGTGTCCGCCGACCTGGAAAAGCTGTACCTCGAGACGATCACCGGCCAGCGCCGCGGGGTGGGGCCAGCGACGTTGCGGGTGGCGCTGGCGGCTGCGGAATTGCCATACACGGGCATCATGCGGCTGCGCAACGCGATGTTCGACCGGGGCGTGAAGCGGTCGGTCGACCTTCGCCGTTGGACGATCAGCGTGGGCAACCTGACCGCGGGCGGAACTGGCAAGACGCCGGTCGTGCGCTGGCTGGCCCAGCGGCTGCTGGCCGACCAGATCATCCCCGCCGTTCTGACGCGCGGGTACGCCGGTAGCGCCGCCGGTCATAGTGACGAGGCCGATTTGCTCGCCCGCGCGATTGAACCGGGCGGCGTGGTGATGGTGAACGCCGACCGCGCCGCCGGCGCCGATCGGGCGCTGGCCGAGCATCCGCAGGTGCAGCTATTCATCCTGGACGATGGATTCCAGCATCGCCGGGCCAGGCGCGACTTCGACCTCGTGCTGATCAACGCCGCCGACCCGTTCGGGCACGGCCACGTGCACCCGCGCGGGTTGCTGCGCGAGCCGATCACCGGCCTGAGCCGGGCGACCGCGGTGCTGATCACGCACGCCTCGCGCGGTGGCGCATCGCTCGAAGCAACGCTCGCCACCATTCGCGCCGCCAACGCCGCCGTGCCGACCTACCAGTGCGACCACGTGCTGGCGGGCCTGCGCACCGCCACGTGTCCGATCAACGCGCCACCCGACGTGCCGCTGAACACGTTGACCGACCAGCCGTTCTTCGCCACCGCCGGCATCGGGCACCCGCAGTCGCTGCAGAGCCAGTTGGAAGGCTTCGACGGTCCGTTCGTCGGTCACACGTGGTGGCCGGACCATCACGCGTACACGGACGGCGACGTCTCGGGACTGATCGCCACCGCGACCCAACTCGGCGCAACGGCGATCGTGACGACGGAGAAGGATTGGTCGAAGCTGGTCTTCCTGTCGACCGTCCGCGAGTCGCCAGTACCGTTCTACCGCGTGGACGTGGGGCTGGCGTTCGTGGGGGACGATGAACAGCGGCTGTACGAGGCGATCGTCGAACGATACCGGTCGGCCTGATCCGCCCGCCGCCCCCCTCTTCTGTAGGACAGGCATTCGTGCCTGTCTCTCCGCCCGGTCTTCTCTCCCCCCATATTCACGTCGGGAAGAAGGAGACCCTTCGGAGTACCTCAGGATGACGAGGTTTCGACAAATGCATAGGTCCGGACAGGTATTATGTCTTTGCCACAGAAGAGCGAATACGGGGGGAGAAACAGGCAGGAATGCCTGTCCTACAGAAGAGACGCAAATTCCGCCCCTTTAGCCATCGGGGGCCGCGGTTACAATTGGCCGCCACGGAGGCCACGAGAAATGCAGCAACCCGTTTCAATCGAAAACGATCATCTGGCGATCAAGGTCTACCCGAACCTCGGCGGAAAGGTGGGGTCGATCATCGATAAGGCCGACCGGCACGAGCTGCTGTTCAACTTCCCCGCGGAAATTCCGACCGAAAATTACTACGACATCCCCTACGGCGACAGCTGGTACGCCGGTTGGGACGAGTGCTTTCCCGCGATCGCGCCGGGGCCATATCCCGCCCGGCCATACCAAGGCATCGGCGTGCCGGACCACGGTGAACTGTGGGGCCTGTCGACCGTGGCGGTGCCGACGAAGGACGGCGTCACCACCGTCTGGTACGGCCTGCGGTTCGGTTACCGCCTGACGCGCAAGCTGTACCTGGACGGACCGAGCGTGGTGGCCGAGTACACGTTGATCAACTTGTCGCCGTTCGAGTTTCGGTTTGTCTGGGCACAACACGCGCTGCTGTCGATGACGTCACCCGTCGAACTGCGAATGCCGCAGGGCGCGCCGTTCTCCATCAGCCACGACCACGATGGAAAGCCGGTCGATCAGTCCTTCCCCTGGCCAATCACAGCCGCGGGTGACGACCTGTCGCAACCCAGCTCGCTGCCGGCGAAGCGCGGGTGGAAGATCTACTCGGCCGACGCGATCGCCAGCACCGCGACCGTGCACTATCCCGAACGAAACCGCCAGCTGCAGATCAGCTATGCCTCGGCAGACGCGACCGGTTACTGGGGCGTGTGGATCAACACCGGCGGCTGGGAAAGCCACCGCCACGTCGCCGTTGAAGCGACCACCGGCCGGGCGGATCGCATTGAACAGGCTGTGAAAGACGGCACCGCCGCCCGCATCGGGCCCAGCGGACGCTGCGAGTGGAAAACAGTCTGGACCTGCGCCGCGGCGACGTGAGGTGAAAGGCACGTTAGTTCCTGAAGCACCTGTCATCCTGAGGTACTCCGAAGGATGACGACAGCTCACTAGCGGACCACGCACTGCTACTTTAAGTGCCTGTCGAAGAACGCGATCACGCGCAGTAACTGTTCCGGTTGATAGAACGGCCCATCACCGTGGCCGCCGCCCTTTACGACGACTAGTTCGGCCTCGACCTGTTGCGCGTTCAGCACCTTGTACAGCAGCTGGCTCTGCGACAGCGGCACCAGTTGGTCCTGATCGCCATGCATGATCAGGAACGGTGGCGTGGTGGGCGTGACGTGCGTAGCGGGGTTGGCCTGGCGCGCCAGGTCGACGCGCTCGAACGCTGGCCCGCCCAGCAGGCGGCTAATGGCGTCAGTCTTGCCGACGATCGCGTTCTGCGGGTCGAACTTGCGGATGGCGCGCAGGTTGTCCAGCAAGTCCGTCGGGCCGAACCAGTCGCACACCGCCTGCACGCGGCTGCTGAACTCCAGGTTGCCGCCGACCTCCCCTTCCAGGTCCTTCGCGTCCGCGCTCGTGCCGAGCAGCGCCGCCAGGTGTCCACCGGCCGAGGCACCCCACACGCCGATGCGGTCGGGGTCTAAGCCGTACTGTTGCGCGTTGGCGCGCAACCAGCGCACCGCGGCCTTGCAGTCGTGGATCTGCGCGGGGAACGGCCCGTCCTGGCTCAAGCGGTAGTTGACGCTCGCGATCGCGTATCCGGCGCGAATGCCGGCGGCGCCGGGGCCATGGCTCTTGTCCCCCTGCTCCCACGCGCCGCCATGGATCCAGACGATCACCGGCCGCGGCTGGCCGTTTTGGTCACCGCGCGGCACGTACAGGTCGAGCAGGTGCCGGCGTTGCCCCGGTTGGCCGTACGACAGGTCGCGATAGACCTGCCCACCCGAAACCGGCGTGCCGCGCGGGTTCGCGGCAACCACGCTCATCAATAACATGCACAAGGCTGAGACCACCAGCATGGTCAGCTTCATCTCCACGGCGTGTCCTTCATTGGAAAGTCGGGTGACGCGGCGAGCGCAACGCTACGGTCTGCACTCCGGTGTCGGCCGCGACACATCATGATATGCCGCATTGGGTGCGTCGTCCTGCGAAGAAGTCAGAGGACGTGAAACGCGATTCAAAGCATCGTAATCTATAGCCATGACCTTCCCATCACCTCGCGGCGCTGCGATGCTCCTGTTGCCCCTGCTTGCCCTCGCTTCGCCTGTCATGGGCCAGACCACCGCGCCGGATAAGGTCGCAGTGCCAACCCTGAAGATCGAAGGCGATCGCCCCACTGAACAGTACAAGCCCGGCGAGACCATTCGGTTCGACGTATCCCTCGCCGACGCGCCGTCGGACATGGGCGAAGTGGAATACACCGTAAAGCGCGACGGCGGCGAGACGCTGAAATCCGGCACGCTCGATCTTGCCAACGGTAGCGCCGAAGTGTCGACGTCAATCGACCAGCCCGGCACGGTGCAGGTGGCCGTCACGCTGAAGCAGCCGACGACCAAGCCCATCGTCGCCAGCCGCGGTGCCGTAGTGGCGTTCGAGCAGATCGAGCGGTCGGCACCCCGGCCGGACGATTTCGACGCGTTCTGGGACGGCAAGATCGCGCAGCTGCAGGCCATCCCGATAAACGCGCAGTTGGAACCCGTGGCCGAGATCAGCGAGGTCGACTATTCGCGCGTTACGTTGGACAACATCAACGGCTCCAAGGTCTACGGCCAGCTCGCCAAGCCGGTCACGAGCGAGCCGGGCAAGAAGTTCTCGGCCATGTTGATCGTGCAGTGGGCGGGCGTCTATCCGCTACAGCGGGGCTGGGTGGTTGATCGGGCGAAGGAGGGATGGCTGGCGTTCAACATTTCCGCGCACGATGCGAAGTTCGATTCGACCAAGGAAGAGTACGCCAAGCTGAATATCGGCAACTACGTGGCGATCGGCCAGACCGATCGCGAGACGAGCTACTTCCTTCGCATGTTCCTGTCGTGCCACCGCGCGGCCGAGTACCTGACCACCCGCGACGACTGGGACGGCAAGATCCTTATTGTCAACGGTGGCAGCCAGGGTGGCCTACAGGCGATCGTGACGGCGGCGCTGCACCCGAAGGTCACGCACGTCATGGCCAACGTGCCCGCCGGTTGCGACGCGACGGCCAAGCAGGCCAACCGCGCCTTTGGCTGGCCCTACTGGCAGGGCCGCGCCAGGGGGGACGACGCCGAGGCGATCATGAACACCAGCCGGTACTTCGACGCCGTCAACTTCGCATCGCGCGTGACGGTGCCCACGCTGGTCGGCATGGGCCTGGTCGACGCCACCTGCCCACCCGCGGGCGTGTTCGCGATGTACAACGAACTGAACGGGCCGAAGGAAATCCTCATCCTGCCAGCGGCCGACCACACGAAGGGCCACGGCGACTACTACACGCGTGTGAACCAGTGGAACAAGGCGATCCGCGCCGGCGAGCCGGTGCCGAAGATGTAGCCGAGCCGCTGCACCGTGGCATGGGCGTCTCGCCCATGCGCGTAAACAGGACAGAGCGGGTGATTTTCCGCGCGGCCGGCGTCGATAGTACGGAACGGCACTTCGCGTTCTTCTCAAATGCATGGGCGAAACGCCCATGCCACGGCCGACCCGCTACACCTTCTCCGAGCGCCAGTTGTACTGCGGTTCGTACCCCAGCACCCGGCGGGCCTTCTCGATCGACAGCAACGTCTCGTTGGCGCCCACCTGCCCCTTCACGGGCACGTTGGGAAACATCTCGGTCAGCAGGTCGCTGTTGGGGCGCGTCATGACGGTGTCGGCGTTGGCGATAATGAAGACGTCGGCGCCGGTCAGCGGGGCCTCGACGGCCTTGCGGATCGCCTGCGAGGCGTCGCGGGCGTCGATGTAGCCCCACAGGTTCCACTTGCGGCCGTTCGGGTTGCGCTCGAACGACGGAAAGTTTTGGTAGGCCTCGGGCTCCATCACGTTCGAGAAGCGCAGGCCGATCATCTTCATCGCCGGGTCCCAGCGGCAGAACTGCTCGGCCATCTGTTCACCGAGATACTTCGATAGCGAATAAGCCGTCTCGGGCCGGCCGGGGTAGGCCTCGTCCACCGGCACGTAGGGTGGGGGCACGTCGAACGGCAGGCCGAGGACGGTCTCGCTCGATGCCCAGACCACGTTCTTCACGCCCTGCCGCCGCGCGGCCTCGAAGACGTTGTACGTGCTGACGATGTTCTGCCGAAACGTGACCGCGTTCGTCTCCATGCCCGGCGCCGGAATGGCCGCCAAGTGCACGACCGCGTCCACCGGCGCCTGCAGGCGGTTGTCGATGCCCGACAGCGCGTCGATTGCCTGCCCGAAATCGGTCAAATCCACCTTAACGAACAGGCCCTGAGGCTTAACCGGCGGCACGAGGTCGGCGTTCACGACCCTGTAGCCGTGCTCGAGAAAATGGGCGACGCAGGCTCGGCCCAATTTGCCGCTACCACCGGTGATCACGACGGTTTTCTTCATGCTGCTTGCTCCTTGGCGGGTGGAAGCTTACGCGATGCGACGGTTCCAAGGGAATGCGCGCACCTCGTCCATATGTTCGGAACATCGCATGTTCATTTCCGTCGCGCTTTCGTGAAACCTGCGATTAACCCTTGCCTTGACCACGCCAAGCCTCATACAAACGAAGATCATGACCGACGACACCACGCCCACCACCGCGAAGGCGCCCGCAGGCACACCGCATCGCATCGTCGTTCTCGGCGGTGGGTTCGGTGGCATCTACACGGCCCTGCGGTTGCAGAAGAAGCTGAAAGGGCGCGACGACGTGCAGGTCACGCTCATCAGCCGCGACAACTACTTCCTGATGACCCCCCTGCTGTTCGAGGCCGGCTCGGGCATTCTCGAACCGCGCCACGCGGTCAACCCGATCCGCCCGCTGTTCAAACGCGTGCAGTTCGTCGAGGGGGAGATCACCCGCGTCGACTTTGAGGAAAAGAACGTCATCTCGGTCCTCTCCAACGGCGACGAGTACACCACCCCGTTCGACGAGCTCGTCGTCGCGCTTGGGTCGATCACCAACACGTCGCTCGTGCCGGGCTCGAACAACGCCTTCACGTTCAAGACGATGGGCGACGCGATCCACGTGCGCAACCACCTCATCGACTGCTTCGAACGGGCCGACGTGGAACTGGACCCCAAGCGCAAGCAGGCGCTGATGACCATCGTCGTCGTCGGCGGTGGACTGGTGGGCGTGGAGCTGATCGGCGAGTTCACCGAGTTCGTCGCCAACGTTACCCGGCACTACCGCAACGTCCCCGAGGGGGCCGAGCAGTTCATCCTGATCGAGGCCGGCGACCGGCTGATGGCCGAGATGAGCGAGGACCTCAGCAGCTACGCCAAGGGCATCCTGCAGAGCCGTGGCGTGATCGTGCGCAACGGCGTGCGCGTGAAGGCGATGGCGCGCGGCAAGGTGATCGTGAGCGACACCGAGACGATCGAAGCCGAGACAATCGTCATCAGCACCGGCGTCAAGCCGAGCCCGCTGATCGCGCACTTCCCGCTCGCCAAGGATCGCCGTGGTCGAATCGCGGTGGACGGCACGATGCGCAGCACGTCGCACCCGTACGTCTGGGCGCTGGGCGACTGCGCCGCGGTGCCCGACCCATCGGTGCCGGACAAGTTCTACCCCCCGCTGGCGCAGCACGCGATTCGGGAAGCACGCCTGCTGGCCGACAACATCCTGTGCGCCATGGAGGGCAAGCCGACCCAAGTTTTCAAGTACGAGAGCAAGGGCACGCTGGCGTCGCTGGGGCAGTTCAAGGGCGTGGGCAAAGTGTACAAGTTCAAGATCAAGGGGTTCATCGCGTGGTGGGTGTGGCGCAGCTACTACCTGATGCAGATGCCGCGCATCAACCGCCAGATCCGCATTATGCTGGATTGGACGATCACGCTGTTCTTCAAGAATGACCTGGTCAAGATGGACGTCGCCTGCCGCCCGCCCGGCGATCCACCGGAGCCCCGGCCGCAGGAAGAGGCGCGAATCGAAGACCCCACGCGCGAACGGGCCAACGGCTCGGACGGCCGGCCACAGCAATCGCAAGTGCCGGCGGCCAATGGATGAGGGGGAACCGGGTTATGCGAGGGATCGCCGCTAGGCGGCCGTCAATCGAGATCCCTCTCGTCGCCTTAGGGCCAACGGACAAAACCCCATGTCATCCCGAAGGGAGCGGTAGCGACCTGAGGGATCTCGATCAACTGAGGTGTGGGCCATGGGAGATCCCTCGGGTCGCTACCGCTCCCCTCGGGATGACAGGTTGAGCATTGCGCGGAGGTTTTGTCCGCTAGCCTTTAGGCTCCGTTCGGGATGACAACTAACGCACGGGGTGCCGAATGGGAATCGCAAAGGGACCGCCCAAACCGCCGATCATCGCATCCCAATACCCGCGTCGATAGCGCCCCCCGGCAGGTAGCCGCGGGTCTGGCAGGCTTCAAGCAGGCGCCTGGCGATGTCGCCGGCGGCAAGGCCACCGGAGCCGCCGTACTCCACGAAAACGCAGAACGCGATCTTCGGGTTGTCATGCGGCGCGAAGCCGATGTACCACGCGTGCGAGAGCTTGTCGTTGTCCTCGCCACCCCCGCGATACCATGGCATGCCGTTGTCGAACGCCTTGGCCATCGGCTTGAAGTACTGCCGTTGGACGCGCCCCTTCTCATCGCGCAGCGGCTCGCGGGTCACCGGGTCGCGCAGTGGAACGTTGAACTCGCGGCCCGCCTGCGCGGACCCGGTCTTACCGGCCACCTTTAACTGGGTCAGCAGTTCCGGGTGCTTCTTGAACGCATCGTGGCCCGTGCCCGACAGGCGGTTCACGACGCGCATCATGCCCAACTTGGCCTCGGCCAGTGCCCCGGGCGACAGCTTCAGATCGACCTCGTCGGGACCATCCATCTTCGGCAGCGCATCGAAGCTGTTCTGTGTGGAAACCAACAGTGGGCGCTTCCACACACCGTCGCGCGCGATCGTCGCGGCCACGTTAGCCATCTGGATGGGCGTGGCGGTGATCTGTCCCTGACCGATGCCGGTGAACGCCGCCAGCAGGTGCGCGGTCTTCGGTTCGACCTTCTTCGGCCACGTGTCGCTCGGCAGCCACGTGAACGCCTCGGGCAGGCCGATGCCGGTCTTGCGGCCCAGGCCCCACCGCAGCATCCAGTCGCGCATCTTCGCCGGCCCCAACCGGTCGGCTGCAACTTCGAACCAGATGTTACAGCTGCGTTCGAGGCCGTCGGCGTAGGTCAGGAACCCGTCGCGGTTGCCGTGCTGTCCCACGTGCCGCGCCGAGCCACCGGGCAGCTGGTGATGGGCGACCATGTGGGGGTACTTCTTGCCGTACATGTTGGCCGTCCAACAGCGCCCGCTCTGGTAGCTCCACTTGCCCAGGGTCAGGTAACCGGTGCACTCGATGCCCTCGTGTACGCCGATCGCCCCTTCGGTGATCGCCGACAGCCCGACGACCGGCTTCACGGTCGACCCCGGCTCGACCGCCATCATCGTGGCGCGGTTCAACAGCGGGCGGTTGATCGCGTCGTCGTACCAGGCGTTGAAGTTCTCGTTGAACTCGTTGGGGTCGAACGACGGGTTGGACGCCATGGCCCGCACCTCACCGGTCGGCACGTCGATCACGATCGCGGCGCCGTACAACTGGGGCAGATCGCGCTCGCCGGCCAGCAGTTCGACGTTCACGTGCTTGAACAAACGCTGCAGGTCGGCCTGCAGGTCCATGTCGATCGCGAGGCGCACGTCCTTGCCCGGTTGGGGGTGGGCGTTGGCGGTGATCTCGTCATCGGCGTCCACGCGGCGCTCGATGCGCCCGCGCGTGCCGCGCAGCGCCGGCTCGCACATCGCTTCCAAGCCGGTCCGGCCGATTAAGTCGTTCGGGAAGTACTGCCGCAGCTCGTCGCCACCGGTGCCGCGGCGGTTCGGGTCGTTCTTGATGTCCTCGGGCCCCACGCGCGCCAGCCGGCCAACCAGGTGCGCGCCCACCTCGTGGAACGGGTAGTACCGGTTCGTGCTCGGCGACAGCGACAGGCCCGGCAGCGATTCCACGTCGCGCGCCAGCTCGGCGATGATGTGCGGGTCGAGCGCCCGCAGCACGACGTGCGGCTGTTCCTGCTCGGCGACCGTCATGATGAACTTGTCGACGTCCGGTGGCGTGGCGCTGGCGTCCAGCAGCCACTTCTCCCAGATGCTCTGGTTCTCGCGCAGCTTCTGCTGCTCTTCCTGTTCCTTGATCGCCTTGTGGTAGTTGTGATACCACAGGTACCGGCGGCGCATCTCGACGCGGGCGATGATCGACGTCCGCACCTCATCGATGCGTGCGACCGACTGCTCGCGCGTCTCGCTCGGCAGGCGCGACACGTCCGCCAGCCGCAGCCACATGCGCTCGATGTCGGCCAGCACGAACTGCACCTCGTCGTCCCGCAGCGACCGCCGGTCGGACAGCGAGGCCTTGCGGTACCCGTCCCCCATGCGCAGGCGCAACCGCTCGATCGCCTTGTTGGCGACCCACTTGGGGTCCGGCGGGCGCAACACGGCGCGGTAGTCGACCATCGCGTCGGTGCTGGCCACATCCTCGGCGACCGGGCGCCCCTTCACGTCCAGCAACCGCCCGCGCACCGTCTCCACCCACTGCGGCCGCTTCATCGCCGCCTCGGCGCGCTCGGCCCATTCGTCACCGTTGATCACCTGCAGGTGCGCAGCCCGGGCCAGCAGCACGCCGGTCATGGCAAACAGGATCAGCAGCACGACTTTCAGTCGACGTTCGAACATGGCTTATCAATGTCAGCAGCCGTGATCCGGTCCCCTCTCCCGGTACGCCGGGGGAGGGCTAGGGTGGGGGTGATTCGTTCTTTCGAAGGTTGTCAGCAGCTCGAAATCACCCCCACCCAACCTCCCCCGGCGTACCGGGAGAGGGGCCGGAGGCGGACTACTATTTCTACCTCATTCCCTTCCGGTTCGGTGTAAACGCAAACCCGCGCCTTATGCGTTGCAGCGGCCCGATCACGAACGGGGCGAGCAACGCGGTGTACATGACGGCCAGCAGCAGTTGCACAAGGCTGAGCCGGACGGCGATCGGGGACGGGTCGGCGGCGCTGCTGCCGGCCCAGATGATCGAGTGCAGCCAGAGCATCGCCGCCGTCACCACACCCCCCAGCGCCGCCAGCGACACATGGGTAAGCGGGTGCCCGCGGTAGACGGTGGTCTGCGTGTTGCTGAGGATCATCGCCACCACCCCGTACGCCATGCCGTACAACCCCGGCGGTTGCTGCGACATCAGGTCCTGCAGGACGCCCATGCTGAAGCCACCCAACAACGCCGCGTCGCGCGGCGCGTTCACCGCGATAAAGACGACCGCCAGCAGCACGAAGTTCGGCTGCGCCCCGTTCCACTCCATGTACCGCCCCAGCCCGACCTGGAGGCCCAGGGCGAGGTAGGCCAGCAGGATGTAGGGGACGAGACGCATAGGGGAACCAGTACGAGGAAGCTTCCGCGGCCGTGATCCGGCCCCTCTCCCGGTACTCCGGGGGAGGCTGGGTGGGGGTGATTCGTTCTTTCGAGAGTCGTCAGCAGTTCGAAATCACCCTCACCCTAACCCTCTCCCGGCGTACCGGGAGAGGGGACCCGATCGCCATCTCCTCACAACTCCTTGTTCATCACCATCACCTCGCGCAACCGCGACAAGGCGGCTTCCGGCTCCACGTGGATCTCGGCGTGCAACGCGGCGCTGGGCAGCGGGTTGATTGCGACGATCTTGCCGATCAGGCGGCCCTGCAACGGTTCGGGCCACTTCACGTCCTCCAGCAGCACCCAGTCGCCGATCTTCACCTGGCGATCTTCGACTTCCTTCATGTAGAGGTTGGTGATCGTCAACCGGTTGCGGCCAGCCCCCACCAGCACGGGTGGGGTCGTGTTGATGCGGTTGAGCACCTGGCCGCCGTTGGGCGTCGCCTCGTACCGGCAGAACGCGCCGCTGAGGGCAAAGCCCTTGTCGGTGATGAGTCGCGCCTGTGCCCCGGCGGCCCCGGCGTTGGTGATGCGCCCCGCGACCGAAAAGCCGTACAGCACCGGTTGCTCGGTCGCCAGGCCATCACTGCTGGAGCCGCTGAGCGACAGCGTCTGCCGGGCCGCCAGTGGATCGCCACCGACGACCCGCACCGGCGTGCAGTACTCGCGCACCGACCCGAGCAACGCCCGGTCGGTGTTGATCTTCTTCAGCAGGTCGAGTTGCCGCACCTGGTAGACCAGTTCCGCGCGCAGCGCCTCGTTCTCGGCCTTCACGTCTTCTTCCGTCCGCTCGTCGGTCGATTCCTTGCGATCAAATCGTTCTCGAAACCACGCACCAAAAGAGCTGGCCGGCCGCGACACCGGTGCGAACAAGCCCGCCAACTGTGGGCGCCGTGGCGTCGTCTGTCGTGGAAAGAGAAACGCGGTGACGAAGCTGACGAGCATCAGCGCGGTGAAGACGTGTTGGAACTTCAGCTGTTTCATCGCGTCGGAGTGGGAAGGCAATCCGCGGCTTGCTCTGGCCCCTCTCCCGGTACGCCGGGGGAGGCTGGGAGGGGGTGATTGGTTCTTCCTGAACCGTCAGCAGGTCAAATGCACCCCCACCCTAACCCTCCCCCGGCGTACCGGGAGAGGGGACCCGACGCCGCTACATCTCGTCGGCGTCGCTTTCCATGGTGTCTTTCCAGAGTTCCAGATTTTCCAGGTACACGCTCGTGCCGCGGGCGACGCAGGTGAGGGGGTCTTCGGCCAACTTCACTTCCAAGCCGGTCGCGTTGCTGATGACGGTCGTGAGGCCACGAAGCAGCGAGCTGCCGCCGGCCATCGTGATGCCGTTGTCGACCAGGTCGGCGGCGAGTTCGGGCTCGGCCATTTCCAGGGTGCGGGTGACGGCCTCGATGATGGCGGTGACCGGTTCCTGCAGCGCCTCGCGGATCTCTTCCGACGTCACCGACGTCTTGCGCGGCAAACCGCTGATCATGTCGCGGCCGCGCACTTCCATGCTGGGCTCGTCGTCGCTCAGTTGGGCGGCGGAGCCGATCTCGATCTTGATGCGCTCGGCCATCTGCTCGCCGATCGCCATGTTGTAGGTCTTCTTCATGTGCGCGACGATCGCGTCGTCAAAGTCGTCGCCGGCGGTGCGGACGGACTCCTTCACGCTGATGTCGGCCAGCGAGATGATCGCGACCTCCGTCGTGCCGCCACCAATGTCGACGATCATGCTGGCGGTCGGTTCGGTGACGGGCAAACCCGCGCCAATGGCGGCGGCCATGGGTTCCTCAACGAGGTACACCCGGCGGGCACCGGCGCGCTCGGCGCTATCGAGCACCGCGCGTTTTTCGACGGCCGTGATGCCCGAGGGAATCGCGATGACGACGCGCGGCCCGATGAAGTGCTTACGGCCATGCACCCGGCGGATGAAGTAGGCGAGCATCGCCTCGGTGACTTCGAAGTCGCTGATCACGCCGTCCTTAAGCGGGCGGATCGCGGTGATGCTGCCGGGCGTCTTGCCGAGCATCTCCTTGGCGACCAAGCCGACCGCGTTGCCGTTCTGCAGCACGCGGTTCGTGCCTTTTTTCACGGCGACGACGCTCGGTTCGTTCAGGACGATGCCTTCGCCCTTCACGCAGACCAGCGTGTTGCAGGTGCCAAGGTCGATCCCCATGTCGATGCTGAACATGCCCATCAGGCCATCGAAGATCACAAGCCATCTCCCGTAAGGGGCATCAACCGCACCGGCATCGGCCACCCTCCAAACATCGAAAAGTGACGCTCGCCACAGACGCGATGCATCGCCGGGCAATTAAAAAGGATTCATCGGGACGTGCGCCGAAGCGTGCCTGCTCGCCGATCGCCAACTTCGCAATGCCCTTTGGCCCGCAAAGCCCACGACGGCAAAACAGCCCGTTTTCAGCGAGAAACCAGCGGTTTCCCGATCCATCGGGAACCCGGACGTCCATTCAATCCCTAACCGCCTAACGCATGTACGTCAGCCGGTGCCCGGTCGTGCGTTAAAATACAGGGACTGTGAGGGGGATGCAAACCAGACGGAGGGTCGCCGAGCCGCGCCGAGGCTGTGGCCCGCGATGTTTCAGAAGCGGTATCAGCCACCTCCTCTTTTCGCCGCAGGAGCGCAGCTCCGGGCTTTTCGTCTGACGAGATAACGAAAAAGCGAGAAGCTGCTCCTGCGGCGAAACGTGGAAGGCAGCTTCGGTTCGGTGACCGCGCCCGGGTCGCGTCTGAATAGGGGATCGGCAAGTCCGACTCGGTCGATATTGCCTGCGGCAGACGGGCAATATCATCCGCCTGCCTTTAGAATGCCGCCGGACCCTTCACATGAGCAACATGACCCTCGATATCCTTCCCCCTCCCCCGCGGCCCCTGTCGTCCGAGGTTCGGGCCCGCGCCACCACCGAGCCCCGCGTGCGCGGGTGGTGGCTGGCGATCATCGGCATCGCGCTCGTGGCGGCCTACTTCGCCTACGGGCAGGTGAACGCGTGGCGCAAGGAAAACCAACTGCTGACGGTCGGCGTACCGGTCGACGCGGTGGTGCTGTCGTCGTTCGACAACCTCTCCGTCGCCGGCACCAAGGTGCCACCGGAGACGACGGTGAACCTGACGTACGAGTACGAGGGTGTCACACACAACGTGATCGGCCCGCTGTTGGGGCGCGTCGAGCCAATCGTCATCAAGAGCACGGTGCCGCTGCGCATCGATCCGAAGAACCCCAAGCTCTGGACCGGCCGCACGCAGCCCAGTTCCCTGGCCGCCGCGCTGGTGGCGGCGTGGACGCTGGCGCCATTGGCACTGCTGAGCTTGGCCGGTGGCCTTTGGACTCGCCGACAGTTGCTTTCGCTGTACCGCGATGGCCAACCCAGCACCGCCAGCGTGGTGGAGGTTCGTCATGCCGCGCTGGCGCCCGCGTCTCAGCTCGTCCGCTGTACGCTGACCGACGGTGGCGACAATCGCGTCGCCAGCGTTTACCTGCCCAGCGGCCACCCCTCCGTGTCGGCCGGCGACGAGGTCCCCGTCATCCACAAAGGCCCCGCCCGCATGGTGGCCGCGGGATGGTTCCATCGTTGATGAAGGCATGAAGTGGACAGTGGATCGTGGGCCGTGAAGACGGCCACACGTCGATCCGCCTTTCACCGGCCACTGTCCACCGCCCACTGTTATCAACCCATGAACGCCCTCTGGAAACAACTTGCGATCGCGACCAACTGGCCGGTGCTGGCCGCCACGGCGGTTCTGGTGGGCATGGGCGTGATCTCGATCTGGGCCGACGACAACGCCGACGGGCGCAAGCAGCTGCTGTTCATCTTCATCGGGCTCGGCGTGATGGCGGGCATCCAGATGATCAACTATCAGATCCTCGGGCGCCTCGCGTGGGTCTTCTACGTCGTCAGCATCCTGCTGGTCGGCTACACCGTCCTGGGCTCGGTCCTCGGCACCGGCCGGCAGGGTGACACCCCGCTGCCGCTCATTCGCAACGTGAAGGGCGCCTACAACTGGATCAACTTCGGCACGTTCAGCCTTCAACCGGCCGAGCTGATGAAGATCAGCTTTATCCTCGTGCTGGCGCGCTACCTGCGGTTCCGCAGCAACTACCGCACGATTCCCGGGCTCATCCTGCCGTTCACGATCGCGCTGATCCCGCTGGGCCTTATCCTGAAGCAGCCGGACCTCGGCACGGCGTTGGTCTTCATCCCCTGCCTGTTCGCGATGCTGTACGCCGCTGGCGCGAAGTTTCTGCACCTGCTGGCCGTGGTGGGCATCGGCTTTGCGATCGTGCCGTTCGCCTGGTTCAGCGGGCAGAAGGAGATCCCGATCTTCCGCCACATGCCTGCGATCGTGAAGGAGTACCAACGCGCCCGCGTCTACGCGATGTTCAGCAGCGACCCCAAGACGCTCCAGGAAACTGGCTTCCAGCAGGAACAAGCCAAGATCGCCCTTGGCAGCGGTGGTGTGGCAGGCAAGGGTTTCGGCGAGATCCCGATCGGCCGGCGCGTGCCGGAAAGCCACAACGACATGGTCTTCGCGCTCGTCGGCGAACAGTTCGGCTTCTTCGGCAGCGCCGTGCTGCTGGGGGCTTACATCGTCTTCTTCACCGCCGGCATCGAGATCAGCGCGTCTACCAAAGAACCGTTCGGTAAGCTGGTATCGCTGGGCATCGTGACGATGCTGGCCGGCCAAACCTTCCTGAACCTGGCCGTGGCGACCGGCATCTTCCCGGTTACCGGAATTACATTGCCGTTCGTCAGCTACGGGGGCAGCAGCCTGCTGAGCAGCTTTATCGCAGCTGGGTTTTTGCTGAACATCGGTCAGAACCGACCCATGGTGATGGCGCGCACCGCGTTCGAGTTCGATTGAAAGCACCCGACAGCGCGCGAGACGCACGCATCAAGTCTTCTGTAAGACAGGCATTCCTGCCTGTCTCTCTTCCTCTCCCCCCGTCTTCTGTGGAACAGACATTCTTGTCTGTGTCTCCCCCCGGCTTTTCTCTTTTCACTGGTGTATGTGGCGGAAGAACTGGTCGCTAAAGCGACCAGTCCGGTTTGCTTCCCAAAGAACTTATCGACTTGTTTACACGACGACCGTCGTCCCCGCATGCCAGGCGCCCGGGCTGCTACCCAGGAACGCCTCCGGCTTCTTGCCCGTCTGCTTCTCGTACTCGGTCATGATCTCCGCCAGCACCGCATCGGCGCGGTCGCTGATGTCGCAGAGGATTGCAACGGCGCCGCCACTTCCCCCACCCGTAATCTTCGCGCCATAAAGACCTTCAGGCTCGCGGTCGCGGGCGAGTTTGACGAGCAGGTCGCACTCGTCGGCGCCCAGCATCGCGTCGTTCGTGTACGACAGATGCGACGCGTACATCAGGTGGCCGGCCTTATCGAGCAGCAGCTTGCGCGACGGGTCGGTCGCGGACATCGCCGCGGCCTGCTGCAGGAAATCAGTGAAGTTGCGCACCCGGCGGGCCTCCAGCACGTGATGGTCGGTGGCGTGCTGCACGTGGTAGTCGACGTCGGGCTCGACGCGGGTCGCGGTGTCGATCGTGCTGCCGTACTTGGCGATGAAGGCGTCGCCGTTGACGAGCTCGGGGATGAACGGGCGGAAGAGGCGTTTGTAGTCGTCGGGGTCCAGATTGGCGAGGTAGCCGTTCATCGGGTCGCCGACCAGCGTCTTGCCGGCCGCGGCGCCCATCTCGCGCATTTTTTCCAGGATGATCTTGTGGCCCATGAACGCCGCGCAGCGCGTCTTGCCGTACATGCCACCGCCCACGCTGTGCTTCACGTTGCTGTTGATGCCCACCGCCCGAATGCCCTGCGGCAGGAAGAGCGGTTCCTGAATTTCGTGTGGCTGGCAGACCATGCGCAGCAGCGCGCCTGACTCGCCGTAGCAACTGCTGACCTGATCCATTATGCCGCAGGGCGCGCCCACCACGCGGTTCTCGACCGCCTGGCACATCGCGGCCAGCTTCATCGGGTCGATCGTCTTGCAGTTGGCGATCTGCAACCGGTTGCGCTGCGGCACGCCGGGCGTGCCGTCGATGCCGAAGTGGGCGCACAGGTTCATCATCGTCGCGACTTCAATCGCCGCCGAGCTGCTGACACCGGCACCCAGCGGCACGGTGCTGAGCAGCGCGAGGTTCAAACCCTTGATGCCCGGGTCGGCCAGATTTACGTATCCCTGCTCGTGCAGCAGGAACAGGCACCCGACGAGGTAACCCGCCCACCCGCGCCCCGGCTCGGCAAACTCGCGCCGAAGCGTGGCGAGGTCGCCGGTGGCAAGCGAATCGAGCGGCACGCGCAGCGTGAACGGGCGGTGCTCGTCCAACAGGTTGAAGCTGAAGACCTGCACCTGCCGATCGTCGCGTTCGCTTAGCGCCACCGCAGCGGCACGGTCGAGCGTGGCCTCGCACACCAGGCTGCCGGTGTAGTCGGCGATGCCCCCCATCACGTCCAGCCGCCCCGGCGCACGGCTGATGCGCACCGGCTTGCCGGCGGGAAATTCGGCCGACAACTCCTGCCGCAGGCGGGACAACAATGTTGGGACGGGTTCGAGGTTGAGCAGGTTGGGGAGAGTCATAGGACCTGTGTCTTCAGTCGAAATCTCGTATGCCGCTGGTGATCAATCGCGGCGTTGCAGGACGATCTGGTCGCGCAGCCGTCCACCGTTGTCCAGCGTCACCTCGGCCGACAGCACACTGCTGGAATACGAGTCGATCTGCGGGAACGGCAGCTGGAACGCGTAGGCCGACCCGATGCGCCGCCAATGTTCGCGTTGTTCCTTGAGCGTGCGGATCGACATTGTCCAGGTCTGCAATGGCTGGCCGCGCGGGTCGGCGTTGTACCGGCGAAACTGGAACAGTTCGAAGACGACCTGCCCGCTGGCCTTGATCGGGTCGCCGAACTGGTCGGTCAGTTCCACCAAGGCTTCGATGCCGTCCGGGCTGCCGTCGTTGGTCCAGTCCTTGGCGCCGGTGAAGATCGGGTGGACGCGCATGCCGGTCGCGCGAAACAGGTCCCCCCGCCCGCCCGCGGCGCGCGGCGACGACTTGCACGAGCACAGGCAGAGCGACAGCAGGACCACGCACAGGAGACGCATGGGCGCCAGCGTAGAGGTGACGGAAAAGCGTGTCAAACCGTTCCTCCTGAACCCCCGAGGGCTTGCCGATTCAGCGGCACGTTCCATTGCTGCCCCACATGAAAGTTTCGTCATCCTGAGGTACTCCGAAGGATCTCTTCGTCTTCAACTGGGGACAGACACCATGACTCGCAGTGCTTGAAGACGATGTTATCGAGCTTTTCACGCATCGCAGAACGCCTGAAGGCATTTTGCCGCTTTGACAGGCTGCCGCGCCGCATTAGGTTGTAGCCCTAGTGCGCTCCCGCGGCCTACGCATCTTCATTCTGCTTTACGTCAGCGTCTGGTTCGGCGCGATCGTGCCCGGCCACACGCGCGGCATCGTCAAGATGCCGGGCAGTGGCGGTGGCGGTGGCGATGCGCCCGGACGCGTTTCATCGGATGCCGGCTGCTGCGCGACCCACGCGCCGGCCGACGACCAGAAGCAGTCCCCCGTCAAACCCGCGTGCGCCGTCTGCTACTTCGCCGCGGCGCTGATGGTCGCACCGCCCGCGACGTTCGACTTTGCTCAGCTCGGCCTCGTTGGCTCGCTGGCGCCGCCCGTTATCGATCGCATCGTCTGCCCACCAGCCCACCAGCCCTACAGCGGCCGCGCCCCACCGGTCACTGCCTGACCCATCCGCCCGCCATTCCGCGGGCGCGTCTCGACACAATTCAACCTGTCCCCCATCAACGGGAGCTTCATCATGAAGACCGTTCCGTACTCGCGTGCGTTCACGCTGGTCGAACTGCTTGTGGTCATCGGCATCATCGCGCTGCTCATCGGCATCCTCCTGCCCTCGCTGAACGCCGCCCGCAGCCAGGCACGGGCCGTCGCCTGTATGTCCAACGTTCGCCAGATCGCCACTGCGGGCATCATGTACGCCCAAGACACAAAGCGTTACGTCGCCTTCGTGCCACCGATCGGTGCCACGCCCGCGAAAGACCGTAAGGAACTGCTTTACCCCTACCTGCGCCAGGGGAAGGACAACACCGACAACGTGGGCAACCAGGTCTGGCACTGCCCTTCAAACGATCGCGTGGACGTCGAGGCCAGCTACGGCTTCAACGTCACGCTGAACGGTGTTCGGCTGAACAAGATACGGATGTGGAGCGAGGCCGTCGCTCTGTGTGACGCCGGCCTTGCTGACCAGCCCGCAGGCAACCCGTCGTTGGCAACTCACTGTTGGCCACCGGGTCGGGCGGCGACCGCGTCATCCTGTCGGCCCAACCACAGGCGGCACCCGAAGCAGATGGTCACGGTCGGCTTCGTCGACGGTCACGCCGAGCGCCTGCCGATGCGATCGCCATTTTACCCGGGCTCGGTCGGCACCTACACGCCCAACGGCATCATCGACCCTGCCCATCCCAATTACACCGACTCGCTCTGGGACCTGAACTAAAGGACATCACACATGAACCGCTCACTGCTCATCACGCTGCTGATCACGCTCTCGCTCGCCTCGCTTGTCGCCCACGCGCACGATACCTGGCTGCAGACCAACGCCAACCTCGTGCGCGTCGGCGACGTGGTCCACGTCGATTTGATGCTCGGCAATCACGGCAACGACCACCGCGACTTCAAGCTGGCCGGCAAGGCGTCGCCCCAGACGATTGCGCTGAACGTCATCGGGCCCGACGGCCAGTCGCGCGACCTGAAGCCATCACTGACCGACCTCGGTTACGCCCCCAAGGAAGGCTACCACACCGCGCGCCTGCAGACCGACCAGCCCGGCATGTACACGATCGTGCAGACGAGCGACGCCGTCGTGAGCTACGCGCCGCTGCGGTCGATCAAGAGCGGCAAGGCGTTCTTGGTCGCATCGAAAAGCCTCGACAAGCCGCCGGTCGACAACCCCGGCTTTGATCGCGTGCTCGGCCATCCACTGGAACTGGTGCCGCAGACGAACCCCGTCACCCCGATGGGCCCCGGCACCGCGATCACCGTTCGGCTGCTGTACAAGGGCAAGCCGCTGCCCGATACGAGGGTGTCGTTCATCCCGCGCGGTCACACGCTCGCCAGCGGGTTCGACGACAAGTTCGAGCGCAAGACCGACGCCGGAGGCGACGCCACGTTCGAGCCGACCGACGGCAACTACTACCTGATCGTCGCCCACCACGCCGACGATGACAAAGGGGAGGGCTACGACGGCACGAAGTACTCCGCGACCATCGGCCTGTACGTGCCGGCCGTCTGTCCGTGTTGCGGAGAATAGCGTCATGCAGCGCAGCCCGGTGCCGGATAGCTCGCCGGCCCGGTCGCTTTAGCGACCAGGGGCATGTCGTTATAGTGCGCCCCAGATGACCCCCGCGACACCGATCGTGCAACGCATCGTGTTAACGGGTGGCCCCGGCGCGGGAAAATCGGTCATCTCAAGCCATCTCGCGACGGCCCACCCCGATCGCTTCGTGCGCGTGCCAGAGGCGGCCACGCAGGTGTACGACCGCCTGCAGACGCGCTGGGACAAGCTGGACCTGCCCGGCCGGCGCGACGTGCAGCGGCAGATTTACCGACTCCAAGTCGAACAAGAAAACCGCACCGCGGCTGAGCATCCACAGAAGGTGCTGCTGCTCGATCGCGGCACGATCGACGGCGCCGCCTACTGGCCGGAAGGAGCCGAGGCGTACTGGCAGGACCTTGGCACCACGCACGCGCGCGAGCTGAATCGCTACGACGCGATCATCTGGATGGAGACCGCTGCGGCGCTTGGCCTTTACGACGGTGACGCGAGCAACACCTGCCGCTTCGAGGACGCGCCGGCGGCCGTGGCGAGCGGAAAGGTGCTACTGAGCCTTTGGGGCGGGCACGCGAACTTGAAGCATGTCGGCGCATTCGCCAATCTGGCAGACAAGATTGCCACAGTCGACGAAGTGCTGACGAAGTTGACGCAAGGCGCGGGCGATAAGACGGGCTCACTGAAGTGAGACCGCCGCGCAGCGACGAAGGGAACTACGTCACACGGATCGCGCCAGGGGGAGCCGCGTCACTTCGATTTCGATTTACTCTTGGACTTGGATTTGGCCTTTTTCGTCGCGTCCGTGGGTTTGCAGCTGCCCTTGGTACCGGGCTTTTTGCCGGGGGTGGGCTCGTAGCCCTTCCAGCATCGGTCGCCCTGCCGCTTGTTTCGCTCGGCCTGCGTGGCCGCGGGTTTCGTCTTCGCCATGTGCGACTCTCCTTGTTCCCACGCGTCGTGCAAACCCGGGACCGAGGGATTTTCGCTTTCCCTGAAAACTCCCTTCACCAGCAAACAAGAACGCCCCCTCCTCCGGCGCGGCGGGCTCACTTCAATCAGCCCGTCCCCCTAACCTCGCGCCTGGCAACGGCACCTGGCCTATGATGAATTTCCAGTTTGAGGGGTTGCGTGCACAGGTCACCTGCGATTAGCGTGGCCGGACTAACGAGGTGCCGAAGATGATGAGCCGACCGTTGACCACCGTTGCAGTACTGTTCCTGGCCGCCACCGCGACCGTCGCCATGGGCCAGACGACCACGCAGGCCCCTGCGACCACGTCGCCCACGACCGGCCCGGCCGCCACCACCCAAGAGACCATGAAAAACGACCTCAACGACGCCAGTTACGGCATTGGCTACAGCATGGGCCAACAGCTCGCCCAGGCCCCCTTCAAGCTCGACGTTGACCGCATCGTCGAAGGCCTGCGCGACTCGGTCGGTGGCAAGGCCGCCGCCGTGCCCGAACCCCAGTTGCGCGCCGCCATGCAGCGCCTGCAGGAACAGGCCGCCACCGCAGGCGAGGCCAACGCCAAGGCCCAGGGCGCCGCCAACGCCGAGGCGGGTGAAGCCTTCCGCGCCGCCAACGCCAAGAAGCCCGGCGTCACTACCACCGCATCTGGCCTGCAGATCGAGAAGACCACCGAAGGGGACGGCGCCTCGCCCAAGCCCACCGACACCGTCAAGGTCCACTACACCGGCACGCTCATCGACGGCACGAAGTTCGACAGCTCCGTCGACCGCGGCGAGCCGATCAGCTTCCCCCTCAACGGCGTCATCCCCGGTTGGACCGAAGGCCTCCAGCTCATGAAGGTCGGCGGCAAGGCCAAGCTCGTCATTCCCCCGGCCCTCGGCTACGGCGCCAGTGGCCAAGGCCCCATCCCGCCGAACGCCACGCTGGTGTTCGACGTGGAACTGCTGGGGATCGAGAGTAAGTAACGGACCCGTCGGCACTCGGCCGTTCGCACAACGGCCGCCCACGACAGTTCGATCATCCTGCCGCGGGCGTGTGACAACACACGCCCGCGGTCGCTTTTATCGTGGCATGGGCGTCCTCGTCCATGCGTTTGGACTGGAACGGGAAACGGGATTGATTGGCCGCTGCGCCGACCGAGCGGCATCCACCAATTAAATCTCTTGGCCTCACAACGAGCATGGGCGAGACGCCCATGCCACGGCCGGATCCCAGTCCCGTCGTTCGCCGACACGTCTCCCGATCCTGTCGGCCGCGGCCGAAATCCAAACTACGGCCGCCAGGTCAACGGGATGTCCGAGTTGGCAACGCCCTTACTGGCCGGCAAGTGCTGGCGAACGTGAGCGTTCACATCGAACACGACGACCTCGCCCGGCCCGGTCATCACGTTCAACGGCGTTACGACCATCGCGATGTACTTGCCGTCGGGCGAGAAGACCGGCACCGATTGCGGCTCGGGATCGCCCGTGGTCGTCCACACGGGCGCCCAGCCCGTGCCATCGGTGCCCACCACGTACACGCCGCGACCCGACACGTACGCCACGCGCTTGCCGTCCGGCGACACCGTGGGCGATCGCGCCCACCAGTCGGGGGCGCGTTCCTCCTCGTTCTTCGGGGCATCGCGCAGATCGATGCGCGTCACCTCGCCCGACTTCACGTTGCCGATGAACAGGCCGTCGTCCGACCATTTTCCGGTCAGCAGCAGGTTCCCATCGGGCATGAACGCCGCATCATCGTAGGCCCAGAACCTCGCGATCTGTTGACCGTCGATCGAGTAGATCAGCGTCGCGACATCGCGCGGCGACCAGTCGTCGGTCGGGTCCTTCCGCAGCGTTGTCGTCAGCACGATCGACCGGCCGTCACGCGCGACGTTGAACTCGGCGATCTCGTCCTCCTGGGTAAGCTCGATCAGCTTCTTCCCGCTGGCATCGGTGACGCGCAGCACGCGCATGTCCACGCGGTCGACGACCGTGCCGTTGTCCGCCACGCGGCCCTCGGTGATGTCGCGCGCCAATACGTCCGGCTTACTGGCGTTCACGTCACCGGCCAGGTTCAGCGAGAAGAGCGTCGTCGGCTTCATCATGTCTTCGCGCTGGCCGAAGATGAGCGAGCCCTCCAGTTTGAGCGGCTCCTTCGCCAGCACGGCCCGACCGCGGTCGGCGACGGGGTCGGCGATGTGGTCGACGAGCGTGATCGGCTTCATTGTGCCCGCGAGCCGCCACTGATCGGGCTGGTCTTGCGGGATTTCGATCTTGCTGAACGTCATCATCACGACGCGCCCTTGGCCATCGCCGATGATCGCGATGGGCTTGTCGGCCGTCACCTCGACCTCGTGCTCGTCCTTCTGCACGATATCCACCGCGAGCGCGTTCAGGTCGGGCGCCCCGTCGTAGAACCGCACGTGGGCAGCCCGCAGGACGGGAATGGGGTGCTCGATGCGCGCCCAGAGGCGCTGTTCGACCCCGCCGGTGACGGCGTTGTTCCACGTGGCGACCGACATCGGGCGCGTGGGGATGACGCTGAACTCGATGCCAATCGGTTTCTCGTCGGTTTCGCCGTGCGAGTTGCGTTCGATCTTCGCGTCGGTCACCTTCCCATCCCAATCCAGCCGCTGGTGGGCCGCCAGTTCGAACGCGATCTCGTTTGCCTGCACCAGTGGTGAAACCGTCATCATCACGACCGCAATAAACATCCTGCCGAACATGCGTACCTCTTTCTAGCGACCAACTGAATGGACAGTTCACACGACAGAAGGGTTAGTCGGTGCGGAGCGATACTCAATACAACAAAACCGAAAACGGGTCGCCACCGCGTCGAAGATGCCAGGGCGGGGCTGAAGCAAATTGTCGCGTGCGTGGCCCTGTTCTTACACCCCGAGCCGTTCCTTCCATGCCTTCAACTGATCCTCGAACGGCTTGCCCCCTGCTGCGCCGGCGCTTTGGTAGCGTTTGACGACGTTGGCGGCACCCAGGCAGGTGTAGACGTCGTCCGTCACGCGCGCGTCGCTCTTGGTCGATTCGATCACCTCGTTGAACGCCTCAACCGACAGCTGCCCCAGCGCGTGCTTGCCTTCCTTCTCGCACCGCGCCACGAGCGTGCCGACGATGTGGTGGGCCGTGCGGAACGGGATGCCCTTCGTCACGAGGTACTCCGCGAGCGACGTCGCATCGAGGAACCCCTTGTCGAGCGTGGGCTCGATGCGTTCCTTGTCGAACGATGCGCTGTTCACAATGGCCGCCGCCATGGTGAGGCACTGGCTGACGGTGTCGTAGGCGCGGAAGACGATGCGCTTGTCCTCCTGCAGATCGCGGTTGTAGCCGATGGGCAGGCCCTTCAGGATCGTCATGAGCGCGAACAGATCGCCGTAGACGTTGCCGCACCGCCCGCGGATCAGCTCGAGCATGTCCGGGTTCCGCTTCTGCGGCATCATCGAACTGCTGGTCGTATACCGATCGGCGATCTTGATGAACCCGAACTCGGTCGTCATATAAATGATCCACTGCTCGGCCCAGCGGGAAAGGTGCTGGGCGATCATGGCGCAGGCGTAGACGAAGTCGCAGGCCGCGTCGCGGGAGGCAGTGCGCTCGATGCTGTTACCCGGGGGGCCGTCAAACAGTACGAATCGTTCGTTCTCCTCCCACCCGCCGGCTTCTCCTGCAAAAACGGCCTCGTTCAATGCCTCTACCGTTTCCACCGGTGCCAACGGCAGTGATGACCCTGCGATCGCACCGCTGCCGAGCGGGCACTCTTTCATGGTTTCCTGTAACAACGTGCCGAGCCGCGACCGATCCGCAGCAAACATGCTCGCCCAGGCAAGCGCCTCAGCGCCGGCGGAGATGGGTTGCGCTCGTTGAAGATGGGTGAACGCGGGAAGCACGACGTCGGGTGACTTGTCGGCCAGCGAAACGAATGTCAGGCACAGCGATCGCAGGCTCGAAGACAGATCGTCATTCGCCTTGATCAACCACATCGCCAAATCGGTCGCCACCTGATCATTTCGACTCCGCCCGGTATGCAGCTTCCGCCCCGGCTCGCCGATGCGTTCCGTCAGCGCGCTCTCCACGCACATGTGGATGTCTTCCAGTTCCGGCTTGAACCCCTTCCACCGCGGCCCGTCCTTGTAGATCTCGGCCTCGATCTCCTTCAGGCCGACGAAGATCGCTTCGCGGTCAGCGGCGGTGATCAGGCTGACCTTTTCCAGCATCGTCGCGTGGGCGATGCTGCCGGCGATGTCGACCTTGTACAGCCGCCAGTCGTAGCTCATCGATTCGACGAACTGCTGCGCGATGGCGTCGGTCGCCTCGCCAATGCGGGCCTGCCAGGACTTCTCTTGTTGCGGCTTCTCGGGGGCGTTGCTCATGGCGGGCATTGTAGTGACTGGCCCCCCGGACTCACATAGCCGCCGGCTTGCCGGTGGTCTTCTGACTTCGTCTCAGAAGAGAAGACCACCGGCAAGCCGGCGGCTATATAGAGTCGTTCGACGTCGCGCTGGCGCGCGTTCGATTACGAGCCCAACAAACCGCGCAGGAACCGGTGCACCACCCGCCCCACCAAATCCCCCAGCGCATCCGCCGCCAGCCCCGCGGCGGTGGCGTGGGCCATGGCCTGTTGATACTCCGGGTCGTCGTGCAAGCTGGCGACGGCGGATTCCAACAGTAGATCATCGTGCAGGATGGCGGCCAGGCGCGGGTGCTCGGCGGCGAAGGTGGGCCATTCCTTCGAGATCGCCTGCTCGACCAACGGGCGAACGTTCAGCGTGTTCATTTGCTCTGCTCCGGTGAAAGGTGCTTCTCGAGGCGCAGCCGCGCGTTCTGCAGGCGCTGCAGTTCCAACAGCGCCGCCTCGGCGGCCTCCACGTTGCGGGCCGCAGCGCTGGCGGCGCTCGTGCTGGCGGCACGCTGCTGGGCCAACGCGTCTAGCCCGGCCGAGTAAGCCTTGCGATGTTCGACGATCCAGTCCGGCGACAGTTCCGCCGCCTCGCGCACGTCGGTGTCGAACGCGGCGTCCAACTGCTTCCGCTGCAGTTCCGTCAACCGCCCCGCCAGCGCCGCATGATCGGCGTGCACCGCGCGCAGCAGCGTCAGTCCCTTGCGCGCCTGATCCGCCAGCGCGATCTCCGTCCGCGTGTACGCCACGCAACCGGTGATCAACAAGGACGACGCGTGAAGAACGAAGGCTGAAAGCAGACGCCTTGACGTGCGCATGCGGCCGGCCCCGTTCCTTCTTGCCTTTCCTTCAGACCTCAGCCTTCTCACTTCATCCTTCTTCATGACCCCTTCCTTTCCAGCTCGTGCAACAGCTGCTCCTGCGTGACGGTGAGCCGCGCAAGCGCGTCGGCGTTCTGGCGGACGACGCGGAACCGGCTGGCATGGTCGACCACGAAGCTCGTGTCGGCAGTGGCGCTGGTGAAGGTGGCGTCGTTCACGCGATCGGTGTTGGGCAGCAGCTCGTCCTCGAGCCACTCGTGCACGGTCGACCGCGCCACGCGCGCCGGGTCGCCGACCGCGTCCAACAATGGCGTCTCGTGCGGGCTGGCCAGCGCAACCAAATCGCTAATGTCCTCGGCGATCTCGGGCAGGTTCGCGCCGGCGGTGTACGTTGCTTTTCCAGTAAATGCCATGGGAATCTCCTGTGGGTAAGGTGGAATTCGGAAATCGAAAGTTGAAATTGCTGCACGCAACCGCGACCGCTAGCGCAGGGCGCGCCGCAGACGCAGGTACTCGATGAGGTACCGCCGATCGTGCGTCACGGTCAGCTCGTTGGCCAGGCGTTGCAGCCGCGCGTGGGCATCGGCGCCCTCGCGAACGACTGGCCGATCGGCCGGGGGTGGCGCATCGACGGTGATGGACTCTGGGGCGTTGGGCATGGAAACCTCCTGAGAAAGTGAATGTTGCAGTCAAGCGATCGTGAGCTTCTGGTCCCTCTCCCATGTACTCATGGGAGAGGCCAGGTGAGGGTGATTTCAAACTGCTGACGGTTCTCGGCAGCACAAAAGGCACCCTCACCTAGCCTCTCCCGGCGTACCGGGAGAGGGACCGGAGTGTGCTGCGTCGGCGAGCTCAATATCCCAGCTCCCGCAGCACGGTCGTCGGTGGCACGCCGACGCGCAGCTTGGCTTGCGCCTGCTCCAGCAGTTCGGATTCGTTCTGCGGAATCGGGCTCGGCCAAGTCAGCTCGACGCGGCGTTCCTGTGGCGTGGTCTTGAAGATGCCGGCGACGTCGAGCCACGCGAGCGACAGCTCGCACATGCGCTCGATCGCGGTGCCGTAGGTCGTGCGCTTCTTCTCCGTGCGGTTCAGCAGCGCCTGCAGCGTGATGCGCAGCGCCGCGGCACTCGTGAGCCGTCCGATGCGCCCCTTGATGGCCCCGGCGGCGATCGGGGTCACGCCGCTGGTCTTGTCCAGCGCCTCGCGCACCTCGGCGATGTGGGCGTCCTCGCTGGGGCAGGCGGCGTCTCCGCCGAACTCGATCACGTTGGCGTCCATGTTGTCGGTCGACCACATCCGCCCGGGCGTCACCGCCAGGTCACCGAATCCCTCGATGCCTTTACCAAGGTACATCTTGAAGCTCTGCAGCGTGATGCGATTGGCACGGTCGCTCAGGCGCGTGTTCAGCTCGTCCTGTAACGGCACCAGTGGTTCGACGTCGCTGGCGCCCTCGTATGCGAACGGCTCGGCCACGTTCTGCACGTGCACCAGTGGCACGATGCCCAGCGCGTTGATGCCCGACGCCACCAGCCGTTCGTCCTCGTACCGCTGCCAGTGCGTCGGCGTGATCAGGTCGATGATCAACGCGTCCTGCTCATCCCCCACCGCGGGTGGCGCGTCCTGCGGGTCGCGTGCGCCCATCAGCCCGACGGCCGACCGCTTCACGCGATCAATCCAGCGCGCCTTGTACGCCCGCTGCGGTTTATCCGTCGTGATGCGCGGCGCGTGGTACGCCTGTGCGTACGCCTGCACCACGCGCACGTCCGTGTCGGCTAAGACGGGCAGGGCCCGCGCCGGTTCGACGATCTCCAGCCGAATGACCCGGGCGATGTGCATCAGCACATCGGGCGACACCGCTTGGGTCGCGTGCCGGGCCGCATCGGAAGCAGCATCGTCGACAACCGTCGCGAGCCCCGTGACGGGCAGCGTGGTGGCGGGCGCCGGCTCGTCCACCGGCGTGATGGTGGACGAGTCAGCCGATGCGGACGACGGCGCGTCCGCGGCAGGAGATTCGTTGGTTGCGCGATCGTCGCACGTGGTGCCGTGCCCCAGGTCGCCTGTGCCGCACATCGACAGTGCCGCCAGCGCGTCGGCCGGGATCTTCTGCGTGCGGTCGAGCTTCACCAGCACGTCGACGAAGCCGTACACCCCGCCCAGCAGCGCGATCTGCTGCAGGAACGACACGCCCCCGTTCTGCGCCACGATGAGGCGCAGCAGCTCGCTGATCATCTGGCGACGATTCGGGTCGGGCGCCAGCGACGAGATGCCCAGCGGCTTGCCGAACAGCGAGTCGACCATGGTGTCGACGCGCCAGCCGATGTCGTTCTCGACCACGACTTCCTTGCGTGCCACGCCGTCAACCTGCTGCGATTGATCGGGATCGGTCGCGCTACGCACGCCGGTGATGCGCGACGGCAGGCCCCACTCCTGCGCTTGCCGGTACGGGCGATGCGAACCGTTGTCGTCGGCGTCGACGGCGACCACGCGCATCGGGTTGCGGTAGTACGCCCACAACCGCCGATACCGCGGGCCGTCAATCGCGAGCAGCCGCTGGGTGCCGTCGCGCAGACGTTGTTGGAGGACCTTTGGGTCTGGGATCATGCTTGCTCCGGGTTGTTGTTGTTTGGGTGTCATCACAACCTGCCGGAGGTGTTGCGCACGGGGCGTCAGAATCACGTGATGGGCAACGGAAATGGCTGGATTTGTGGGACGAATCGAGGATGAATACACCGATTTTTCTTTGTTCGACGCGCTGGTGAAGTGATGCGAACGCGCAACGGTCCGTTTAACGGCGATGAACCTGTCGAGTCTGCTTCTCGGTGTGATGCCGGTCGCGTTGCGAGCTTGGTTGGTCCCAATCTTGCTGTTCGATAGGTTCCGGATTGGAACGCGCCTTCATCTTGAGAAAGGAATTTACTCATGACCCCGATACTGAAACCCCTCGCGCAGCAAACGATGGTCATCACCGGCGCCTCGAGCGGCATCGGACTCAGCACGGCCCGCGCGGCGGCGAAGGCCGGGGCGAAGCTGGTGCTGGCGGCTCGCAGTGACGATGCGCTGCAGCAGCTGGTCGAGGAGATCAACGGTAGTGGCGGCACCGCGACCCACGTCGCGGTCGACGTGGCCGACGAGGGCGAACTGCGGACGGTCGCCCAGGTGGCGATCGAACGGTTCGGTGGCTTCGACACCTGGGTGAACAACGCCGGCGTCTCGATCTACGGCCGGTTGGACCAGGTGCCGATGGACGAGTTCCGCCGACTGTTCGACACGAACTTCTGGGGCGTGGTGAACGGATCGCTGGTGGCGATGGAGCATTTGCGCAACCGCGGCGGCGGTGGCGCGATCATCAACATCGGCAGCACGCTCAGCGATCGTGCGATCCCGCTGCAGGGCATGTACTGCGCGAGCAAGCATGCGGTGAAGGGGTTCACCGATGCGCTGCGCATGGAGATCGAAGAGGCGGGCGCGCCGATCTCGGTGACCCTGATCAAGCCCGCCGCCATCGATACGCCGTACACGCGGAACGCGAAGAACTACCTGTCGGAAGCGCCGACGAACCCACCCCCGGTCTACGCGCCGGGCGTGGTCGCCGAGACGATCTTGTATGCCGCCACGCACCCGGTGCGCGACCTGTTCGCCGGCGCCGGTGGAAAGATGATCTCAGCCATGGGCAGCTGGGCGCCGCGGTTGACGGATCGGTTCATGGAGAAGGCCATGTTCAAGCAACAGCACAGCGGCCGGCCACCGCGCGACCGGTCGCAACACGCGCTGGACCGCCCGAGCAACGACCTGACCGAACGCGGCGAGTACGACGGCCACGTCGCCAAGATGAGCTTCTACAACAAGGCCGAGATGCACCCGTTCCTGTCCGGCGCATTAATGGCCGGCGCGGGACTGGCGATCGCGGCACTGGTGAGCGGGGAGACGAAACGCCCAATGCGTAAGCGCCACGCGCGGATGTGGTAGTCAGTGGAATATTTCCACTCCGGTCCCTCTCCCGGTTCTCCGGGAGAGGTTAGGCGAGGGTGCCTTTCGAATGACGGGCAACGCCGCGGGAATGACAATCCATGTCATCCCGAGCGGAGCCTAAGGCGACGGGAGGGATCTCCCAAGGCCGAGAACCTTCCGTGGTTCGAGATCCCTCAGGTCGCTACCGCTCCCTTCGGGATGACAAGTGAGCGCCATGCGACAAGATTCAATCCGCTAGCCTTCAGGCTCCCATCAGGATGACATGGTCGGCGAGACGCGCCACCGGCATGAACCAACGTAAACAAACGACACCGGCCCAGTCGCTCAAGCAACCGGGCCGGTATCGTTATTCAATTCCCGAATCCGTACGAACCAATTACGCCGCCAGATTCTGCGTCTCGACCGGCTGGGGCACGATGCGTCGGTGGCTGATCGCGGCCAATACCCGGCGGGCGTGGACTTCCAGCGCCCTACGCCCATCCGGCGTCAGGCAGTAGCACGTCACGGGCTTGCCGGCGCGGAAGCTCTTGTCGACCGTCACCAGGCCGGCGGTCTGCAGGCGCTTGGCGTGGCTGGCGAGGTTGCCGTCGGTCAGGCGGGTGCGCTGGCGAAGCGCGACGAACTCCTGCCGTTCGTCGACCGCCAGCGCGGTGAGGATCGACAGGCGGCCAGGGTTCGCGACGAGCGGGTCGAATGAGAGCATGTTCTGTTTATCGGACGAACGCCTCGCCAATCTTGAGCGACTCTGCCTCACAAATCCTTTCGCATGCGAAAGTGCGGCCCGGCCGTGGGGATGTGGAATTCGTCCGAGATCACGCGCCAACCCTGGCGCTGGTAGAACGGCACCGCAGGCGTGCGGGCGTTGCACCAGAGCAGGGTAACGCTGCGGTCGCGGAGCTGCCCTTCCATGAACGCCAGCACCGCCCGGCCGAGGCCGGCGTTCTGCCAGGCGCCGTCGACCGCCATGCCACGCAGTTGCCATGCGGGCTCGGTGTCCAGCGGGCACGGCGTGAAGGTGGCGCAGCCGACGACGACATCACTCGCTAAAGCCGCGGCGTGAAGGGTATGCGGGTTGGCGTCGATCTCGAATTTGGCAGCCTCGCGCGGCAATCCCTGCCGCAGCATGCGATGCCGCAGGTCGATAATCTCATCCGCCGTTGCGGTGCGGACGGTGAATGCTGGCATCGTTCGTGTTGAAGGGGTTCCGTCGGCCATTGCGTCTCAGTGGTGCACTGCGGGCGAAGCCGTCGCGGCACGGGCCGTGCGCACGTGGGCACCCACCGCGGCCACCGTGTCGGTCCAGAGGTCGGCCTCGCGCTCGCGCACGTACTGCAGCAGCGCGTCCAACACGTCGGTATCCAGGCTCAGGCGGTCGTTCGTTCCTACATCATGGGCGGCAAGGATGCCCCAACTGCCCGAGTCGATCGTCTGATCAACGATGGCCTTCACCTGCGGCCAAGTCAGCTTATCAATCCCGGTCGATCCCACGGCGGCCAAGTCGCACAGATCGGGATGATTGGACCATTCCACGCGATACGTTCGGCCAATCGTGAACCGCTCGGCCACCAGCGGCACGTAGCTGCGCCGTTCGGTGCCCATGCCCACGAACGACTGGCCGCACGGGTAAGCGAACGTGGTCGGTGTGACGCCGACCAGTTGCTGGATGGCGGCGGTGGCGTCGTCCAATTCTTTGGCCATGCGATCCAACGTATAGGTCTCTAAGCCGTTCTTCCGCGAGAACGGAAAGTTGAAGCTGCACGGGTGGCTCATCGTGTGGTTGCCGATCTCGTGCCCCGCCGCCACGGCCTGGTGCCAGCGGTCGAGGCGTTCTTCCATCAGCCAGGTGCTGATGTAGAACGTGGCGCGAACGCCGTGGCGGTCGAGGATGGGGAAGCCATTGTCGGGCTGACTGGGGCGCGCGTCATCGAAGGTGATGCTGAGCGCGGCCTTACGGTTGCCTGGGAAGATCATGTCGGGCTCCTGCGCGTGCGAAACTGCGGCTGGCATCTTACCCGCGCCGCGACTAACTGGAACGCCGCGCATCGGCCGATGCCTCGGTCAGCAGTTCGTGAGCGATCTCGCCCACCTTCGCAACGGCCCAGTCGACGCGATCGGACCAGTCTAACCCCGCGTTCAGGCGAATGAAGTTCCGGTACTTCTGCTTTGGCGAAAAGATGATGCCCGGCGCGATGCTGATGCCCTTGGTCATGGCGCGGTCGTGCAGTTCCATCGAATCGATCTGGGCCGGCATCTGCACCCAGATGACGAACCCGCCTGCGGGCCGGGTGATCTTGGTGCCCTTGGGGAAGTGTTCGCTGACCAGCTGCGACAGCCGCGCGACCTGCTTCTGATACTGCCGGCGCACGGTGCGCAGGTGGTGCTCGTAGCCACCGGTGGCCATGAACTCGGCGATCGTCAGCTGCGCGAGCGTGGGCGTGGCAAGGCTGGTGAAGAGCTTGAGGCGCACCACCTCGTCGTAGTACCGTCCTGGCGCGCACCACCCTACGCGGAACCCGGCCGCCAGCGTCTTGCTGAAGCTGGAGCAGTAGAGCACGAGGCCCTTCTCGTCGAACGCCTTGCAGGCCTTGGGCCGCTTGTTGTCGAACGGCAGGTCGCCGTAGATGTCGTCCTCGATGAGCGGCACGTCGCGCTCGGCCAGCATCTTCACGAGCTTGCGCTTGTGCGACTCGCTGGTGCAGAAGCCCAGCGGGTTGTGAAAGTTCGGCACGAACAGGCAGGACTGCACGGCGCCCTGGTCGAGCGCGAACTGCAGCGCGTCGAGACTGACGCCCTCGCGCGGGCAGGTGGGCAGTTCGAGCGCCTTCAGGCCGGTCATCTCGATGGTCTGAAGGACGCCGTAGTACGTCGGCGATTCGATCGCGACGGTGCCGCCGGGCCTGGCGATGGCGCGCAGGCAGATCGAGAGCGCCTCCTGGCTGCCGCAGGTGGTCAGGATGTCGTCGGGCGACAGCGCGCAGCCGAACTCGACGGCCCGGCGGGCCAGCTGCATGCGCAGGGCCGGGCAGCCGGGGGGCATGTCATACCCACTGGCGGCCCGCGGCATTCGCCGGGCGATGCTGGCGGCCATGCGGTTGATCTTGCGCGTGGGCAGCAAATCGCACCCACTGACGGCTGCGCCCAAGCCCACGGTTTCCGGCGCCTTGCTCTCCTGCAGGAACTTCAGCACCAGGTCGCTAATGCTCACCGGCCCCGCCTTGGCGCGCGGCTGCGACATGCCCGGTTCGGATGCCACGCCCGATGCGCGCGGCGCGACGTAGTACCCGCTCTGCGGCCGCGCTTTAATGCGGCCGGCATCTTCCAGCAGGCGATAGGCGGTGAGCACCGTAGCGATGCTGACGCCACGCTGCGTGCTCAGCTTGCGCACTGAGGGCAAGCGGTCACCGGCGCGCAGCGTGCCACCATCAATGAGCGTCGTGATGTATGCCGCCGTCTGTTCGTAGAGATTGTCTGCCGTTGCTGTGGGCATGATCGTCACCGTGAAGATGGACTTTGCGATCGTGCCATGAAGATCGCTGATACGGCCGTCGGAATCACCATCACAGTGGCACAGAATCCCGATAGGTACAGTTCATCCACCGCGCAACTGTTATGGTGCCAATTGTGCTGCCCTACATCTGTTCTGCAAGGCGGATCCGGGTCATAGTGTTCGTATGACCAAGGCGCCCCACCAACCGCGCTTCGACTGCCCCGCCGCCTGCGACGTGCCGCAGGAGGCCGTGCCTTGTTCGTTCGTCTGCCTGAGCACCGGATCGGCTTGGACCGTCACCCGCGGCGTGCGCCAGATCCGCTGCGTGCGCGGGACGGTGTGGATCACGCAGGCGAACGACGCGCGCGATCACGTGCTGATCGAAGGCCAAACCTTCGACGTGCGCCACGCGACTGTCGCGGTGCAGGCGCTCGTCGATTCAATGATCCGCATCTAGAACGCGTTTCCCAGGCATCGGGTCCCTCCACGTCCGACGACGACGACGTAACCTTTCGCTTGCCCTGGCTCGCACCACCGTTGTACGCTTACGTCGTTCCGACGGCCCCCATCGTTTCCACGTCTATCGCGGGGCCGCCATGTCGATGTTTTTCGTGCACACGGGAGACGGCGCATGCTCAGCTACACCACCGCAGATATCCGAAACCTCCTCATCGCCGGCGGGGCCGGCAGTGGCAAGACCACGCTCGTCGACGCCATGCTGCTGGCCAGCGGCATCGTGACGCGCAAGGGGTGCGTCACCGACGGCACCAGTTACAGCGACTTCGAGCGGGAAGAGAAGGAGCACAAGCACTCGATCTACGCCGCCGTGCTTCACGCCGACCATGCCGGCACGCGCATCAACCTGATCGACACCCCCGGCTCGCCCGACCTCATCGGCCAAGCCATCGCCTGTCTGCCCGCGGTGGAGACGGTCGCCGTCGTCATCAGCGCCGCCGCCGGCATCGACATCGTCACCCGCAGGCTTATGGAGGCCGCGCGCGAACGTAACCTGCCGCGCGCCATCATCATCAACAAGATCGACCTCGCGACCGATCCCGACCAGCTTCACGCCCTGCTGATCGACATCCGCACCACCTTCGGCAGCGAATGCCTGCCCATCAACCTGCCGGCGGCCAATCGTACGCAACTCGTCGAGTGCCTGCTGAACAAGGCCGGCGACAGCGACCTGGGACCGGTCGCGACCGCGCATTCGGCCATCATCGATCAGATCGTCGAGATGGACGAGGATCTCATGGAAAGCTACCTCGGCGGCGAGGAGCCCAACTACGACGCGCTGCACGCGCCGTTCGAGCGTGCCATGGACGAGGCGCACGTCGTGCCCGTGCTGTTTACCGATGCGAAGAACAACGTCGGCATCGCCGAGCTGCTCGACTCGATCGCGCGGCACTTCCCCAGCCCGGAAGAAGGCAACCTGCGCCCGTTCCTCAGCTATCGCGGCGGCGATCGTGCGGGGTCGCCGCAGGATGAGGTACCGTTCGACTACTGGAACGACCCAACCAAACCGCTGCTGGCGCACGTGTTCAAGGTCACCAACGACCCGTTCGTCGGCAAGCTGGCCATTTTCCGCGTACATCAGGGCCGTGCCACCGGCCAGTCGCACGTCTACATCGGCTACAACAAAAAGAGCATCAAGCTCGGCCACGTCTTCCACCTGCAGGGCAAGGAGCACCGCGAGGCCAACGAGATCATCGCCGGCGACATCGGTGGCGTGGCGAAGATCGAGGACATCCACCTCAACGATGTCCTGCACGACGACCACGCGCTCGACAGCGTCCACCTGCGCCCGCTGACCTTTCCCGCCCCCATGTTCGGCCTGGCCATCACGCCCAAGGCGCGCGGCGACGAGCAGAAGATCTCCACCGTGCTCTCACGCATGGCCGAGGAAGACCCCACCTTCAAGTGGCACACCGACCGTCAGACGCACGAGATCGTGATCAACGGCGTCGGCGAGATGCACCTGCGCTTCGTGCTCGAAAAGCTCACCGCCCGCGGGCTGCACGTCGACACGAAGCCACCGAAGATCGCCTACCGCGAAACGGTGTCGGCGCCGGCCGAGGGGCACTATCGGCACAAGAAGCAGAGCGGTGGCGCGGGGCAGTTCGCCGAGGTGTATTTGCGCGTCGAGCCGCTGCCGCGCGGCACGGGCTTTGAGTTTATCGACGAAACGTTCGGCGGCAGCATTCCCGGCCAGTTCATCCCCGCGATCGAGAAAGGCGTGCGCGAGGTGATCGACCAGGGCGTGATGGCCGGCTACCCGGTGCAGGACGTGCGCGTGGTGGTCACGGACGGCAAGCACCACCCCGTCGACAGCAAGGAGATCGCCTTCAAGACCGCCGGCCGGATGGCGTTCAAGGAGGCGTTCGCCAAGGCGCACCCGGTGCTGCTCGAACCGGTGGTGAACATGGAGGTGACCGTGCCGGAAACGACCGTCGGCGCCATCACCGGCGACCTGTCGTCCAAGCGCGGTCGGATCCACTCGACCGACGTCGCGACGGGCGCGATGGCGGTCGTATCGGCCCAAGCGCCGCTGGGCGAGGTGATGCAGTACGGCTCGCAGCTGAAAAGCGTCACCGGCGGCCGCGGTTCCTTCGCGATGGAATTAAGCCACTACGACGCCGTGCCATCCCAGGTGCAGCAGCAGGTGGTGTCGCAGTACAAGCCGCACGTGGAGGAGGAGTGATTCCTCCCGTAGGGGCAGGCCTCCGTGCCTGCCCTCAACCGCTTCTGGCGTCCGCGCAACAAAAAAAGGGCAGGCACGGAGGCCTGCCCCTACGTTTCAAGTTCGTCCTTACGACTACAGCCCCACCGAGTTCCGGCTTCCGGCCTTCGTGATCGGCACCTGGTCTTCCCAGACCATTTCGCCCGCCTGGTTGTAGAGGCCCATCTGGAAGTAGAAGGTCGACTGCTTGATGTTCCCCGCGCGGGCGCGGTTCTCGATCATCTTGCCTTCCAGGCGATAGTCGGGCGTGAGCACCTCGCCGGTGTTCATCTGCGATTCGGCGTCCTCCACGATCGTCACGACCTTGCCGGTCTTGTTCAGGCCGATGCGCACCTGGCGGATCAGCAGGTCCACGTCGACCATCTGGCTGGTGTTGTTGACGAACCTGCGGATCGCCAACCGCTTCTTGCGCCCGCCGGGCCCACCGGTGATCTCGCCTTGATCGACGATGGAGGCCACGAGCGTGTTGGCGGCCTCGGCCCAATCTTGGTCGTCGATCTGGTCGACCGTGGTGATCGAGTTGGGCCCGCCGGTCTCGATGCGCCGCGCCGACGTATCGGCACAGCCGACGTTGAGCGCGACGAGGAGCGCGCTGGCGACGCCGAGGGAGAGAAACTTGGTTGAGAGGATGTTGGTCATAAGTCTGCCTTCTTCTTCTACGTGTACTGAAAATATCATACGGGAACTCGCGTCTTCCTAAGAGGACGTGGAGGAACAAAGCCGCGTTTGCTCCGGCCGTGGCATGGGCGTCTCGCCCATGCTCGCTGTTCGGCCAAGCGATTCAATTTTGTAGCTACCGCTCGGCCGGCGCAGCAGCCAATGAATTTTACTCTCCGTTTCAATCCACACGCATGGGCGAGACGCCCATGCCACGGAAAGGCGGAGAGATCCTTCGGAGTACCTCAGGATGACGGGGATCAGCGGCTTCTCGCCACTAGTTCCGGCGCCGGCGTTCGATCTTCAGTCGGAAGTCCTTGGCACGCGAGTTGGGCGCGACGCTGGACAGCGACTTCGTCTCGCCCTTCAGGATCTCCAGCGCCTGCCACGTGCTGGACGGCGAGTTGACGATCATGCCGCTCTCGTCGAACCACTCGAACTTGTAGTCGAGATTGCCGGGGCGCAGGTTGTCGTTGCGCACCTCCACCTGCACCTTCATGATGTCGCCCGACACGGTCGACTGGCGCACGTCGAGCACCTTGGCGTAGTCGCGGGCGTAGCCGTCGGTGACGACGTTCTTGGCCTTGATGCGGTCGGCTTCATAGGTGGGCTGGGCGCGTTCGGTCGTGTTGACCGACTTGCAGCCAAAGCCGCCGATCAGCACGACGGCCGATAACAGGGATACGTTGAGTGTGTGTCGTAACATAGTCGGGTTCGCTCCTGAGGTCTTGGTACATCTTCGGTGAAACGGCTATCGCAGCATGAACGTGCGCACCGTTGGCCGCACGCCGGCCCGCACCGATTTCACGTACACCACGTTCACCTGCCCCTCGGGCAGCTGCACGGGAATGCTGCCCCCGCCGTCGGACAGGTGCAGCGTAAGCGCGCGGTCGCTGGGAGTAGGGACACGCGCCACCTGAAATTGTTTGGGCAATGTCTTCCACGTGCGCAGGTCGGCCTGGTTGAACGCGATCTGGTAGAACAGCATGCCCAGGCTGGCCACCGCCTGCACCGACGGGTCCTGATCCTTTAGCGCCTGCTGCGTGGCCGCGTCCAGCACGGCCTTGGTGACGGCGGCGATGACCATGCGGGTGATCGTGGTCGACAGGTTGTTCTTAAACTCCTGCTTCACCACGCGGTCGACGTCGCAGACGATTTCCGTGCGAAACGTGCCACCCCCGGCCGACACGCTCAGCGACGAAACGTGCCCGCCCCGCTCCAACAGAACCGGGAACGCGACCACGATGCTCGGCGCGCGGGCGGCGAACAGAAACAGCGGCAACGGGATTTGCACCTGATCGCGCAGGGGTGCCAGGCCCGTTTCAAATAAGACGTACGTCATCGGCGACCGCTGGCCACCCTCGCTCACGCGTTCGGCCTCGGCGACGTCCTGCGCCACGTAGGCGTTGCCGGGCAGCATGCCCGCGGCCCGCCGAAAGGCGACGCGGGCCCGGTCGCGGTCCGATGCGTCGCTTCCCTTGGCCAGGAAGAAGATGCCCTGCAGGTAGTCGGCCCATGGGCCCATGTAGTCGGCGTACGGTTGCAGCTCGTTCAGGCCGGAACTGGCGGAGATGCGCTGCTGAATGTTCAGGCCGCTGGCATCCTTGGCGTTCAACGTCCGGTCGGCGTCGTAGTCCTTGCTCTTGCGCTGCTGGTCGAGCTTCGCCTGCGCGCGGTTCAGTTCCGACTGATACTTGGCCGCGATGTCCCCTTGCACGAACGCCGCCCGCACGAGCGCCACGCGCGCCAGTTCCGCGTTGCCCATTTCCATCGCGTTCAGCGCACGATAGGCGTTCATGAAGACCAGGTCGGTCAGCGTGCCGCGATAGTTCGCGTTGCGCACGGTGGTGAACGCGATGGCGGTCTCTTCGCTCAGGCGAACGGTCGGCCATTGCTCGTAATCGCCGACCAGCATGTCGACCGCGTCGAACGCGGCGTTGCTTTGCTGCAGGTTGCCGGCGGCGCGTTGGATGGCGCCTTCCTCCAAATGCAGCAACACCTTGTCGTGCGCCACGCCATTCTTGGCGTGGGTCGTCACCACCTTGGCAGCCTGCTGGAAGTTGCCGTTCTCGTAGGGCACGAGGAACTCGTGCGAGTTCTGGTGCCAATTGGTCTGGCAGCCCGTCAGCCCCAGCAACGACATCACCACCACGCCAACGGCGCGGCGGACGATGCTCTTTCGTGTGCTGACGACCGACTGATTCAAGCGTGCGTGCTCCGTGGGCCCCCGACTACCGGTATCGTCTGGATTGATACGAGAAATTCAACGAGCGGGTTTGAAGAAGGACGACCATCAAGACTGCGCGGCGCGTATGTAATTTCCACAACCCCCAGCGAACCCGTCATCCTGAGGTACTCCGAAGGATCTCTTCGTCTTCGTCGCGGGACGGAAGAGATCTTTCGGAGTACCACGGAGGTGTAAAGAACGCGCTCGCGTCCGCGTTTCACGTGGCATGGGCGTCTCGCCCATGCCTGTGGACTGGAACGGGAAATTCCATTTGCTGGCGACTGCGCCGATCAGGCCGCGGGCCCTAATCAAGTCTTACGGCCTCATGACACGCATGGGCGAGACGCCCATGCCACGGTCGGAGCGGACGCGGCACTGTTCATTAACACCCTCTCAGGATGACGAGCATTGCGTAAGGTAAAATGCGCCGACTGCGCCCTCTCCGGACCTTTCTGAAAGATGGCGCAGTGCTGGTTCGCATACTGCGCACTGGCGTGGTCGCGCAAGCGACCACGCCAGTGCGCCAATTCCTCAATCACCCAGCATGGCTATTCCGTCGGTTCCTCGATCAGTTCTTCGTGCAGGCGCAGCACGTGACCCCGGTCGATGCCGTTGTTGGTCAGGATAGTGGCCTTGCTGAACTTGGGCATCACGCTGGTGACGCGCACCTGGCCGACCATGGTCTCTTCCTTGCCGAGGACGGCGCCAGTGTCGGGGTCGGTGACGGCATCGCCGACGAAGTAGACATTGTAGACCTGGCCGGGCGCGACGTTCGTGCCGTCGCCACGGTTGATCGTCACTTCCTTGTCGTTGAACGCCGCGACCTTGGCCGGGAAGGAGACGTCGACCAACCGGTCGGCGACCTTGATCGCGGCCTCGCGCGCCATGGCGATCAGCAGTTCGTCGCTGGCGTCACCGGTGCGCCCGGTGCCTTCCACCCGGCGGGTGTTCTTGCGCGGGCTCTTGACCGTGATGTTCGCATTCTCCACCTCGGCGCCGGTGGCGTCGATGATGCTGACGACCAGCGACATGCGCAGCGTGCGGGCGGTCAGTTCGAGCCCTTCCACCATGGCCTGCTCGGCGATGTCCTGGAAGTCGTCGATCTTCGGCACGATCTGGTACTTCGGCGGTTCCATGCTGCCGATGCCGCGGAAGTTGGCGTTGTCCGAATCGAACAGGCCGCTGTTGCGCTGGCGCGTGATCTCGTCGACCACCTGCTTGAAGTTGCTGCCGACGATCACCTTGTACTTGCCCGTGCCACCCAGCGCCGAACGCAGCTGCGTGTCCAGCGCCTCGGCGACCCGCTTCATCTGAATCGTGCGCCCCTCGGCCGCGTTGGCGGCGGCGAGCGATTCGGTAACGGTCGCGGGCGTGACGATGACCGAGTCCGGCCCCTTCGGCGCCGGCGCGGCGGGCGGCGTTTGTGCGTTGGTGGTGTCCTGCGCGCTCACGATTGTTGGCAGCGCCAGGACGGTGGCGCACAGGCTGACGATGATCGACTTGTTAAACGTGTTCATGAGTTGCCTCGTGTTCCCCTGCTGTGGGGAGACGCATTGTTCGTTGCAGTTGCCCCTGCGAGCTTCGCGATGCTCTCGGCGTGCCCACTGATATGGGCACGCCAAAGGTGCAGGTTAGTCAAAACGCTTCACGTCGGGCGTGACCGGGGCCGGAGGTTGCACCATCTGTCGCGCATCCTCCCGTTCCTGGGCCCCGCGCTGTTCGCGTTGCTCGCGCGTCTCGCGCTCTTCCCGTTCCTCGCGCACGTCCCGGCCGTCCCGACCATCGCGTCCGTCGCGGCCGATCGAGTTGTACTCGATCTTGGGCCAGAGGCTGTCGCCCTTGATGTCGGCCTTGATTTCGGATCGGCTGTCGACGCGGAACCCGCTCTGCTCGAACATCTTGGCGATCGCCTCGATCTGCTTGATCTCGGCGTCGGAGCGCTTGGCCTTGTCGCGCATCTCCTCGAGGAACGCGATGTTCTGGGCCCAGCGGGCGTGGCCTTCCTCGCTGAACTTCATCGCGGGCCGCCACGTGCTGCCATTTCGACCGACGTTGACGGTCGTCTCCTGATCCTCGCACAGTTCGCGGCTGAGGCGCACCTTGTGCAGGCCAGGCGCGACCTGCCACGTGCCCGGGGCGGAACCCAGCAGCACGCCGTCCATCTCGACGGTGACGCTCATCGCGTCGATGCGGTACTTGTTGGGCAGGATGACGTAGTTGCCCTGCTCGTCCTTCACGATCTCGGGGATCGCAAGGTCGGCCATGCTGGCCTCGACGCTGAAGTCGACCAGCTTGGCCGCGGCGGGCGCGGCGGCGATCTGGTTGTTGGCGGCCTTGGCGCCGAGCGAGTCGGTAAGCTTTACCGAGGCCTTGTTCAGCAGCGCATTGACCACGTCGCGCTCGGTGTGACCGGCGGCGTCGGCGATGTCCTTCTCGCTCACCTCGACCACGTCGCCCGTGAGCGACCCACCCACCACGCCGTCCAACAGCCGACTGCTGACGCGCATCGTCGACTCGGTGACGACCGTGTTGATCCCCTCGCGATTGAACCGGCGGACGTCGGTGCCGAACGTGGTGATCGACGCGACCAGCACGTAGTCGGCGTTCATGTTCTGCGCCAGGCGCAACGCCGAGGTGTTGTTCGACAGCACCGCGTCCATCATCGCGCCCGGCTCGGTCGCGCTGCCGGCGTTGGGGCCGGTGCGATACGTGTTGCTCAAGGCGTTGACCACGTCGTCGCGGCTGATGATCTGGAAGCCCTGGTCGGTCAGCCGCGACGCGATCAGGTCTTCCAGCGCGGTGACCTTGTCGTCGTCGATTTCCTTGGCGCGGTTCTTCACGAAGATCGCGACCGTGCGCGGCTTCGCGTCCCGCGTCGTCGCTTCATCGGCGGCGAACGTGGGAACCGGCGGCAGCACCAACGACGGTACGGCCGCGGTCAACAATCCGACAAGACACCATTTGCTGATCTTCATCTGTTTCTCCAAGCCAACCGCAGTACTCCCTCGCGCTACCTTCAAAGGTGTTGCGCGGGCGGCACTGCGAATCGGTCATTGTCATTCGGTTCGCGATGTCGAGTTACTAAAAAATCGCACCACGGATATGCAATTTTTCGATATCGTGCCTTTGGATCGGTAACATCCGTCGCCGAACTGCACACCGGATAAGACACGCGAGCCGACGCGACGTTTGGGTGCGGACGTTAGGACTGAATACGCCAAAATGTCGGGAATTAGAGAAAGAACGGGGTGAAACAGGCTTATTCTGACGGATTGGGCAAAACAGGCGTTGGAAGTGCCCCCGGGGCGTTTGGCCCGGTCGCTCAAGCGACCAGGCCGGTGGGTATCGCGCGGACAAGTGGAAGAACGTCGGCTTACGCCATGCCGTCCCAACGCTCGGGATCTTCAAGACGCGATTCGAGGGCGCCGCGGAGTTCCGGGGTGTCAAACTGCTCTCGCTTGTCCCGCTCGGCCTGCTGCTGGGCGGGGTTCAGACGCCCCAGCGCCGCAAGGATGGGCTGGGCGATGCTGGTTTGGCCGGGGGTGATCGTGTTCATCATGATGCGTGCTCCTGTGCGCGACGGTCTTCATCGACCATGGCCGGTTGCTATCGACCCGATCCTAACATATACCTAAATTTTCTTTACCCACGTCGTCCATAGCATCGTCGCATTCGTCGCTCCACCATTAGTTGTGGTGGCGTTTCGTACGCAGTCCGATAATCAATGCTTCAGCATGAGCGGAACCATGTAGATCGCGGCGCTGCCTAGCGTCAACAGGTGAACCTTCTGCCGGGTGAACAGGTACATCACGGCACAGACGGCAATTACCAGCAGTGCACCGAGGAGGAACGTACTCGCCCCCGCAAGATTTGGGAACGTTCGTTCCAGCATGTACACCCAGTCGTTGATCAGCCCCATCATGTGCGTCTCCTTGATAGGGCTGACTTTACCACGGCAATATTTCCGACCCACCGAAAACCAGCGATCCACCGTCCTTCTGCGCGATTTCCGCGACGGGCTATGACAAGCATGACGTCTGTATCACGCAAAGGTTAGCAAACCGGATGCTCGCACCACCGAGCGCCACCGCGTGACGTTTAATCGCCTGTCGGTATTGTGTGCCGCACGATGACGCGGGCGGCGCGGCTAACCACTGGCTGGGTGACGATCTGCGCGATCGTAGCGGTCGTGCTGCGCTGGACCGGCCTGGGCCGGGAAAGCCTCTGGTTCGACGAGGGCATGACCTGGTGGCTGGCGTCGCTGCCCCCTGCGGAAATGCTGCGCACGATCCGCGGTGACGTGGCGGCGCCGGTCTACTTTCTATTGCTGCGCGGGTGGGAAACGATTTTCGGTGACTCAGCGGCCGCGATGCGGGCAATGTCCGCGCTGGCGGCGACGCTGACGCTTGTGCCGTTCGGCTATATCACCTACCGCGTCCTGCAGTCGCGATTGGCGATCGGCGCCGCGTGGCTGCTGATGGCGATCTCGTTCATGCAGGTGCAGTACGCGCAGGAGGCCCGGTACTACGCGCTAATGGCATTGCTCGCGATGACGGCGTTGGCCTGCACAGTGCCGTTGGCCAGCCGGCGGTCGTGGGGCGCGATCGCCGGGTTCGTCGCGTGTGTGATCGTCGGGTTGTACACGCACAACATGATGATGTTCTGCCTGGTGGGGTTGAACCTCGCGTGGCTGTGTTGGCCGGGCGAGCGCTCGCTGCGTTCGCGACTGATCGATCTCACGATCGCGAATGGGATCGTGGTGGTGCTGTACTTGCCGTGGGTGCCGACGTTGCTCCAACAGATGAAGTGGATGACCGGCACGTTCTGGGCAACGCGGCCAAACCTGTTCGACCTGGGCGTCACCACCAGTGCGATCACCGGCGTCGACGTCTACGCCCCACCCGGCCTCGCATGGCGCTGGTTCGGCACCGGTGTGACGGCGGGCCAAGTCGGCACGGCGGTGGGCGTGATCGTGCTCGGCCTGCTATTGATCGCGCTGTCGACGCGCGACGCGGCCCACCGCCGGTGCGTGCTGGCGGTGGCGGCGTTCGCGATCGCGCCGGTGGTCCTCGTCTTCCTCTACAGTCAGGTGCGCCAGCCGATCTTCATGGAACGCGTCTTCATCGCCAGCAGCGCCGCGATGCCGATCCTGCTGGCGATGGCGATCGATCACGACCGCGTGCGATCGCTGCGGTGGACCGCGAGCGCGATGCTGTCCGCCCTACTGCTCTTAGGGGCTGTATCTACCGCGGCGTTGTCGTTGGAATCGCGCAAGGAAGATTGGCGCGGCGCGTACGCAACCGTGGCGCAGTTGCCACCCCCGCCGCGGCGGTTGATCGTCTTCACGGCCAATGAGGGGGAACTGCCCTTCGCCTATTACGCCGCCCACGATTCTTCGCGCCCACCGGAGCCGCGCACCGGCACGCCCGCGGGGTTCTTCGACCTCGATCCACCCAAGACCATTCGGCGCGTCACCTCCGACGCGGACCTTGCCACGCTGCGAGCCAAAATGGATTCGGGCAATTGGGATGAGATCGTGCTGATTTTGTCACACGAGGCGTTTTCCGATCCGGACGATCGGACCGAGCGTGAATTGCGCGCCCGCTGGAGATTGATCGAAGAAACGCCGTTGCGGTTGGTCCGCGTGCTACGGTTTGCCAGGTGACGGTCCGGCCCCTCTCCCGGTACTCCGGGAGAGGCTGGGTGAGGGTGATCTGTTCTCTCCATTGTCGTCAGCAGTTCGAAATCACCCTCACCTAACCTCTCCCGGAGTACCGGGAGAGGGACCAGAGCGCGACACCACCAAACGAACTGGCCTGGTTGCTTAGAGCCTGTTTCACAACCGGTGCGTGCCTACCATTGTGGAACGACACGGAGGTCATGATGAAGGAGCTGTTGCCCGACGTGGTGTGGGAGGACGTGCGGACGCTGTTGCCGTCCCACGCGGCGCACCCCAAGGGGGG